>JAAZAA010000028.1 GCA_012514535.1 Myxococcales bacterium | reverse complement strand
TTCTGCGCGCTCTGTCTCCGGTTCTGCGCGCTCTGTCTCCGGTTCTGCGCGCTCCGAGTCCGGTTCTGCGCGCTCTGTCTCCGGTTCTGCGCGCTCCGAGTCCGGTTCTGCGCGCTCTGTCTCCGGTTCTGCGCGCTCCGAGTCCGGTCCTGCGCCCCGAATGACCCGCTCTCCGCGCCCAGATTCCGTCCCTGCGCGCCCAACTGCCGCCTCTGCACCCGCAGCGCCCGATCCGATGGGGGCCTGAGCGGCTCCCGCGAGGGGGCAACGGCGCTCGCGGCGTCAGCTTCGGTGTTCCTGCGCGATGAGCATGTAGACCGAGGGGACGACGAAGAGCGTGAACAGCGTGCCGAAGACCATGCCGCCGACGAGGACGAGCCCGATGGAGTTGCGGGCCTCGGCGCCGGGACCCGTGACGAGGGTGAGGGGGAAGTGCCCGAAGACCGTCGCTGCGCTCGTCATGAGGATGGGGCGGAGACGCGTGGTGGCGGCGGAGCGCACGGCCTCGAGCTTGCTCATGCCGGCGGCCTGGCGGACGTTGGCGAACTCGACGATCAGGATGCCGTTCTTGGCCACGAGCCCCACGAGGGTCACGAGGCCGACCTGTGAGTAGATGTTGAGGGTCGTGGTCCAGCCCTCGGTCAGGGGGAAGCGGACGCCCGGCGGGCCCATGAACTTCAGGAAGGTGAAGAGGAGCGCGCCGAACATCGCGAGGGGCACGGAGCCCGCGAGCACGACGAAGGGATCGCGGAAGGAGTTGAACTGCGCCGCCAGCGCCAGGAAGATGAGCGCGACGGCCAGACCGAAGGCGGGGAGGAACTTGCCGCCCTCCTGGCGGAGCTGGCGGGATTCGCCCGTGTAGTCGATGCGCCAGCCCGCGGGCGTGAGGCGCGCCGCCGTCTCCTCGATGGCCGTCAGGGTGCTGTCGAGGGAGCGCGCCGCGACCCCCGAGAGCTTGACGGCGTTCAGCTGCTGAAAGCGGTTGAGAGAGCGGGGCTCGACGGTCTCGCGCAGGGTCGCGAAGGCGCGGAGGGGGACCAGCTCGCCAGCGGGCCCCGTCACGTGGATGTTCTGGAGCTGCTCGGTCGTGAGGCGGCTGCGACGCTCGATTTGGGGGATGACCTTGTAGCTGCGCCCGGCGATGGTGAAGCGATTGACGAAGTTGCCGCCGAGCATGGACGCCAGATCGAGCCCCACCTGCTGCATCGTGAGCCCCATGCTGGCCACCTTGTCCCGATCGATGACGATCTCCGTCATCGCCTGGTCGATCTTCACGTCGAGGATTGGCGGAAAGGCGAAGAAGCCGGCGCGGGTGGCTTCTTCGGCGACCTGTTGGGCGATCCGCAGCACGTCCTCGTGCTCTTGGGTGGAGGCGATCACGACCTCCACGGGGAAGAAGCCGGCGCTCGGCAGCGCTGGCGGGAGGAACACCGGGGCGCGCACTCCGGCGATACCCAAGGTCTTGGCGGCGAGCTCCTCTTGGACGGGGAAGATGGGGCGATCACGCTCGTCCCAGGGCTTCATGATGGCTCCCGCGAACCCGCCGCTCGGAAACGTGACCTGGAAGCTCTGGGCGTACTCGGGGACGGACGCGAAGATGCGCTCGACCTGTTCGGTGTAAGGGGTGAGCTGTTCGAGAGTGGCGTTGGCGGGGACGTCGAGCTGGCTGAAGAGGGCCCCCTGGTCCTCGTAGGGGGCCAGCTCTTGGGGAGAGAGGGTGTAGAGGGGCACCGTCAGGAGAGCCAGGGTGAGCCAGACCGCGTACACGGCGGGGCGCGCCTGGAGTGTGCGGTCGAGGGTGCGCCCGTAGGAGCGCTTGACGGCTGCGAAGGCCCGCTCGACGAGCCGCGCCAGGCGCCCCTGCGGCCGCTCCGCCTGCACCAGCCGGGACGACATCATGGGCGAGAGGGTGAGGGCGACCACGCCCGAGATGAGCACGGCGCCCGCGAGGGTGAACGCGAACTCCCGAAACAGCGCGCCCGTGAGGCCCCCCTGAAAGCCGATGGGGGCGTAGACCGCGGCGAGGGTGAAGGTCATGGCGATGACGGGGCCGATGAGCTCCCGCGCGCCGACGAGGGCGGCGTCCATGGGCGAGCGACCCTCCCGCACGTTGCGCTCGACGTTCTCGACCACGACGATGGCGTCGTCGACGACCAATCCGACGGACAGCACGATCGCCAGCAGGGTCAGCAGGTTGATGGTGAAGCCGAAGGCTTGCATCAAGAACACGGCGCCGATCAGCGACAGGGGGATGGCGACGACGGGCACGAAGGCGGTGCGCAGGGAGCCGAGGAACAGGAAGATCACGACCATCACGATGAGCACCGTCTCGGACAAGGTCCGGACGACCTCGTGCACCGCGCTGTCGATGTACACCGTGGAGTCGAAGGCGATCGCCGCGCGCATGCCGGTCGGGAGGTCCGCCTGGATCGTCTCCAGCTCCCGGCGGACGTCCGCGATCACGTCGAGGGAGTTGGCGTTGGGCAGCACCCACACCCCCATGAACACCTCCTTCTTCCCGGTGAAGCGGACGTCCTGCTCGTAGGTATCCGCTCCCAGGACGACGTCGGCGATGTCCTCCAGGCGCACGAGGGTGTCGTCCTGTCGGTGGACGACGAGGCGCCGGAACTGGTCGACCGTGTGCAGATCCGTGTTCGTCGTCAGGTTGAGCTGCACCAGGTGTCCCTTGGTCTCCCCGACCGCCGCCAGGTAGTTGTTGGCAGCGAGGGCGGCGCGCACCTGCCCCGGGCTCACGTTCAGGGCGGCCATGCGCTCGGGCTTGAGCCACGCCCGGAGCGCGAAGGTGCGGGCGCCGAGGATCTCCGCGCGTTGGACCCCCAAGATGGAGGACAGGCGGGGTTGCACGACGCGGATCAGGTAGTCCGTGACCTGGTTGTCCTGGAGGATGTCCGAGCCGAAGGCCAGGTACATGGCCGCCACCTGGGCGTCGGAGGGCTCGATGGTGATGGTCGGGACCTCGGCCTCCGGGGGGAGATCGGCGCGCACCTGGGCGACGCGGGCGCTGACGTCGGCGAGGGCGTCCGCGGCGGGGAAGTTGAGGCGCAGGCGCACGTTGATCGTCGACATGCCCTGGACGCTCTGGGACTCGATGTAGTCGATGCCGTCCGCGGCGGCGATGGACCGCTCGAGCGGCGCCGTGATGAACCCGCGCACGAGCTCGGCGTTGGCCCCGACGTAGACCGTCTGGACGGTGATCGTGGCGCTCTCGAGCTTGGGGTACTGGCGGACGTTCAGGGTGCGGATCGCCTGGAGCCCGGCGATGACGATCACCAGGTTGAGCACGATGGCCAGCACCGGCCGATGGATGAAGATGTCCGTGAACCTCATGGGCGGTGCGCCTGTGTGATCAGCGGTCTTCGGGGCGAGGGTCGAGCTGCGGCTCGGGGGCGACGCTGTTGTCGACGATCAAGGGGATGTCGTTGCGGAGCTTGAACGCGCCAGCGACGACGACCTCCTGGCCAGGGGTGATGCCCTCCAGAATCGAGACGAAGTCGCCCCGGGTCTCGCCGACGCGCACGAAGACCTGTCGCGCCACCTTCTGGGGGGCTCCCTCCGGAGCGGGGCGTGGCTCGGCGAGGAAGACGGAGTCGCCGTAGGGAGCGCGCAGGACCGCCGTGAGCGGGATGGTGACGACGTCCGCCCGCTGCGGCAGCACCACCTCGACCTGCACGAACATCCCCGGGCGGAGCCGGTCGTCCTCGGGGAGGCTGGCGCGCACCCGCACGCTCCGGGTGATCGGATCGATCGCCGGATCGATCGCGCTGATCGAGCCTTCGACGAGGAGCGCTCCGGTCGAGTCGAGGGCGCGGACGGGCATGCCCCGGGCGAGGCTGCTCAAGTGCTGTTGGGGGAGGGTGAAGTCGACGTACTCTGGCTCGTCCGCTTCGAGCACGGCGATGCGCGTGCCGGGGGCGAGATACTGGCCGAGGTTGACCTCGCGGATGCCGATCTTCCCCGAGAAGGGCGCGCGCACGCGCTTGCGCTCGATCTGCTCGACCAGCGCCTTCACCTCGGCGGCCTGGCTCGTGAAGGCAGCTTCATCGTTGTCGAGCTGCGCCTGGGGGATGGCCCCGGTGCTCACCAGGTACCGGGATCGGTTCAGGTTGCGCTCGGCGAGATCACGGCGCGCCTGCAGGGCGCGCAGCTGGGCGCGCTCCACGTCACTGTCGAGCTCGACGAGCAGCTGCCCCGTCTTCACCGAAGCGCCCGACTCGAAGTGCAGGCGCGAGACGATGCCGGGCGTGTCGTTGCTCAGGGCGACGCCGCGACCGGTGGCGATGCTGGCCACAGCGCTGAGGGTCACCTCCCAGGTCTGCTGTTCCGCGATGGCGGTGCCCACCACTTCGGGGGGCGGGCCGGCGCGTTCGGCCTCCTCGCCGTACTCCATGAGCCGCGCGATCTGCGCGCCCTTCAGGCCGGCCAGGGTGGCCACGACGAGGAGCAGGGCCACGGCGGTCAAGACGTAACGCACGGCAGTCCATGCAACGGTGCCCCCGCGCGGTAATTCAGTGGGACGGCCGGTGAGCGGGAGGGTCTCGAGGTGCTCCGTCGAGGCCGGCGCGCGAAGGCGGGCGCGGGGGGCGCGTCGTCCCTGTCGGGGGCGTCGCGCGGCGAGATCACTCCGCCGCGGTCGGCTCCCCCTCGCCGAGCAGGTCTTGCCGTATGTCGAGGGCGAGCGCGCAGCTGTCCATGCCGCGGGCGTACTCGGCGCGGGTCGCCTCGGAGATCCAGCTCGGATCGACGCGCCGGCGCAACAGCAGCAGGAGGCGATCTCCTCCCAGATCGACGAGGCCGACGCGCACCGGGTGAGGGCGCTCGCCGTCCAGCTCCGTCGGCCCGGTGGTATCCGCTGGGCCGTCGATCAGGAACAACAGCTGGCGAGCCTGCAGCGCCCGCACGGCCGCGTCGAAGGGGGCACGCTCGAGCTCGCGACGGAGCTGGAGGAGCTCACGCCGCCCTGCGGCCGTCTCGACGCGCTCCTGCCACGCGGGATCGAGGAGGGGCAGGGTGACGAGGGCCGCGTGCAGCCGCTCGACGTGGCCCGTCGCCTGCGCCATCCGGCTGCCCCCCGCGTAGGCGGTGCGAGTGCGGCCGAGGATCGTCCGCTCCGACCGGGTGGCGGGCGGCTCGTTCAGGCAGAGCACGAAGGCGTCCTTGGGGGAGGTGGCCGCGCTCTCCTGGAGTCCTTCGGGGGAGGCGAAGCTGGCCTGGGGCCCGCGCACGTAGAGGGTGGGGCGGGCGAGGACCGCGCTCAACCCGTCGGCGGAGCGGAGCTCCTCCGCGATGAGGTCCTCCGGGGGTTCCCCGGCCGCCACCTGGGCGAGCCAATGGCGGGCCCGCTCCAGGGCGCGGCGATCGTCGGGCGTGACCCGGGAGGCCTGCTCGCGCACGCCGTCGAGGAGGGCCGCCCGCTCCGCCGCCAGCTCGTCGTGGACCTGCCGTCGCAGGAGCAACACGCCCGCCGCGGCGGTGAGGAGCGCTCCCAGCAGGCAGTAGCGCACCAAGGCCACGGTGCGGGGAGCGCGGGCGCTGGTAGGCCGGACACGTCGTCCGCGCACGCTGGCCCGCACACGGGCCGCGAGCTCCGGGGACATCTTTCGGGTCACGAGGAACGTCATCGACGGCCCACCTGGTGTGTCGCCTGGCGTGGGTCCGGCAGGCCCGCGCGCTTCGACGTCTCGCCCGCTCGAACCTTGGTTGCCTGCGCCGCCGCGGTCGTTGGCGCCTGCGGCGCCGGAGCCGGGGACAGGAACGAGCCGGCCGGCGCGGGGGCTGGGGGAGGGGCGTCGAGGGGCGCGGCGTGCGCGCCCGGGAGCTCACCGTGGAGGCGTAGGTTGTGATCGATGAGCGCCAGCAGCTGCTCGCCCGTGACCCCGAGGCGCTCGGCGGTGTGGCCCGCCAGGGACGTCTCCGCCACTCCCTCCGTGAATTGATAGGTGGGGCGTCGCTGGGGGCCGAGCTCCACCTGGAGGAAGGACAGCCCGGCGATCTTGCGCTCTCGCTCGAGCCGGGCAGCGAAGGTCAGGAAGTGGGTGGTGATGAACGCCTGGGGGCGCAGGCGGCCGAGCATCGTCACCACCAGCTCGAAGATCTCCTCGCCCTCGGAGGGGTTCGTGCCCGAGCACAGCTCGTCGAGGAGCACCATCGCCCCCGGCGGGAGGCGCTCGAACAGGTGGCGGATCCGCATCAGCTCCATGCCGAGGCGGCCCTCGGCCTGATCGGCGCGGGTCTCCTCGATCAGGGACATGACGAGGGCCGGGGCCAAGGCGATGGAACCCGATCGCGCGGGGATGAACAGGCCCGACTGCGCCAGGAGCTGGGCGAGGCCGATGGATTGGAGCAAGCGCGTCTTGCCGCCGGAGTTCGGGCCCGTCACGAGGACCGTGGTGGCGAGGCGCTCCGTGACCAGCGTGCAGGGCACGGGCTGAACGCCGCTCATCAACAGCAATGGGTTGAACAAGCCCTCGATGCGTCGGGGCTCCTCGGCGCTCACGAGCTTCGGCAAACACACGGCCAGCCCGGCCGCCTCCGCCCGATCCCGCAGGCACAGGGCACCCAGGTAGAACTCCAGGTCCCGCAGCAGGGGCACGAGCAGGGCGATCTCGTCCTCGAGCCCGGTGAACACGGCGTCGAGGAGCCGCGCCATGACCTCGTCGTGACCGAAGCGGTAGCCGCGCAAGAAGAGCTCGACCCGAGCGAGCCAGCGGCGCCAGGGCGGGTTCACGAAGGGGTTGTCCGTGCTCTCCTCGAGGGACACGACGTCGAAGCCCCGGATCCGTCCGTCGGCGCCCACGCCCACCTTCAGGGTGACGTTGCCGAGCCGCCCGTCGTAGCGCAGCAGATCGTCGAGGGCGCGATAGGCCTCCCCCCCGAGGACCTGCGCGCCGAAGTCGGCGAGACGCGACAGCCCGGAGCGGGCCGTGGCGAACCCCCGCGCCATGCACTCGAAGCTCGTCTTCAGCTCGACGAGGAGGTCGAGCTGGCGTTGATTGGGATCGGGGTTGCGCGCGCCGCCCGCTGCCTCGAGCCCTGCGCGGAACCGGCACAGGGAGAGATACAGCGTCTCGAGCTCCTTGCGGAGCTCCGGGGAGTCGAGCAGCTCGCGGAGAATCTCTCGGCGAAATTCGACCGTGCGTCGCTCGGCGGGAGGGTGAGCCAACACACGGAGCAGCTGCTGTGTCATCACCAGGGGCTGGTGGGCTCCGATCTGGATCTTGAAGCACTCCGCCACGAAGCGCTGCAGGAACAGGTCCCCCGCGTAGCTGGCGGGCTGCCAGGTGGAGGGTGCGATCGTGGATTGCTCCAGGAGATCGCCGAAGAGCCCACCGGAGGTGCCGCCAGCGAAGGCGAGGGTGATGGCCAGCTTCGCTCGCTCGAGATCGATGCCGCAGGTAGGCTGGGCGTTGAGCAGATCAGGGAGGGGGGCGGGGCTGAGGCGTGGCATTCGGACCTACGACAGTGCGGTTCCGGGGATGTTCCCGGAGAACGCGATGTCGCCGGGACCTCCCCGAGGCCATCCCGAGGCCTCACGCGGCCAGAGTGGAAGAATCCTTCAAGAGCCGATGATGGCTTCGATGGCGCCAGGCTCGGCGAGATCGTCGAAGAGCGCCTCAGGCCGATGGGCCAGGAGCTCCGCGCGACTCGCGGCTCCAGTGGCGACGGCGACGCACTCGGCGCCGATGGCGTGGGCGGCGGCGACGTCCTTCGGCGTATCACCGATCACGACCACTCGACAGGCGGCGAGGGGCACGCCGAGCTCCGCGGCGCCGCGCTCCGCGCCGATGTGGAGCAGCCGCGGGCGCTCGATGTGGTCGCAGCCGAAGCCGCCGAACGTGAAGGCGTCGAACAAGCCCACGCACTCGAGCTTGATGCGCGCGCCGCGGCGTACGTTCCCGGTGCCGAGACCCACCGCGTAGTCCGCGCGCCCCACCACCGCGTCGAGGGCGGCGTGGATCCCCCGATGGACTCGGAAGCTCGAGGTCGCGGCGCCGGCCTCGGCCTCGAGGACGGCGAGGTAGGCGTCGAGGGCGGCGTCGATCTCCATCTCCAGAGCGGCGCCCTGGAGGTCGGGGCGGAGAGGGCCGAGGGCTTCCCGCACGATGGCGCGATCCGTCATGCCGCCGAAGGAGGCCGCCAGAGTGTCGCTCCTGCCGTAACGCTCGGCGAAGGCCTGCTGGATGCAGCGGCGCGCCACACCTCCTGAGGAGATCAAGGTGCCGTCGATGTCGAAGAGGAGGACCGTGGGTTGCATGAGCGTCGAAAGAGAGCGTCGAAAGAGGGCGGCGAGGGCGTACGAGGGACGGAGGGGTGTCCGTCGCGACTCGGACGAACGACACCGAGCACCGAAACCATGAGGATGAGCCGGCTCGTCGGGGCTCCCGTTTCGAGAAGATGGGTGAGCGCTGCCAGGGGCGCGATCGGTGTGCTCAAGCTTTCGGGCGGCGGCGCCGCGGCGCAAGTCGGGCGCCCCGGAGGGACCGATTGGCTGTCGAGGCGTCCTTGCGCCAGCTCGAGTGACTCCGTGGCTGCGTCCCTGTGGCCGCGCGGTGGTGTGGGCGGCCTGGCGCGCCCTCACAGCGTCGAGCGGATGGTGCGGCCGGTGCTCGTCTTCGCCTTGTCTTGGGGCGTGGGCGTCGCCGCGCTCGGGGCGGAGCCCGAGGTCGCGGCGGGGCGCGGTCGAGACGCAGCCGGCTGGGGCGAAGACTGCTTCGAGGGACCCTGTGTCGACCCCTCTGCGGGGGATGGCTCTGCGGAGGACGGCTTTGGGGAGGCTCCCTGCGCGGAGGAGGGCTGCGCGGAGGAGGGCTGCGCGGCAGGAGCCTGGCTGGTGGAGTCCTGCGGAGAGGGAGCCTCCGGGGAGGCCTCTCCTGCGGAGGGCGCCTCCGGGGGCGCGGCGTTCGCCGGTGGGGCGTCGGCAGCGTCCGGCGCGGTCGAGGGACCGTCCTCGCCGAAAGCTGGGACGTCTCCTGCTCCGGGGGCGGAGGCGCCGAGGGGCCGCTCCTCGGACGGAGCGGGGTCGGGGGGGCCTCCTCCGAGCAAGAGGGCGACTCCACCTCCGATCAGAGCGACCCCGAGCCCGCCGGCCACGAGCCAGGGGGCATGACTGCCGCCGCGTCGCGCCGGCGGCACGGTGGGATCTCCGTTGCCCTCCGTGCGCGCCCAGCCCGGTGCCGTCGCGGGCGTCGGTCCGTCGCTCGTCGACATGCCAGCTGCCGCCGCCGGGGGAGCCGTCAGCGTGCCGCCGGCAGGGAACGACGCCCCCGCGGGCGACGCGGCGCCGGGTGTTGCGACTGCGGGCGGCGTGGCCGCAGGCGGCGCGGGCCGCGCCGCACCCAGCGGGAGCGTGTGTCCCGTCACGCCGCCGTCACCGAGCCCGGCTCCCTGCGCCCAGCCGTGCAGCGCCTTTTGGAACTCCGCTGCGGACTGGTAGCGGTGTTCGACGTCGCGGGCCATCGCCTTGGCGACCAGAGCGATGAAGCCCTCGTCCAGGCCCGCCTGGAGCTCCCGGAGCGGTGGGGGCTCCTCCAGCACGATCTTGAACAGGAGCTCGTTGAAGGTCTGCGCCTGGAAGGGCACGCGCCCGGAGGAGCACTCGTAGAGGATGACGCCTACCGCGTAGAGGTCCGCGCGCTGATCGAGCGCCCGCGCGCCCTTCGCCTGCTCCGGCGACATGTAATAGGGCGTCCCCATCACGGCGCCGGTGCGCGTCATGGAGAACTCCCCCCCGAGGGTGTTGAACTTCGAGATCCCGAAGTCCAGGATCTTGACGAAGTCCGTTCCTCCGTCGCGCTTCGACGTGATCAGGTAGACGTTGTCCGGCTTCAGATCGCGATGGACGATGCCCGCCGCGTGGGCAGCGGCGAGCCCTTCGAGCAGCTGCACGGCGATGGGGTAGATCTCCTGGGGGGGCAGCTTGCCGCGGGCGCGGACCCGCTCCGCGAGGCTCTGCCCCTCGAGGTACTCCATGACCATGTACCGGTCGCCGCTCGGCAGATCGCCGAGATCGAGCACCTCGACGATGTGGCTCGACCCGATGCGCCCGGCCGCCTGCGCTTCGCGCTCGAAGCGCTCCACGGCCTCCGCGTTGCCCGCCACGTTCCCGTGCAGGACCTTGATCGCGACGCGGCGATGGATGCGGACGTTGAGCCCCTCGTACACCGCGCCCATGCCTCCCGTGCCGAGCAAGCGCACGATCTGGTATTTGCCGTCGAGGACGTCGCCGGGGACGAGGGTCATCGTGGGGTTCTCCGTCTCGGGCGACCGCTCAGAGCGTGAAGCGGCCGCCTGTGCCCGTGCCCGTGCTCTTGCCGCCGCAGGAGCCGTCCTCGCACGTCTGTCCCTTGGTGCAATTTCCCACGTGCGGGGCCCCGCTGACACAAGCCCAGGCCTCAGTGGTGGAGTTACAGCCGCCGGCGTCTCGATCGACCTTGCAGACCCCGGTGTCCTTCGCCGTGATGCAGGTGCCCCGGTAGCAGGCGAAGGCGCAGGGGTCCGTCTCGCGTTTCCAACCGCCGCCGTTCGAGCTGCAGATTTCGGGGTGCTTGTAGTCACACCGCTTGGCGCCGGGCTGGCAGACGGCGCAGTAGGCGGAGCTACCGGAGCTCACGCAGACGGGCTTCTCCCCCGAGCAGGTCTCCGCGTTCTCCCACTGACCCTCCCCGTTGCAGAGCTGGACGCGGCCGTTGTTGCAGCGCTTCGCGCCTGGCGCGCAGACCCCAACGCACTCGCCTCCGACGCACGCCTGATCGCCGCAGGCGGTCGCGGGCCCCCACTCGCCGTTGGCCCCGCAGATTTGCCGATGGGTTGTGGAGTCACAGCGGGCGCTGCCCGGGGTGCAGACGCCGGTGCACCCGCCGCCGAAGCAGACGTACTCGCACGTCTCCGGGCTGCCCCACTCCAGCTCGTCCCCGCAGGTCTGCTCCTCCGTGTCCGACGAGCACTGGGTCTCGCCGGGCGTCTCACAGGTGTCGCACTTGCCGTCGTTGCAGGTGGTCGGGCAAGGAGTGTCGCGCTCGTCCACCCAGGCGCCCTGATCGTCGCAGCGTTGGGGCATGGCGTCGTCGCACCCCATGGCGCCCGGCTTGCACTCTCCGCCACAGGCGCCGTCCACGCAGGCGAACTCGCACTCCTCGTCGGCGCCCCACATGCCTTCGGCGCTACAGGTTTGTTGGGTGGTGTTGCCGAGGCACCGGGTGCTCCCGGGATCGCAGCTGCCGACGCACAGGCCCGCCACGCAGACGAACTCACAGGCCTCCCCGGCGGGATACCACTCGCCGCCGGCGCAGATCTCCACCTGCTTGCCGTCGCAGTCCATCGCGCCGTGCTCGCAGCCGACGCTCATGGCGCCGCCGTCACCCCCATCACCCCCGAGCCCCCCGAAATGGCTTTGGCCGGTGTCGCCGCCCAAGCCCCCGCTCGAGTCCACGTCCTCGAACACCAGGCCGTCCGTGTCCACGGTGCAGCTGGAGGCGATGCCGACACACACAAACAGCGTCGATACGATGAGCCCGGTGCGGGCGCTCACGATGCGATACATGTTCATTCTCTCCCAGACTCACGCGACTGCGTTCAAAAGGTCCCCGTCGCCCAGAGGCCTCCGCCCTGGGGCAAGGCGGACGGGGTGAGCTGGACTCGCGCCGCGGTGGGGTTCTCGGCCTTGGAATCTCCCCCGAGCAAGATCAGGGTCACCCCGGTGACCGCGAGCACCCCGCCGCCGATCAGCAGGACGTTCGTCAGGGTCGCCAGGGACTCGGCGCTGTCGAAGTCCGACCGCACCGCCGTCGGGCAGACGTTGCCCGCGCACTGGTCGCGAGCGTCGTCTTCTCGTTGCTTCGTGAGGAACCCCGTCACTCCGCCGCCGAGCAACGCGGCCACGCCCACCCCCGCCGTCACGAAGCCCGTCAGGCGCAGGGGGCTCACGCCGCTGTCCGAGGCCGCCGTCGACGTGGTCGCCGGAGCGAGGGGCGCACCCGCGACCGGAGCCTCGGTGAAGTCGAAGAAGTGCTCGGCGGTCTGCCCGGGGGACAGGACCCCTTCCCAGGTGCGGGTCTTGCCGCCCGCCTCGGCCGTCACCGTGTGAGCGCCTGCGCGCAAACCCAAGGGCTGCCCCTCGGTGAGTTGATACACCTGCGGCGGCGCGGACGAGCCCTGCCGGCTCACGGTGATCCGGACGTTCGGCTCCGAGGCGCGGAGCTGGAGGTGGGCGAGGTTGCCCTCCACCAGCAGGAGCTCCCGCTCGATGTCCGCGCGCTCGTCCGGATCGACCTCGTCACCGCCCTCGTCGAGGTAGCGGCGGTAGTAGGTGAGGGCTTCGCCGTCCCGCTCGAGTTTCAGGGCGCAGAGGCCGAGGTTGCCGAGCACCTTCCAGCTCCGGCCGCTCTTGGCGTAGGCCGCCAAGAACTGAGGAAAGGCGTCCTGATAGTTGGGGGGAGAGGACTGGAGCAGCTCGACGCCGTTCGCGAAATGCAGCCGCGCTTCTACGAGGGCCGCCTCGTCCGTGCCTTGCTCCGTCGTGGCTGGCTCCGGTGGGCGGGGCTCCGGTGGGCGGGGCTCCGTCGCGTTCGGGTCGGCCGCGTCGCTGGCGTTTGCCCTGTGGGCGGGCAACGTCGCGCCGAGGGCGAGGAGCGCTGGGAGCAGCAGCCGGGCAGCGGGGGAGGGAGGGACGGACTTTCGAGGAGGTCGGAGGGAAGAGGGCATCGGGGTATTTCCCGTAGAGATCGGCAGCGGCGCCTCGTGTGGGGCCGCCGCGTGGGCCACCGGGGCGGGCCTGCGGAAGCGCTTTCCCGGCAGTCAACGCGCAACTCTACACGAAAAAGGACCACTTGGGGTGCCCCTGTACGGCTATCGACGCTCCTGCCGGGAGGGGGGCCTCGAAGGGGCGTGTTCGGGCCCGCGGAGCGCGGGAGACCCGGACGGGTGGCTGCCGCGCCTCGTCCGGAGCTGTCGGGCATCATTCCGGGAGGGACCGAACTCGGGCAGAGTCAGGGCGCTCGCGGAGGCCGGGTTCCTCGTTCGAACCGTCTTCGTGTCGGTACGCGAGACCCGCGTCGGGTTCTTTTGACACTGCAACGCTGCTGGCGCGCCCCGTCCGGGAGATGGAGCTCCGGGGCCGCGCAGATTGCGCGCGGAGATCCGGCCCGCTGGCAGATTTTGCGCCCGGTCGAAAGGGGCTCCCCGAAGTCGGTCGCGCCCTCCGCGGCAGAAATCCCCTGGGACCGGCACCGCGGAGAAGAAGGCACGGCTCTTGCTGTGGGGCGAGGCGATGTCCGCCCGTGTCGAGAAGTTCAGTTACGACGACGCAATCGTCCGCAAATTCTTGTTCGCGACCGTGGTGTGGGGGGCGGTCGCGACGCTGATCGGTTTGTGGCTGGCCCTGATGCTGGTGCGTCCCGAGCTCAGCTTCGGGTTGCCCCAGCTGAGCTTCGGCCGGCTGCGCCCGCTGCACACCAACGCGGCGATCTTCGCGTTCGCCGGCAACGCGATCTTCGCGGCCATCTATCACTCGAGCCAACGCCTCCTGAAGGCGCGCATGTTCAGCGACAAGCTGAGCGCGTTCCACTTCTGGGGTTGGCAGGCGATCATCGTCGCCGCCGCGGTCACGCTGCCCCTCGGCTTCAGCCAGAGCAAGGAATACGCGGAGCTCGAGTGGCCGATCGACGTGGCGATCACCGTCGTGTGGGTCGCCTTCGCCGTGAACTTCTTCGGCACGATCGCCAAGCGCCGTGAGCGCCACCTGTACGTGGCGATCTGGTTCTACATCGCGACCATCGTCACGGTCGCCATCCTGCACGTCTTCAACAACCTGTCGCTGCCGGCGGGCTGGCTGAAGAGCTACTCCGTGTACGCGGGCGTGCAGGACGCCTTCATGCAGTGGTGGTACGGGCACAACGCCGTCGCGTTCGTTCTGACGACGCCCTTCCTGGGCTTGATGTACTACTACCTGCCCAAGGCCGCGAACCGCCCGGTCTTCTCGTACAAGCTGAGCATCCTGCACTTCTGGTCGCTGGTGTTCATCTACATCTGGGCGGGGCCGCACCACCTGCACTACACCGCGCTGCCGGAGTGGGCGTCGACCCTCGGCATGCTCTTTAGCGTCATGCTGTGGATGCCTTCGTGGGGCGGCATGATCAACGGCCTGCTGACCCTGCGCGGCGCCTGGAACCGCGTCGCCGAGGATCCCATCCTCAAGTTCTTCGTGGTGGGCATCACCTTCTACGGCATGGCGACCTTCGAGGGTCCGCTGCTGTCCGTGAAGAGCGTCAACGCGCTGTCGCACTATACCGACTGGACCATCGCCCACGTGCACTCGGGCGCCCTCGGGTGGAACGGGTTCATGGCCTTCGGCATGCTGTACTGGCTCGCGCCGCGGGTCTTCCAGACGGGCAAGCTCTACTCCCAGAAGCTCGCCAACGCGCACTTCTGGCTCGGCACCTTGGGGATCCTGCTGTACGTCGTCGCCATCTACGCGGCCGGCGTGACGCAGGGACTCATGTGGCGCGCCTTCGACGAGACGGGGCGCCTGGCCTACCCGGACTTCGTCGAGACGGTCGTCCGCATCCTGCCCATGTACTGGGTGCGCGTCGTCGGAGGATCTCTGTACGTCCTCGGGATCCTGATCTGCGGCTACAACCTGTTCATGACGTGGCGGCGCCGCCCCGCGACGTACGAGGACGAGGAGTTTGAAGCCCCGGCGCTCACCCCGGACACCGCGCCGCGCCCGCGGCTGGTGATCCCCGCCCACGGGTCCATGACGGACCTGGCCTACAAGCTGCGGTACCTGGCGGACGCGGCCTGGCACCGGGTCTGGGAGCGCCGCCCGCTGCTGTTCACCGTGTGGGTCGTCGTGGCGGTGGGGGTCGCGTCACTGCTCGAGATCATCCCCACGTTCATGATCCGCTCGAACGTCCCGAGCATCGCCTCCGTGCAGCCGTACACGCCCCTGGAGCTCTACGGGCGCGACATCTACGTGGGCGAGGGATGCTACAACTGCCACTCGCAGATGATCCGCCCCATTCGGTCGGAGACGGAGCGCTACGGCGAGTACTCGAAGCCCGGAGAGTTCGTCTACGACCGACCCTTCCAGTGGGGCTCGCGCCGCATCGGCCCGGACCTGGCGCGGATCGGCGGTAAGTACCCGCACCTCTGGCACGTGCGCCACATGGAGGATCCGCAGGCGATCACACCCCAGTCGATCATGCCCGCGTATCCCTGGCTCTCCACCAAGCCCATCGACTTCTCGGTAATCCAACCCCGGGTCGACGCCATGGTCATGTTGGGCGTTCCCTACGGCGAGGCGGTGCAGCGCGCCGAGGAGATGGCGCGGGAGCAGGCGCGGACGATCGGTGAGGAGATCGTGGCGCAGGGCGGCCCCGCGGGGCTCGAGGACAAGGAGATCGTCGCCCTCGTGGCGTACCTGCAGCGCCTCGGTACGGACATCAAGAAGCCGGCGCCCGGGACGGGCGAGTCGACGACCCCGGTGGCGGGGCTCACGGCGGCCGAGCAGGAAGGTGAGGTGACCCGATGAAGCTCAGTGACATCATGAGCGCGGCGGGGCTCGCGTGGTTCGCCGAAGCGGCGCTGGTCTTGTTCCTGGTGGCGTTCGTGACCGTGTGCGTGTCGGTGTTCTCGAAGAGGAACGCGCAGCGCCTGGACGCCGCCCGCTTCCTCCCCTTGGAGGACGCCCCCGCTCCCGGCGCGCCTCATTCGGTGCGCAGCCCCGAACCCCCTCCCCACCTCGGCGCCTGAGCCCTCGGCTCGCCCCGACCGTCTTTCGAACCGCATCCAATCGCGCGGAGCCACGAGATGTCGATTTCGACCAACGTACCTTCGGACACGTCCCCCGACGCAGCCAAGTCGCACCCAGAAACGGGAGATGCACCCGTCCATGAGGCGGGAGCCTCCTCCGGTCGTCGCTCGAAGGAGGAGCCCTCCGACGCGGCGAGCGGCGAGGCGCCGATCCTCGAGCACGAGTACGACGGCATCGTCGAGTACGACAACCCGATGCCGTCTTGGTGGAAGAACATGTTCTGGGGGACCTTCGTCTTCTCCCTGGGCTATCTCTTTTGGTACCACCTCGGCGGCAACGGCGTCTCCGTCTTGGCGGCATATGAGGCGGACGTGGCGGAGGCCAGCGCCCGCGCCGCGGAGGCGGCCCTCGGACAAGAGGTGAGCGAGGAGAGCTTGGCGCAGCTGATGGCCGACGCGAGCTCGATGGAAGACGCGGCGGCGAAGTTCGCGGCCTCCTGCGCCGCTTGTCATGCAGAGAAGGGGCAGGGGCTCATCGGCCCGAACCTCACGGACGACCGCTGGCTCCACGGCTCCGGGAGCCTCATGGACATCTATGAGGTGATCGCCAAGGGGGTCCCCGAGAAAGGCATGCCGCCCTGGGAGCGCCAGCTCACCCCCGAGGACCTCAAGAAGGTCACCGCCTTCGTCGGCACGATGCGCGGCACGAACGTGCCCGGCAAGGCCCCCGAAGGAAACCCCGTGACCGCTACCCCCTGACCCCGAACCTCCGTCTCGAGACGACGTTTCTTCAGCATGTCCGGTGCCCTTCCAGCTCCCGAGCGTGTTCTCCCGACCCTCAACGCGGACGGGACGCGCAACCGGATCCGCCCCAAGCTCTACGACGGGAAGTGGTACCGGCGTCGGCTCGTGGTGGCGTGGCTGTTGATCGCCACCTTCGTGGCCTTGCCCTTCGTGAAGATCAACGGCAAGCCCGCCATCCTGCTCGACGTGCCGCAGCGTCAGTTCCACCTGTTCGGCAAGACGTTCCTGCCGACGGATGGGGTGCTGCTGATGCTGCTCATGTTGAGCATTCTGCTCGGCGTCGTGCTCGTCACGGCGGTGGTCGGGCGGGCGTGGTGCGGCTGGGGCTGCCCGCAGACGGTGTACATGGAGTTCCTGTTTCGCCCCATCGAGCGGCTCTTCGAGGGCGGGAGGAACGAGCAGATCAAGCTGGATCGCCGGGGCGGGCTGCCGATGCGGCGCCTCCTGAAGAACCTCGTGTTCCTGGTGCTCTCGGCGCTCGTGGCGAACGTGTTCCTGGCCTACTTCGTCGGGGTCGAGGCGCTCGCGACCTGGGTGCGGCAGTCGCCCGCCGAGCACCCCGTGCCCTTCCTGGTGATGGCGGGGACGGCCGGGCTCGTCTTCTTCGACTTCGCCTACTTCCGGGAGCAGATGTGCACGGTCGTGTGTCCCTACGCGCGGCTCCAGTCCGTGCTGCTCGACAAGGACTCCGTCGTGATCGGTTACGACGCGCGCCGCGGCGAGCCCCGGACCCACGGCAAGGCGAAGAGCGACGCAGGGCCCACCGGAGACTGCATCGACTGTAAGGCGTGCGTCGTGGCCTGCCCGACGGGGATCGACATCCGAGAGGGGCTGCAGCTCGAGTGCATCGCCTGCGGTCAGTGCGTGGACGCCTGCAACACGATCATGCCTCGCATCCATCGCCCCGAGGATCTCATCCGCTACGGCTCCCAGGCGGGCTTCGCGGGCAAGAGCCCGGCGCGGCGGCTCCGTCCCCGGGTGTTCGCCTATGGGGCGCTCCTCGTGGGGTTGTTGGGTGCGCTCGTCGTCTTGGCTTCGGGCCGTGATCGCGCCGAGGTGACCGTGCTGCGTGGGGTCGGCGCGCCCTACGTCGTGGACGCGGGCACGGTGCGCAACCAGATCCGTCTCAAGATCGTCAACCGCGGTGGTCGCGACGAGGCCTACGCCATCGAGCTCGCGGATGCCCCGGAGCTGCGCCTCATCGCCCCGGAGAACCCTTTGGCGGTGAAGGCGGGGCAGAGCGCCTCGACGAGCGTCTTCGTGATCGGCGAGGTCGGGAGCATCGTCGGAGAGCGATCGATTCACTTCCGCGTCACCGACGAAGCCGGCGACAGCCAAGAGATCGCATACACCCTCGTCGGACCGCGCCCGGACCCGCAAGGTACGGAGCAGGGCGCCGTACCGTCGAGCGCCGTACCGTCGAGCACCGAGGAGACCCCATGAACGACCGCGACGCATCGTCCGAGCGCGCACCAGCGCCTTCCACTCCGCGCCCCGCCGAGGAGGCTGCGCCGCGCGGGTCGCGCCTGCGAGGGACGGCCTGGGCTTTCGCCCCTGCGCTCATCCTGGGCGGGGGCCTCGCCGGGCTCGGCGTGATGACGGCGCTGGCCATCGACGACCCGAGCTTCGCCCTGGAGCCGAACTACTACCAGAAGGCGGTGGAGCTCGACGCGGAGAAGCGCCAGGAGGCGCAGAACCGTGAGCTCGGGTGGACGTTGGAGGTGGGCCCCGCGCCGATCGGCGGCCGGGACGGGGCCGTCGATCTCTCGGTGACCCTGGCGGGCCCGGCGGGAGCGCTCGACGACGCGGACGTGCAGATCGAGGCGTTCCACAACGCGCGCGCGGCCGAGATCCGCCAGGTGACCCTCGAGGGGGCGGGGGAGGGCGTCTATCGGGCGCGCTTGACGGACGTGCGCCCAGGACTCTGGGAGTTCCGCTTCGTCGTGGAACGTCAGGGGATCCGCTTCACGGATGTCCAACGCCACGTGCTGCAGGTCGGAGGGAAAAGCTGATGCCTCTCGTCGCCCTCGTGCCCATCCTCGTGGCGAGCCTCCTGGGCAGCCTGCACTGCGTCGGCATGTGCGGTGGCCTGGTCGCGCTCTATGCGGGGGAGGGCTCCGGGCGACGATTCACACCGCACCTCGCGTATCACGGCGCCCGGCTCGTCGGGTACACCACCCTGGGCATCGTCGCGGGCGCCTTGGGGAGTGCCCTGGATCTCGCGGGGACGGCGGTGGGCGTGGGCCGCGTCGCGGCGGTCGTCGCCGGCGCGGGCATGGCCCTGTGGGGCGTGGTGATCCTGGAGCAGCGGCTGCGCCGCGCGCCGCGCGGTGAACGCCTCGTGTCTTTGAAGGGATCGGCGGCGCCGAGCCCCGTGGGGCGTCTTTCGGCCTGGCTCCTGCGCGGGCTCGCCGGGCGCGGGGCACCCGTGCGTGGGGCGCTCCTCGGCGCCTTGTCGGCGCTCCTGCCCTGCGGCTGGCTCTACGCGTTCGTGCTCGGAGCGGCGGCGACGGCGAGCCCCTGGCATGGAGCGCTGGTGATGATCGCCTTCTGGTCGGGGACGGTGCCACTGCTCTTGGGGTTCGGGCTGGGGCTCCAGGGGATCTTGCGCCCCTTGCGACGCCACCTGCCGACGGTGACGGCTTGTGGGCTCATCGTGGCGGGGGGACTCACGATCTTCTCCCGGGGCACGGTGCCGGGAGAGGCCTTCAAGGGGCTCCGTGCCGCGGACGTCCTGTCGGGGGAGAGCGGCGCGGCGAGCGACCCGCGGGAGAGCCATGAGGCGACGGGGACCTGCCCGCTGCACGCCCAAGGAGCCGACCCGTGATGCCGGAGCTGGAGCCGATCGGTACGGGGCCTGCGGAGGCGCGCGCGACGCCACCTGCGACGGCCCGTGCGCCGTCTCCGTCGACGTCGACCGCTCTTTCCGCGTCGGCCTCCGCGCAACCCGGGGACGCCACGGATCCCGCCGAGGTCGCGTGCAGCCACTGCGGGCTGCCGGTACCCGCGGTCCTGATCGACGTCGAGTCCCCGACGCAGTTCTGCTGCGGCGGTTGCCGGCAGGTCTACGCCTTGCTCCACGAGTGCGGGCTCGAGCGCTACTACGCCTATCGGGACGCCGCCGAGGCGCCCCCGCAGCGCGCGCTGACGAGCGGGCGCGACTACGGCGAGCTCGACACGGACGACTTCCGGGCGCTGTATTGCCGTCCGGGGCCGGAGGGGACCCTCCGGATCGAGCTCTACCTGGAGGGGGTCCACTGCTCCGCTTGCGTGTGGCTCGTGGAGAAGCTGCCGGCGCTGCTCCCGGGGGTGCGCGAGACGACCCTCGATTTCGTGCGTCGGGTGGTGCGGATCACCTGGGAACCCGCGGAGATCTCCCTCAGCCGCATCGCGCGGCGCCTCGCGGCGTTCGGGTATCCGCCTCACCCCTATCGCGGCTCGGGAGACATGGAGCGGCAGCGGCAGGAGGAGCGCGCGCTGCTGATGCGCGTGGGCGTCGCGGGCGCGGTCGCGGGGAACGTCATGCTCATGGCCCTGGCGCTGTACAGCGGCCTCTTCGACGGCATGTCGCCCCAGTTCCGGGCCTTCTTCCGTTGGGGCAGCCTGCTCATCAGCGCGCCAGCGGTGCTGTGGGCGGGCTCGATCTTCTTCAAGGGGGCGCTCGCCTCGCTGCGGACCCGCACGCCCCACATGGACTTGCCGGTCAGCATCGGCATCCTGGCGGGCTTTACCTGGGGCGCCCTCGGGACGCTGCTCGGCAAGGGGGAAATCTATTTCGACTCCGTCACGATGTTGATCTTCGCCCTGCTCGTGGGGCGTTGGATCCAACACCGCCAGCAGCGCTCCGCCTTCGAGGCCGCCGAGCTCCTCAATACGCTCACGCCGAGCACGGCGCACCTGCGCGAAGGGGACGCGGTGCGCGACGTCCCCGCGGCGAGCGTCGCCGCGGAGGCTCTGGTCGAGGTGCGCACCGGCGAGACGATCCCCGTCGATGGCGTCGTCGTCGAGGGGAGCTCGTCCCTCGACACGGCCGTGCTCAGCGGCGAGCCGCTCCCCGTGGACGTGGAGCCGGGTGCGCTCGTCCACGCTGGCTCGACGAACCTCACGGGGTTGTTGTTGGTCCGCTGTCTGCGCTCGGGCGAGGCGACGCGCATGGGCCAGCTGATGAAGAGCGTGGAGGAAGCCGCACGGCGGCGCGCCCCCATCGTGCGGCTCGCGGATCGCGTGGCGGGTTACCTGGTGATCGTGGCGATCGTGCTCGCCGCGCTCACGCTGTTCGGCTGGTCCTTCGTCAGCCTGGAGCGCGCGGTCGACAACACGGTGGCGCTCCTGGTGGTGGCGTGCCCCTGTGGCCTCGGGCTGGCGACGCCGCTCGTGGTCAGCGCCGCCCTGGCGCGGGCCGCGAGACGCGGGCTCCTGATCAAGGGCGGAGACGCTCTGGAGAAGATCGCCACCCCCGGCACCTTCGTCTTCGACAAGACCGGGACCTTGACGGAGGGGCGCGTGCGCCTGGTGGAGTACGCGGGCGATCCGTCCGTGCAGGTGGCGGTCGCCGCTCTGGAGGCGCGCTCGGTGCATCCCGTGGCCCGCGCCTTCGTCGCGGCCTTTGAGCGCGAGATGGAGGGCACGGAGGCGCCCATGGTCGAGGACGCGCGCGAGGAGCTCGGCGGCGGGATGTGGGGCCGCGTGGCGGGCCGCGAGCTGTGGGTGGGGAACGAGCGCTCGACCCGGGAGCGCGGCGTCGTGATCCCCGCCTGGGCGGAGGAGGTGCTCGCCGGTTGGCTGGAGCGCGGGCTCAGCCCAGCGCTGATCGCGCGAGAGGGGACGGTGGTGGCTCTCGCCGCCTTCGGAGATCCCCTGCGTGAGGACGCCGCCGAGAGCCTGCGCGCCTTGCGTGCCTTGGGGCACCGGCTCGTGCTGCTGTCCGGCGATCATCCGCGGGCGGTGAGTCACGCGGTCGCGCAGCTCGATCGGGCCGCTCTCGGCGTGGCCGCGGACGAGGGCGCAGGAGAACCAGGGGAGGGCCCGGACGGGACCTCGGCAGAGGGCTCGGAGCCGTCCCTGTTCGACGAGGTGCTCGGCGGCCAGACCCCCGAACAGAAGCTCGCCTACGTCGAGGCCGCGGTGGCGCGGGGCCCCGTGTTCATGGTCGGAGACGGTGTCAACGACGCGGCGGCCCTGAGCGCCGCGTCCGTCGGTGTGGCGGTCCACGGAGGCGCGGAGGCGAGCCTCCTGGCGGCGGACGTCTTCGCGCGGCGCGACGGTGTCGAGCCCGTCGTCGAGCTGGCGCAGGGTGCTCAGCGGACGATCCGGGTGTTGCGCCGCGGGCTCGGCATGTCATTGCTTTACAATGTCGTGGGCCTGAGCCTGGCGGTCTCCGGGGTGATCAGCCCGCTCCTCGCCGCCATCATCATGCCCGCGAGCTCTCTGACCGTGGTGAGCAACGCCTATCGGTCGCGGACCTTCGGAGCTCGATCATGAGTGCTTTGTTCGTGGTGCTGCCCCTCGCCGTGATGATCTCTGCCCTCGCCGTGGGCGCCTTCGTGTGGGCGACGCGCCGCGGCCAGCTGGACGATCTGGACACGCCCGCGCTGCGCATGCTCCACGACGACGCTCCTTCGACGGCGCGCCCCGGTCCTCCGAGCCGAAGGGGCCACGCCGGGCCTTCGGCGGTGCGTCCGCGCTGAACGACGGACCGCGCCCCCTCGCCGGAGCCCGTCGCTGTTCGAGGGGATCGTCCGTGTCGAACGGAGGCCGTCGATGGAGCGCATCGATGGATCCCATCGACCTGCGAGCGCGCCCCGCAGTCGCGTCACCAGCTGCCGGCGAGCCCCACCTGGGCGCCAGCGTAGGCGGGGAGCAGCGTGGGACGAGCTTTGGAGAGGGCCTGGAGTGGGTTCGCGGGGGCCTGGGCGGTTTGCTTCGTCCCCTCGTCCCCCCGGTCCGGCTGCATGCCGGAGGTGAGGACCCAGCTGGACGCGAGCCCGGTCAGCGCGCCCACGTTCATCGCCCAGAGCGTGCCGTGGGTCTCCAGGGAGGGGGCTGCGGTCGCGTACACACCGAGGCCGAGCAGACCACCCACCAACCCGCCGAGGTCGAGGAAGCGCACCCGCGCCAGGGAGGGGGACACGGACTCCGCCGTGAGCAGTCCAGCCACCGTCCCCGCCGTGCTCGTGAGGGCGGCGCCGAGCAGGGCGCGCTCGTCGGTGCGCGCATCGTCGGGGACCACTCCGCCCACGGTGAGACCCCCGATGGCCCCTCCCCAGAGCGAGGTCGACCCCACCCACGCGGCGCGCCCGGGCGTCGTGCTTATCCGGTGTCCGATGACGCCGCCTGCGAGCGCTCCCAGGGTCGCGCCGCCCCACATGACGCTCGACACGGCCGTCGCCGACCACTCTTCGGCGGCCCGGGCCTGCGCGTTGTAGGCGAGGGACCAGAGCATCCCCTGGCTGAGCCCCACGTACATTCCAGAGGAGATCGCCTGCGGCACGCCGTAGGCGAAGCCCACCTCCTGATCCACCACGGCGACCACCCCGAGAGTTGCGCCGGTGAGCGCCAGGGCGGGCACGAAGAGCCCCCCGGCGGAGTCGAGATCCGCCACCACCCCGAGCCACGTCCCCGTGCCGAGCCCGTAGACCACCGCGTTCACGTAGAGCGAGGCGATCTCACCGGAGGAACGCTGGCGTGGACCCGCAGGGGCGTGGGGGGAGCGGGCGGGCTGGGCGCCGTCGAAGCGAATGCCCCTCGAACTCCAATGATAACACAGGGCCGCCAGCTCCCGGGCGATGGCCGCCTCTTCGGCGGTGGGTGCCCGGGGCCCGATGAGCTCGAAGAGAGCCGCTGCCTCCGTGAAGCGCCCATGGCGGAGGAGCTGCTTGGCCCGCTCGAAGTCACCCTTCCAGGCGGCGAGCAGATCGTGGCTCAGGAGGGGAGCGGCGGGGGGATGGAGGGGATCGTCGTCGTCCTGCGCCTCGGGGCGCGTTGGACCGTGTGCGTCGCCCGTCGGGGCGTGGAGGGGCCAGTCGGAGCCGTCGTCGAAGGCGCCCTCGTCCGAGGCAGCGTCGCTGGCGTCGGTGCTCGGGGCGTCCGTTGCCGGCCCGGCTCCGGGGAGGAGAGCCGCGGGAGGTTGCTCTCCCTGGGGCGGCTGAGGTGCCTGAGGAGGTGCCGAGGGGGGGGGAGCGTCAGGCGGCGGCTCAGGGGGCGCAGTGCCCCTGGGCGGCGCAGCGTCGCCGGGCGGCGCAGCGTCGCCGGGCGGCGCAGCGTCGCCGGGCGGCGCGGCACTGGGCGGCGGTCCGTCGCTGGGCGGCGCCTTCGAGGGCGGCGCTTTCGAGGGAGGGGGGGCCTTCGAGGAGGGGGGCTGCGGAGCCGCGTCCGAAGGGGCCGTCTCCCTGGGCACGTCTGGGGCGGGAGCGGGCTCGGCGCGAGCGGTGTCGGGGACGAGCCACGCGCCCGATGCGAGCGCCGCGAGCCACCAAGCGTCTCGAAGAAGGTGTCGGCGACCCGGACCCGCCCTGCGCATCCCGCCAGCTCTACCGAGTTCCGCGAGTTTCGGCAATGCAGGCCCTGCTGTGGCCGAGATCTCTCGGCGGGAGGTGCGTCGGCGCGAGCTCGAGGTTCGTCCCGTCAGGGCCGTCCCGTCGGCGCCGCGCCGCCGACACCGCGTCGCGAGTCGGGCTCCGTCGGACCAAGGCTGGTGCCAGGCAGACCCTCGGCGGTCACTCCGTGCGCTGGATCACGTGAAACCCGAACTCCGACTCGATCACCTCGGAGACACCGCCGGGCTCGAGGGCGAAGGCGGCGTCGGCGAAGGGCTTTACCATCTGGTTGCGCTTGAACTCTCCGAGCTCCCCGCCGACCTGGGCGGAGCCCCGATCGTCGGAGTACTCCCGCGCGATCTCGGCGAAGTCCTCGCCCGCCAGGATCTGCTCGCGAATCTCGCTGGCGCGCGCGTAGGCCTCTTCCCGGGTGCGCGTCACGTAGGACGCCGCCCGGGTCCCTCCAGCGAAGGACACCAACACGTGACGCGCGCGGATCGTGCGAGGTCCCGTGTCTTCCTCAGCCACGGGCGTCGCGGGCGGCGGCTCGGGGACGTCCGGCGGAGTCCCCGGCGGCGTGTGGGTCGACAGCACGCAACCGCCGAGGCCGAAGGCGACGCCGAGTGCGATCGCTGCGTCGCGCAGCCGTTCGCTCATGCGGGGGCTCCGGAGGGCGCGATGTCCGCCCAGGCGCCTCCGACGACCGCTTCAGGGCGATCCTCGGCGAAGGTCTCGAGGGCGATCTTGTCGTCCACCGCGTAGCCGACCGTGCGGAGGGTCTCACCGGGCCACACCGGCTTCTTGAACTGCACCCCGAGCGCGCGCAGGCGCCGGGGATCACCCGCGCAGGCCTTCGCGACGACGGCGCGAGTCACGTAACCGAAGGTGCACAGCCCGTGCAGGATGGGCCCTTGCTCGAAGCCCACGGCGCGGGCGAACTCCGGATCGGCGTGGAGCGGGTTGAGGTCACCGGAGAGCCGATACAGGAGCGCCTGCTCGGGGGACGTCCGCTCCGTCACCTCGAAGAGCGGCGCGGTGTCCGCCGGGATCTTGGGGACCGACTGCTTGGGGGGGCGCGGCCCGCCGAAGCCACCGGTGTCCCGCACGACCAGGGTCCACTCCGTCTCGAACAGCAGCTGCCCTCCTTGCTCCGTCCGCGTGGAGAACACGACCTGCGACAGCCGCTTGAGATCGTAGATCCCCTCGATGGTCCCCGTCGTCTCCAGGCGGCCCTGAGCGGGGATCGCCGCGTGCAGCCGGATCGTCTGCGCGCCGTGGACGACCTTCGTCATGTCGGCGTTGGCTCGCTCCACGAGGGGGGCGAGGGCGGGGTAGGCGGGGACGACCGCGAAGGAGGGGAGGACGAGGGGGCCGCGCGCTTCGTAGAGGTAGTCGAGCTCGTCTCGCGTGGCTCCGACGCCCAAAGCGTAGAGCACGGTGGTCTTCCAATCGTACTCGAAGGTGAAGGGGGCGGTGCGATGACCGACGGCGGACAGGTCGAGGCTCATCCTAGGCTCCTGGAAGAGGCACACCCCTCGCTGGGGGGTGACCCGAGGCGGGGGAGAGCGTTAGCGTGCGCCCGCCCATGGCGTCAAACCCGCTCGTGGAGTCCGTCATGACGGGAGAGCTGCGTGCCCTGATCCTCGGCTGGTTCCTCTGGGCTCCTACGGCGCTCCTGGTGCCGGCCTTCGGCTGGCCGGGGAGCCCTCTCGCTCCGCGGCTCGCCCTCGGGCTGGGCTTGAGCCTGTGCGTCGCACCCGCCACGACCGGCTTGCCGGCGGGGTGGGGTGAGGCGCTCGTCTGGGCCCTGGGCATCGGGGTGAGCGTGGCCGTCGGAGCCGCGGGGGTGCTCTGGGCGGCCCTGATGGCAGGCGGCGTCGCGGATCGATTCGGGCCCGGAGGCGGGAGAGCCGAGGACGGGCTCTGGGATCCGCCCGGTCCCCTCAGCTTCTTGTTCGGGTTGCTCAGCGCTTTGTTCTTTCTCGCCGGAGGCGGACCCGCCCGCGCCGGGGCCGCCCTCACGAGGCTGGCGCGTGTCCCGTCGCAGGGGGAGCTCCTCCAGCCGATCCTGGACGCGTGCCTCGCGTCCATCACCCTGGCCGTGGGTGTCGCCACCCCGATCCTGCTCACGGTCTTGCTCCTGGAAGGCATCGTCCTGCTCCTGCGGAGGACGGCGCTCCCCCTGGCGACGGAGCACCTCTTCGGGCCCCTCAAGGCGCTGGGACTGCTCTTCCTCCTCGCGATCGCCTTGGAGCCGATGCTCACCGCCCTCGCCGACGCCCTACGTTGAGGGCGTCGAGGTCCGCGCGACCGCTCGGAGAGGGACCGGCGGAGCGGCCATCGGAGGAGCCGACTCAGAGGATCTGCTGGAAGGCGACGCTGATGCCGGCGTAGATGATCGTGTTCGTCCCGGACAGGGAGGCCTCGTCGTTGAAGGGGCTCCGGGCAGGGTTGTCCGGCAAGCGCCAGATCCCCGCGCGCCCCACGAACCCGACGGTCCACGCCTCCGAGAGCACGACCGAGGCGCCCACGGCGCCGAACAGGGACAGCCCCTCCGTGCGGAGGGTGACCCCCGGCGTCCCCACGAAGGCGTAGGGCTGGTCGCCCTGCTCCGGGATGAACCGATCATTGACGATGACGAGCCCGCCGCCGGCTCCGATCCATCCCTCCACCTCTCCGGTGAGCCAGGGATAGTAGCGGACCATCGACTCGATGGTCATGTAGCCCCGCTTGTGGTCTCGTTCGATCCCGGGCGGGTTCTCCCGCGGGGCGTCCGTGGTCGGCACGAGCCCGAGGGAGAGGCCCGCCCCGAAGGCGAGCCCGAAGTCGAGGCGCAGCAGGTTCCACACCTCGACCACCGGCGTCGTATCACCGCGCCGGCAGGCGGTGCCTTCACCGCACACGAGCGCGCGGGGGAGCGTCAGCCAGCCGAGGCCCAGCTCGGCGATACCGGTGACGCGATCCGGGGCCTGAATTCGGCCCGCCTCCACGTCGACGCCCTCCAGTGATGGATCGATGAGCTCCCCCTCGGTCGTGGCGGCGAGGTCCTCGTCCTCCGGGGAGGCGAGCGCTGGGGAGGACAGCAGGAGCCCCCCCATGAGCCAGCCGAGAACCCGCGCCGCCACCCGCATCCGCGGGTTATAGCCATCTCTCGCGCGGAGTCTCGGGGGGGAGATCACTTCCGTCGTCGTTCCGCTGTCCTTCGCTGGTCGGCGGCGGCGAGGCGGGCCGTGAACCGTTGGACTTGCTCGTGCTCGCCTTGGGAGCGGTCGCCTTCGGCTTCGTCGCGGGGCGAGGCGTCGGGCTGGGCGGCGTGGGGGCAGCGGTGGGCTGCGTCGGGCGCGCCGCGGGTTGGACCGAGCCGGCTTCGGCTTGTGCCGAGCCCCCCGCCGGTTGCGCGGGGTTCGTCGTGGCTGAGCCCGCCGGCTGGGTTGCCGTGGCTTGGACCGATTCCGCGCCCGCGGGCTGGGGGAGCGGATCGGGGATCTGCGCCGCCATTGCTCCGGGCGTCTCTGGTTCCGTGATCGGTCCAGGGTCCGCGAGGGACGGGTTTTGCTCGGGGGCTTCCACGCTGGCCAGCGCCGGCGCGGGCGGATCGAGGAGGGGCGCGGTGAGCCGCCGCACGGCGTCGTCCTCTGGAGCCAGCTCCACCGAGAGGCGCGCGAGCTCCAGGGCGCGGTCTGCGTCGCTGTCCTGGAGGCGACGCGCTTCCCGAGCCATGCGCCTCGCGCCTCGCGTCTGGAGCTCCCGGAGCGCGGCTGCGTCCGGGTAGCGGGAGAGACCGGCGCTCGTGATCTCCACGAAGCCCGTGCCATCGTCCGAGGTCCAGCTGCCGAGGGCGAGGGCGCCGTTGGCTCGATCCACGTAGGCGGCGAGGCTCTGGTCTTCCGCGGAGAGGAGCTGCGCCGCGAAGTACGCCCCGCCCGCGGCGACCCCGGCGAGCACCGTGAACGTCGCCATCCAGCGCAGCACCCGGGGCCTCCGGGGACGCCGCGGCGCGCTCGGCGGCGGCGCGTCCGCGGCCCAGAGCGAGGAGGCGTGCCCCGGGAGCCCTGGGGTGTCACCGAACGTGTGAAACACCGAAGGGGACGGGATGGGACCGGTCGCGTACTGGGAGGGCCCGTGGGAGGCAGCGGGCGCGGGTGCGGTCGTGTACTGGGAGGGCCCGTGGGGGGCCGTTGGAGCGGGCGTGGGACCGGTCGTGTACGGGGAAGGTCCGTGGTGGGTCGCCGGCGCGGCGTCCACCGCTTGCTCCAGGAGCGTCCTCCGGGCCTGTCGCTGGATCGCTTCTGCCTCCTCGAGGGAGCGCTCGGAGGGCGACTCGTCGGGCACGGCCGTGAGCGCCGTGCGCCGACGCTCGTCGAAAGCGCCGGCTTCCTCGAGGAGGGTGGTGCCGCGCCGGGGGGCGTCGACGCACGTGGCTTCCTGGCAGCTCGTGCGCGCCTCGTGTCGGGTCCTCCGGGGCGCGTCTCCCGCGGGAGTCCCGGCGAGGTCCGGATCGATGAGGGTCGTCTCCGACGGGGAGCGGAGCGCCGTTCGCGGCCGGCAGTCGCCTCTGCGCGAGAAGGGGTCCGTCGGTGGGGGCCCCTCGGCTCCGTGCAAGGTGGGACGCGCCGCGGTCGCGAAGCCCTCCACGCGGGCTTCGCGGGCCGCGGCCATGAGGGCGGCGCCGAGCTCCCGGGCCGTCGCGCAGCGCTCGGCGGGGTTCTTGGAGAGGTTCTGGTGGACGACCCGCGCGACCGCGGCCGGGACGTGGGGGCTGATGGTCGACAGCTCGAGGGGCACCTCGCTGCACTGCTTCACCAGCACGGCCACCGTGTTGGTGCCGTCGAAGGGCGTTCGCCCCGCGAGGCACTGATAGAGCAAGGTGGCGATCGAGTAGACGTCGCTGCGCGGGGTCACCAGCTCTCCCCGCGCGGCCTCCGGCGCCATGTAGCGTGCGGTCCCGAACACGGTGCCGACCTGCGTGGCCTGTGCCCCGTCGAGCCAGTCGACCTTCGCGACGCCGAAGTCGAGCACCTTGACGAAATCCGGGTCGCCTCCTCGGCGCACGAGCATCACGTTCTCGGGCTTCAGGTCCCGGTGGACGATGCCCTGGTCGTGGGCCTCACCAACCGCGTCGCAGACCTGCAGCGCGATGTGGAGCGCGCGCTCGAGGCGCAGGGGGCCCCCGTGGTTCTCCAGGACCGAGGCCAGCGAGTCCCCATCCAGGTACTCCATGACCAGGTAGGCGACCCGTTGCGTCGAGGGGCTCTCTCCGTCGCCACCTCGCTCGGCGGAGAGGCTCACGGCGCGCCGCCCGACCCCCTGCTTGGTGGTGGGTCCCCCCTGGCTCGACGGGTCGTGCCAGGCGACCTCCCCCGTCATGAGCACCTGCACCACGTTCGGGTGGTTGAGTCGACTGGCGACCCGCGCCTCTCGGTGGAAGCGCTCCATCACCCCTGGACGGTGCAGGAGATCCGCGTGGAGGACCTTCACGGCCACGGGGCGCTCGATGCCCCTTTGATGGCCACGATAGACCCGTCCCATGGCGCCCACGCCGATGAGCGTGCGCACCTCGACCTGTTCGGCGAGCTCTCGACCCACCCAGGGGTCGTCCTCGGTTTCGTGCGATGGCATCTTCTCCCCCTTTGCCATCGTGGGCAAGCTAGCAGGTCCAAGGGGCCGCGGTAGGGTCGGGTGTGACCCCCCCAGCGCTTCGGCCCGGGCCTCGGGCGGCTGGAAAATGCCCATGGAACTTCTCGGCCAGACCACTAGGCTCCGCCGGGCGCATGAGCCACCAGCCCGAGCCCGAGCCGAGTGAGCAGCCGGAGGCGAAGGACCTCCCGGCGGCGGGTGAGGAGCCTGCGCAAATCGGCGAGCAGTCCCCGTCGGAGGCCGTCTCGGCGCGGGACGGCGCGGAAGGCGACGCCCAGGAGCGGGCGAGCAGCGGCCCGCAGGGCCCCCCCTCTCGCTCCGAGAAGCTGGCGCGCCGCGCGGCGCAGGGGCGGAGCTCGTCGACGCCCTCCGCCAGTCCGGAGGTCTCCACCCCCGTCTACCAGGTGGTGCTCCCCACCTTCGAGGGCCCGCTGGACCTGCTGCTGCACCTGATCCAGCAGCACGAGATCGACATCCGGGACATCCCCATCGCGTTCATCAGCGAGAAGTACGTCGAGTACATCATGCTGATGCAGGGTTTGAACATCGACCTCGCCAGTGAGTACCTGGTGATGGCGGCGACCCTGGCCCACATCAAGTCGAAGATGCTCTTGCCGGCGCCTCCCCAGGACCAGGAGGACGATCCGGAGAACGACGTCGATCCCCGAGCGGAGCTGGTTCGGAGGCTTCTGGAGTACCAGAAGTATCGTCACGCCGCCGAGGAGCTGGGCAGCGCTCCGGTGCTCGGGCGCGACGTCTTCACCAGGGGGGCACCAGCGCCCTCCGTCGAAGGTCCGGCGCCGTTGGCGCAGGTCAGCGTGTTCAAGCTCCTGGACGCGTTCCAGGCGGTGCTCAAGCGGGTCAAGCAGACCGCCGAGCATCACATCGACGTCGACCGCATCTCGATCTCCGACCGCATCAACGAGCTCACGGACCTGCTGCGCGGCAAGGAGCGGGTCTCCTTCGAAGAGCTGTTCCCGGAGACGATGACCCGCTCCGACCTCGTGGTCACCTTCCTCGCGCTCCTCGAGATGACGCGCTTGCGAATGACGAGGGTGTTCCAGGAGGGGCCCCTGGAGCCCATTTACGTGGAGCTCTCCCTCACGAACGATGAAGAAGAGGTTGAAAGCCAGGAACCATCTGACCTCTCCGCCGAGACAACGGATCCCGAGTGATGGCTAGGAAGAAGCGAGCACCCAAGCAGCAGGCTCGTCGGCAGCCACAGAGGAGACCCACCGCGCGCTCCAAAGCCGCGCCGGCGCTGAACCCCGACGCCTCCGAGGAGGTCGACGAGAGTGGTGCGCTTTCGGGGGAGGTCGAGAAGGAGCGGGCGAGCGGCGCCGAGGCGCCGGTGACCTCGACGGAGCTGGCGGAGGGCGAAGCCCCGCTCGGAGACACGACGGCCAGCGACACCGCGGCCGAGCTCGACGGCGCCTCGGCGCGCGCGGAGTCGGACGAAGCGGACCGAAACGCGCCGGAGCAGGGCGTGGACGAAGGGGCACCCGTGGAAGACGGGGAGTCCGAGGACGCGGAGCTGGGCGCGTCGACGGAGGAACGGAGCGCGGACGAGGAAGCGTCTGGAGACGAGGAGCCGCGAGAGCTTCCCGCCGAGCCTGCAGAGGAGGAGGCCGTGTCGGACGAACCCGCCCGGGACGCGGAGCTCGACGCCACTGC
>JAAZAA010000170.1 GCA_012514535.1 Myxococcales bacterium | reverse complement strand
AGTCGAGCTCGGGGATGGGGCGCCAGGTGCCCCCGCTCACGGTGGCCGGCTCACAGGTCGCCCGCGGCGGCGGGATGGGATCGCCCTCGTCGCACCCGACCGAGCTCCCCCCGAGCACCAAGATCCCAATCCAGGACCACCAGGGCCCGGCCCCACGCGAGGGGAGCGGGCGGCCCACGAGCTGACGACGACTCATGGCCCATCCTATCCCGCCAGTTTCCAGGCCGTCACTGGCCCACCATCGGCCCCCGGAACGACGGACCGGACCCTGCCAAACCGTGGGCGGTGCGGATCGGCTCCAGAGCGATGCGGAGCGGCTTCCCGGCGATGCGGAGCGGCTCCCGGGCGATGCGGAGCGGCTCCCGGGCGATGCGGAGCGGCTCCCGGGCGATGCGGAGCGGCTCCGGGGCGATGCGGGGGGGGCTCCGGACTGCTGCGGATCGGCTTCGTACCGATGCGGATCGACTCTGGAGCGGCGCGGATCAAGTCAGGAGCGCTGCGAATCGGCTTCCCGACGGTACGGAGCGGCTCTGCGGCGATCCCCCCGCTCGCCTACGCCACGGACGTGATCACGAAGCTGCAGCGCGGGTGGCCCAAGAGCCGCATCGAGGAGCTCCTGCCCGACCGCTGGACCCCATCCGACGTCGAGCAGCTTCGAAGCCGACGTCGAGCCGCCACCGAACATGGTGCTCACCCGCGCTGCCCTCGACCTGACGCTCGGCTTCAACGAATACGGTCTCGTCGGTGCCCTGGGTCTGCTCACGGAGGCACGCAGCCTCCCCGACAGCCCGGGCCCCGGCGTAGCGCAAGGCGGGATCACGTCGGTCGCTATCTCGGCTACCTCGGCCGCGAAGACGGACCATCCCGCGACGTCTCCTCGGCTTCTTCGTGTTCGTCACCCGCTTCCTCCACGCGCTCGTCCTCGCCAACCTCCGTCTCGCAAGAACGATCCTGTTCGAGAAGCGCGAGAGCTTGGCGCCTGGGTTCCTCGTCTATCCCGTGGAGGGATTGTCGAAGATCGAAATCCTCGTGCTCTCCCACTGCATCACCCTGACGCCCGGCACGACGACCGTGGAGGTCTCCTCCGACTTCAGTCATGGCCGGCGGCTGCTTCTTCGTCCTCATAGCGACCCTGGGCACGCTCAAGCTCCCCGACGTGTATTGTCGTTCCCACGCCCTCGGCAAGGCGATGACCTTGGGGATCCTGTTGTTCCTGATCGGCTACGGGCTCCGCACCCCCGAAGCCTCCTGGCTCAAACTCTCGCTCATCCTGCTCTTCCAGCTCCTGACGATCCCCGTCGCGAGCCATCTCTTCTGCCTCATCGCCTACCGTAAGGGCGCGCGGCGATGGATGAGCTGACGTCCGAACGCGTGGGTGAAGAAGCAGTGAAGAAGCTGGGGCGCCTGCGGGACGCGGTGGGGGACCGAGGTCGAGCGCGGGGTAGCCGTGACCCCGAGGAGAGGTCCAGCTCGGCTGCGCCCCCGGAAGCCATCGGCGCGTCGAGGGAGGGTTGCGCCGGCACGGCGCCTCTCACCGATGCATCATCGTCGCATGTGCAACCTCGTGCTCGGTGGTGAACGAAGGGAGGAGGCATCGGCATCCTCAGCGCGGGTGTCCCACCTTGCCCCTCTCGCGCGGGCCCGGCCGGCCGGTACCATTCGCGTTCATCGTCGTGCGGGATCGCCGCGACGACCCGCACCGTGACGACGCAGACACGGAACGGATGAGAGACGAGATGAGACTTCGATGCTTCAGTGGTGCGCTCCTGATCGTGACTGGGTCCGTGGCGTTCGCCTGTGGATCCGAAGGCGGCAGCTCGGGTGCAGGGGCTTCCGGAGGTGCGGCAGGCGACTCGGGCAGGAACACGGGAGGCACGTCGAGCGGTGGTTCGGACGCCACCGGCGGGAAAGGCAACAAGGGGGGCACCGGGGGCAAACAGGGCGAGGGGGGCATGGGCGGTGAGGGCCCCGTCGAGCCGACGCCGACCTACGATGTCTTGGGAGCGTGGGAACAGACCTGTGACCACCTGGAGATGGGAGACGAGCGGGATGCCTGCATCGCCACGCCCTGGAAGATCCAGCTCGGGCGCGCCGTGCTCGGAGGTCCGCCGACCTTCGCGAGCCGAGGCGGCGCCTGCCACTCCCCGAGCGTCGGGACCTTCTCCTACACCGACGAGACCTTGGAACTCTTCAACTGCGGCAGCGGGGACCCGCAGAACGCTCCGGACGCCGAAGGTCTACGGTTCGAGGTCGAGTTCGCCGACGAGGGTGAGATCATGGTGCTCGTGGGGGAAGACGCGGAGTATGTCCTCCGGCGCGCGGCGGTCCCGTCGCCGAGCGTCTCGTCGAAGCGCCTGCTGCACGTCGCCCAGTGGAGTTGTGCAAGCAGCGGCTCGTGGATGCGGTTTCAGACCGTCGATCACGATCGACTCGACGGGTGGTCGTCCACGTTGACCGTGCAGAACGGGGTCTTGTTCATGGACGAGTTCTTCTCGCGTGCCGAAGGGACCTCCAGCGGCAACTGGGCCTTCTACGACAAGAATAGCCGGGGCGCGCAGGCCGCGGAGTTCCCGCTGGAGCCCGGGACGAAGGCGAGCTTCTACAAAGTCACCCACGCGGCCGATCTCACTCCGACCTACGCGGTGGGGTTCGAGGTCGACGACTGCTCGGACGCCGGGAGCGACCTGCGCGCCTTCGAGCACGACTTCTTGCGGGACGCGACCTTCCGGCGCTTCTGGAACACCACGGCGCAGGCCCTGGACGCCACCTCCGTGATCGCGGTCGACGGCCTGGACGGCAGCGTCGACGAGCTGATCGTCACCGTGCGCACGAGCGGCACCCCGAGCGACACGGAGTGGACCTTCTCGCTCACCTCGCCCGGCGGGACGACGGTCACCCTCGTCTCGGGGGTCGTCGGCAACGGCTCACTCGGCAACTTCGAGTACACGAACTTCGCGGACTACGCCGCGACCTCGATCGCCGATCCGGAGCTCGGCAGTCTCGAGGACATCCTCGTGCCCCTGCACCCCCTCTCGACGTTCCAGGGCGAGCCAAAGAACGGCAGCTGGACGCTCACCGTCTCCTCCGGGGGCGGCGGCGGCTCCCTGACCTACTTCGGCCTCTCCATCCGCTGACCCCCCGCACGCGGGCGCCGGTCGCGGACACCAGCGCGGCCGGCGTCTGCGCTCGGCGCACCTCGAGTCGCCGGGCGGCACCGAGCGGTCTGTTCCTGGCGGGCGGCCGCAAGGGCGTCCTCGTCGGCGCAGCCCCCTCATGGGTGTCTGGCGGGCACGCGTCGAGCCCGGCGAGGCGAAGTGTCAGGAGCAGGCGGAGCGCCGCGTCGAGGCGCGCTGCTCAAGGGCTCGCTCCAGGAGGCGTGCACTCCAGAGTGACGTCATCCAAATGAAAGTTCGAGACACCGCCGTCGGAGACGTAGTGAAAACGGATCGCGTGTTCCGCTCCATCCGCGAAGTCTCTCAAGTCGACCGTGTACTGCACGTACTCTGCATCGTCCGCGGGAGGTTCGGGGATGACCCGGACCGTCTGATCATCCACGCGCACCTCCATGGTCGCGTTCCCGTTGCGGGGGCTCACCTTCAGCCAAAAGCTCAGGTGATATGGACCCTGGTTCGGGATGAGCACGTCCTGTTCGACCCATGCCGTCTCGGAGGGGCTCGCGCCACCGAGCCACGCCCAGAAAGCGCCCGTTCTCGGCCCAGCCGTCCCTCCGGCATTTCCGCACGCTTCGTTGCATATCGCAGTTCCGAAGACGTCAGAGCCTTCGGACCAGGGGCCCCCATTCCCGGCCTCGAAGCTCGGGTCCTCGATGAGCTCCATGGGCTCGCACACCATCGCTTCGCAGGTCGGCGCGCTGCCACTCCACTCGCCGCTCTCCTGGCAAGTGCGGCTCTCCGAATGGCTCGGCTCGTAGCCTTGGTCGCACTCGTACGTCGCCACGCTCCCAGGCGAATCCCCGTCCACGACGACCTTACCGTGCTGCGGATCGTCGAGCGCCCCACAGACGAGCGGCTCGCAGTCATGACCATCACCTTCGAAGCCGTCGTCACACTTGCAGGTGGCCGAGCCCGCATCGTCGATGCAGGTGGCGTTCTCGTGGCAGTCGCACTCCCCCGTGTCGATGTCACAGAGCGGCCCGCTCCACCCCACGTCGCACTCGCAGGTGAAGCCCGTCGCTCCGTCCGTGCACGTGCCATGCACGCAGGGCTCACAAGACCCGTTGCCGCAGCTCACGCCGTCGCAGGCGTCGCCTCCGGCGCCCGCGGTACCGTCCATGGTCCCCCCGGAGCCTCCAGAGGTGCCGCCCTTGCCACCTCCGCTGCCTCCCTTGCCACCTCCGCTCCCGCCCGTCCCTCCCGCGCCATCGTCTTCGTCCGGGATCGAGCACCGCTCGCCCGCCCACCCCTCGTCACATTCGCACGTGAACGAATCGGTTCCCGACGCCGGCTCCGGCACGCAGCTGCCGTGGACGCAGGGGTCCTCCGCGCAGGGGCCCAACGGAAACAGGTCCGGACTCCCCCCACCACAGTTCGTGAGGACGGCCAGCAACAGGGATGCACACGACCACGGCAGCAGGCGCTTTGGCATAATTCGACCACCCACCATACACCCCCGGGGTCTGATTGCCATGCAAGAACACGATGAATCCAGCGGGACAAGTGATGAATCTGTGGTGAGCGCGGGAGAACGATCGACGTCATTCCCACATCGGATGAGCTTCGGGCTCAATTGAGCACAGGGGGCGACAGCCCGCCGCCCGTCCTCGACCTCCAGAATCTCGCGCGACTCCAGGTGGCGGGCTCGGTTGACCGTTCTCCATGT
>JAAZAA010000169.1 GCA_012514535.1 Myxococcales bacterium | reverse complement strand
GAGCCCAACCGGACCAGCCGCTCCAGCGTCGAGCCCTTCCGTCCGAGTCTCCCCGAGCGCCCGAGTGTCGCTCAGCACCGCGCTCCGTCCCTGCCGCCGTTCAACCCCTTCCAGCGGAAGAGCCGCTGGCCCGCCCTGCTCCTCCTGCTGGTCGGCGCCGCCGCGGGGGGCGCCGCGTTCGCCCTGCGCCCCACCTCGAGCCCCTCGTCCTCCGCGCGACCGGAGGTCACCCCCTCCGTCCCGCACGCCTCGAAGCCGACCCCCGCGCCGCCCCCCAAGCTCACCCCTGCCCAGCGGCAGCGCGCGTGCACGGAGTCCTATTTCGAGGAGGGCACCTTCCAACCGGAGGCCTCCCTGGAGTTCGTGTGTCAGGACGGACCGCTGCACCTCACCGCCCGGCAGCTCTACGAGCTCGCGGAGGCAAAGATGGATGCGCGGCTGGCGCAGCAAGCGGCGGAGGTGGCCCAAGCTCCGCCGGAAAATGTCCTGCAGGGCGACGTCCGCGGGACCCGCGTGCGGCGTGCGCTGGGATGGTACGAGCTCCTGTCGACGGCGATCGTGCGGCGCTCCTGCTGTTCTCCGGTCCCTCCCGTCGAGCTGCCCAAGACCCCGGGGTGGTGCGCGCAGCTCGACGACGTCGTCGAAGATCTGGCGGAGGACAGCGCCCGCTCCGCCGATCTCGCGCCACGCGTGAAGCGCTTCGACAGGGCGGTGGACTGCCTCTACGCAAACCGCACGCCCATCCCCTACGAGGACTACGGACCGCGTCCGCTCGACGACGTGCAGCGGGCCGCCCTGCAGAACTTCCTGTCCCTGGCGGCGATGAGCGAGGCGAAGCGGCGCAAGCTCGAGTGAGCCTGCCCTCGTGAAGCACCACGCCATCGACGCCGCGCCATCGACGTCGTTCGAACCGCCCCTCGACGCCGTCAGGGCCGGGCCGGGCCGGGCAGCGCCCGAGCGCTCCTTGATGACGTGCGGAGATCAGCGCAGCTGGGAGCCGCTGGCGACCTCTCGGCTCGCGGGCGCGCGGGCAGCGGGGGTTTCCCGCACCGCGGAGCCGAGGCGTACCTCCCGCTGGTACGCCTGTAGATCCTCGAGCAGGCGCCGGTTCACGCTCAGCAAATCGGTGACGAAGGCGAGCAGCATCGTGTGGAACCCCATCATGAGCAGCACCGCCGCGAGGATCAGCGACTGCACCTTGCCGGAGCCCGCTCCGTTCAGCCAGTGGTAGAGGAAGCGCGCGCCGATGGCGAAGCCGCCCGCGAACAACGCCGCGCCGATGGCCATGAAGAAGCGAAACGGGCGGTACACGACGAACATGCGCACGATGGTCACCATCGATTTGCGCACGTAAGCCGGGATGCTCCGGACCAGCCGCGAGGGCCGCAGATCTCGGTTCACCTGAATGGGGACCGACTCCACGTGGAAGTTCTTCTGACCCGCCTGGATGAGCGTCTCGAGGGTGTACGTGTACTTGCTGAACACGTTCAGGCGCAGGGCCGCCTCCCGCGAGAACGCCCGAAAGCCGCTCGGCGCGTCCGCGACGCCGGTCCCGCTCACGAGCTTCACGACGTAGGTCCCGAGCCGCTGCAGGATCTTCTTCACCAGGGAGAAGTGGGAGATCGTCGTGATGGGGCGCGCTCCGATGACCATGTCGGCGCGCCCGGCGAGGATCGGCTCGATCAGCTTCTCGACGTCGGCGCCGCAGTACTGGTTGTCCGCGTCCGTGTTGACGATGATGTCCGCGCCCAGGGCCAGGCACGTCTCGATGCCGAGCATGAAGCCGCGCGCCAGCCCCTGGTTCTGCGAGAACCCCACCACGTGATGGACACCGTGGGCCCGCGCCACCTCCACCGTGCGGTCCGTGCTGCCGTCGTCGACGACCAGGAGCTCGATGGTGTCCACCCCGGGGAGCTGCTTGGGGAGCTCTGCGAGGGTGACGGGGAGGGTCGCTTCCTCGTTGTAGCAGGGGATTTGGATGATGAGCTTCATCGGCCTTCCGGGTGCGCGCGAGGGGGGCGGCGAAGGGGCGCCCGGAGACAAGCCCTTACCGCGCCGCGCGCGGATCGTACAGGCGGCGACCCCCTCCGGGGCCACCCTCCGGCTCCTCCCGCTCCCTGCGCCCGCTCTCCCGCTCAGCTGGCGGAGCGCTTGCGCCCGCGCCGCGGACGGGCTCCCTCGGCTGCCGTCCCGGTCTCCTTCGCCTTCTTCGGCGGTTTGAGGGGCGGCCCTTCCTTGGCCCCCTCTTTGGCCAGGCTCTGTTTGAGGGCCTCGAACAGGTCGATGACGTGGGCGCGCGGGGCCTCCGGGGCCACCGTGACCTGCTCGCCCGCCACCTTCTGGTCCACCGCTTGCTGCACGCGCTCGCGGAACGAGTCGTGGTACTTCTCGGCCTGGAGCTCGTCGCTCGACAGCTGGTCGATCAGCTTCTGGGCGAGCTCACGCTCCACGTCGCTGAACTGGAAGGTGGCGCCCGTGTCGATGTCGTCGAAGGCGCGCACCTCGTCCGCGTAATACAGCTGGTGGAAGAGCAGCCCGTCACGGTAGGGCCGGATCACGACGAGCTGCTCCTTGCCACGGGACGCCCAGCGCCCGACGGCGACGCGGTTCTTCTCCCTCATCGCTTCGCCAAGCAGCCTGTACGCCTTGTCGCCGCCCTTGTCCGGGCCGAGATAGTAGGAGCGCTCGACCTGGATGAGATCGAAGGTGTCCAGCGGCACGAACTCGACGATCTCGATGCTGTTGCTCTTCTCCGCCTCGAGGCTCTTGAGCTCTTCGTCGTCGAAGCGCACGTACTGGCCCCGCGCGTACTCGTAGCCCTTCACGATGTCGCCGCGCTCGACCACCTCGTCGTCGACGGGGCAGTAGTACTGCATCTTCAAGCGGCCACCGCACTTGCGGTGGAGCATATTGAAGCGCACTTGCTCCGACGAGGCCGCCGTGTAGAGCTTGACGGGGATCGAGACGAGCCCGAAGGATATCGTTCCACTGGAGATAGCGCGCGCGCCCATGTCCTATCGTACCGCGCGGGGGTCAGAGTGACGAAAACTTCAGCGGGTCGCGGGGGCTCCCCATCGTCGCGGAGTTCGAGTTCCGACCAGAAATCCAGAGGAGGCCAGCAATCCAAAGGCGGCCAAGAACCCAGAGGCCTGCGCACTTATCGCACCAAACGCGATCCGGGGAAGACGAACGAGCCGTTCGCCCCTGAACGCCCCTTCAGCTCCGATGAGACACTCACGGGCCGCTACGTGGTGCATCAACACGCCGCGCGGCGCATGCACTGGGACCTGCGTCTGCAGATGGGGCAGGTGCTCCGCAGCTTCGCGGTCCCCCGCGGGCCGAGCCTCGTCCCGGGCGAGAAGCGGTTGGCCGTTCATACGGAGGATCACCCCCTCGAGTACCTCGATTTCGAGGACGTGATCCCCGCTGGCAACTACGGCGCTGGCGCGATGATCGCCTGGGACCTCGGCCGGGTCCGTTACCTCGAGACCAGCGGCGAGGCGGGGCTCGAGCGCGGCAAGATCGATTTCGTCCTGAGCGGTTTCAAGCTGAACGGCCGCTTCGCGCTGGTCCACACGGGGCGACGCCGCGCTGGCCCCCAGGGGGAAGGGGGCAACGAGTGGCTGCTCTTCAAGAAGACGGACGAGCACAGCACCACCGAGGGCAACGTCGTCGAGGAGCGGCCCCGCAGCGTGCTCAGCGGCCTCACCGTCGAAGAGCTGCCCCGGCGTGTGGAGCTGGCGGCGGAGCTCGAAGAGCGGGCGGCTCGGCTCGGCGCGAAAAAGATCGACCTGCGAGCGCACGAGCTCACGCCCATGGCGTGCGCCCTCGAGGGAGCCACGCTCGACGATCCCGAGCGCCTCTACGAGCTCAAGCTCGACGGCGTGCGCATCCTCGCCGACAAGCACGGGGACTCCGTGGCGCTGCGCTATCGGACGCGGCGCGCGGCCACCGCCAGCTACCCGGAGATTGTCCGTGCAGTGCGCTCCTTGGGGCCCCAACGGCTCGTCCTCGACGGGGAGATCGTCACCTTCGACGAGCAGGGCCGCCCGAACTTTCAGCGGCTCGCACCACGGATCCACGCCGTGCGCCCGAGAGACGTGCTCGCGGCCCGCGCGCGCGTCCCGGTGAGTTATTTGGTGTTCGACCTGTTGCAGCTGGGCGAGCACAGCCTGACCGAGCTGCCCCTGGTCGAGCGTAAGGCGTTGCTCATGCAGCTCTTGCCCGGCGCGGGCCTGCTGCGGGCGCTCGATCACATCGAGGGAGACGGACGCGCCCTGTACGACCTGTGTCGAGCCCGTGAGCTCGAGGGGGTCGTCGCCAAGCGGGCACGCTCCCCTTACCGCCCCGGCCCGCGGCGCTCGACGGACTGGGTGAAGATCAAACGGGAGCGTGACGACGATTTCGTCGTCGCCGGCTGGCTGCCCCAGAGGAACACGACGAAGAGCCTCGGCGCCCTGTGTCTGGCGACGTTCGTCCCTCCGGAGCCCGGACGAGCTCCGGGAGAAGGGCCCCCGCAGCCGGCCCCGTTGGTCTACCGGGGGCGCGTCGGGACGGGCTTCGACGCGCACACCGCCAGGGACCTGATGCGGCGCCTCCTCGCCCTGACGCCCACGGCCGCAGCTCCCGCCTCCGACGGCGCCGCTCCCCCGAACGCCACTCCTCCGGACCCAGCCGCGGAGGCTCCCGCTCCCGAAGCGCGCGACCTCGAGGCGCCCGTCGGGGCGACGGCCGAGGAGCTCAAGGGGGTTCGCGTCGTCGCGCCCCGCCTGGTCGTGCGCGTCCGCTATGCGGGCTGGACCGAAGAGGGACGGCTGCGGGCCGCGGTCTTCGAGGGGATCCGCACCGACGTCGCGCCGGAGCAGTGCACCGCTGCGCCCCCCGCGGGAGAGCTGCTCGAGGGACTCCCCCCCCATGAGACCTCCCACGAGCCCACGTCCGCCCTCGACGCGGCGGACGCGGGAGCTCGCCCGGCTCCGGAGATGGCTCCGGGCACCGCCGCGGTCGCAGCGCCTGGACGCCCTGCGCCAACGAGCCGCGTCGTGATCAAGAACCGCGACAAGGTGTTCTGGCCCGAGGAGGGCTACACGAAGGGAGATCTCTGCGACTACTACGGAGAGATCGCCGAGGTGATGCTGCCCTTCCTGCGTGGGCGCCCCGTCGTGCTCGTGCGCTACCCGGACGGCGTCGCGGGCAAGAACTTCTATCAATGGCGCATCCCTCCGGGGACCCCCGCGTGGATCCGCACCCTGGAGCTCTACGACGAGGAGAAACAATCCGCGCGGGGCACGGACAAGCGCGTCTTCCTGATCGACGACGTCGACTCCCTGCTGTACGTGGCCAACCTGGGCTGCATCCCCCTGCACGCCCTGGCCTACCGAGAGCATACCCCCGACGATTGCGACTTCCTCACGATCGACCTCGACGTGGGCTCACAGCCCTTCGCCGACGCCGTGCGCCTGGCGCTGACCCTGCGCGACATCCTGGAGCAGCTGGGCCTGCCCAGCTTCCCGAAGACGAGCGGTCAGAAAGGTCTCCACGTCCTGGTGCCCCTCGGGCCCGGCGTCGCCTTCACCACCGCGAAGCTGCTGTGCGAGCTCCTCGGGCGGCTGTTGGTGGGCCGGCACCCCGATCTCGCCACCATGGAGCGTCGGCGCTCGAAGCGCGGACCTCGCGTGTACGTGGACACGGGACAGACCGGCCCCTCGCGGACCATCGTCGCCCCCTACTCCGTGCGGGCCTACCCGGGCGCCACCGTGTCGACACCGCTGCACTGGGAGGAGGTTCACCTCGCCTTGGATCCCTCCCTCTTCACGATCCTCTCGGTCCCCGAGCGCGTGAGCCGTCACGGCGATCCGATGGCGGACCTGCTGGAGGCACGGCCCGACATCGCGGGCGCGGTCGCCACCCTCGGCTCCTGGCTGGCCCGTTGAAGGCGCGACGCACGATCGTCAGAGCAGGCAGCGCTCCATGGCGTCGACGTCCGACGCGCCCAGCGCGCAGTCGAGCTGACGCCGTGACACCCGCTGACTGCACCGCCCGAACTCCGGATCCCGGGACGCCTTCGAGCGAGCCTCTGCCTTCAGCTTCTCCCGCTCGGCCGCCTTGGCCTGGGGTCGATCGGAGCGCACGAGCAGCTCCGTGTAGTGGTCGAGCATGCGCTCACACTCCGCCTGCGTCGGTGGCTCCGCGCACCCGAAGGCTCCCGCGAGACCAACGCTCACCCCGAGGAAGCTCACCCGAACGACGCAGGCGCACGGCCCGAGCAGCGCACTCCACCTGCCCTCGTGCCCGCCACTCTCCCCGCGGGTCGTCTCTCGGCAGCCGCTCATCGGAAGCACCCCTCCGTGAGCTCCTTCGTGGTCTGCGCCTCGCGCACACACTCCAGGGCGCTCTCGGTGATGCGCTTGCCCACGCAGTTGTTCATCATGCTCTCTCGCATGGCCTGCTTGGTCGCGTTCACCTCCGCGTCGAGCAGCTTGGCGTCCGCTTCTCCCATCCGCTCACGGAGCTCCAGGCGCGCGGTGCGCTCGAGGATCTGCTCACACTCCGCCTCCGTCGCGGGACGCCCGCAGCCAGCGACGCCGAGCAACGCGACCGCCAAGAGGACCGCGCCGAAGTGGACTGCGCCGAGCCTCATCCGATGAGTCACCCGAGAGAAGAGCGGAGCACGCCCGTCGCGATCATCGACTGCGGAGATCACGAACGGTTGAGGACGAGGAGCGCGACGCATGGGCCGCAGAATTTGTCAGACCCCCCTCAGGGAGCAACCCGCTGGCGCAGGAAAGTGGCGCGCGCGGCTCGAAAAGCGGCACGGTGAGGAGGCTGGGCGATTTTGTCGAAATCTGGACGCGTGTGCAGCGGGTGCTAACCTGGATGTCGTGCCTGGCCCCGCCCGCCGCCCGCCATCGACGCGTGCTCAGCCGCCTGAGAGCGGGACTTCCCTCTCGGAGGGCAGCTCGTCGCGCCAGGACGTCGTCCCCCGCGGGGACCCTGTTTCCAGCAGCCCCGGCTCCGGCCCCCTCGACGTCAACGCACCTGGCTCGAGCACTTCTGGCTCGAGCACTTCTGACTCGAACACCTCTGGAGCAAGCACCTCTGGAGCGAGCACCTCCGGAGCGAGCAGACCGGAGCAGGGGCCCGAGGTGTGGCTGAGCCTGGCGCTCCAGACGGAGGTTCCCCAGGAGAAGCGGGAGCACGCCCGGCGGGGGCTCGAGGCCAATCAGCGGCACGGGGACGACCCCGAATACCGTTGTCTGCTGCTCCGGCAGCTGTTCATCGCCGATTTCGAGGAGGGGCGCTACGAAGACGCGCTCCGCGCAGCAGAGGCCATGATCGACATCGGCGAGCTGGCGGACGTCGCCCGTCAGGACGCCGCTCGGGCGTGCCAGGCACTGGGTGACCTGGACGCCGCCATCGGCCACCTCCGGATCGCGGCGCGGGCCTGCCCTCCCTCCCGGCGCCCTTTCCACGACTGGACCTTGGGCTCCTTGTCCTACCTGAGCCAGGACTGGGAGGCGGCGGTCGCGGCCCTCTCCCGCGCGGCCCGCTGGGCCACCACCCAGAAGCCCCTCTACGAAGCCCAGCTCGGGTTGGCGCTGCGGGCAGCCGGGCGCGCTCATCCGGACCTGTCGAAGCTGCGGGACGCCCTCGAGCAATCCCCCTGCGCCGCCGGGTACGGCGAGCTCGTGCTCGGCGAGCTCTGTCACCATGTCGGAGACGGAGCGGCCGCGCGGCGCTACTTGGAGGCCTTCGCGGCGCGGATCGAAGGGGGACGACGGGCGCGAGCGGCGACCCTGCAGGCGGAGCTCGCCCACGCGCGGGCGCTGCTCGGCGAGCTCGAAGCCGCCTCGTGAAGGCGCAGGGCGCGGGACAGGAGCCCGCCGACGCGCTAGAGCACCAACGACTCACCCGCAGACGGGTCGTTCGCGTGACCAGGCTGGTGACCCAGGTGGCGATCCAGCCCAACCCCCGCGCAGGACTCGGACCGGCGGCCCCGATCGGAGCAACCGGACCGCGGGAGCCAGCCTCGCTCCCGCCCCCCACCACGAAGGAGCCATGATCTCGGCACTCGAGAAGACGTCTTCCGTGAACCACCGACCGCGCTTCGCCGGACTCGCCGCAGCGTCGACGCTGGTGCTGCTCACCGTGGTCGCGGGCCGCGCGGAGGCGGCTTCGGCCGCGGACGGAGCAGATGCCTTCACCACTGCCCTGAGCCAAGGCCCGCTCTACGCGGCCCTGGCGGCCTTCGTCGGTGGGTTGCTCGTGAGCCTGACTCCCTGCGTGTACCCGATGATCGCCGTCACGGTGAGCCTCTTCGGGGCCCGCCAGTCGGAGAGCCGCTGGCACGGGACACGACTGAGCGCCGCCTTCGTCGTGGGGATCGTCTGCATGTTCACGCCCCTCGGCGTGATCGCCGGGCTCACGGGGAGCGTCTTCGGCTCCGTGCTGCAGAACGCCTGGGTCCTCGTGGGCATCGCCGCCCTGTTCCTCGTGATGGCGGCCAGCCTGTTCGGGGCCTTCGACCTGGCGTTGCCCTCCGGTCTCGTCAACCGCCTGAACCAGGTCGGGGGCATGGGGGTGAAGGGCGCCTTCGGGCTCGGCATGGTGTGCGGGCTGATCGCGGCGCCGTGCACGGGCCCCGTGCTCACGGGCATCCTCACGTGGATCGCGCAGACCCAGAGCGCAGGGTTGGGGGCCCTCGCCATGAGCGCGTTCTCTCTTGGGCTAGGGGTGCCGTTCTTCGCGGTCGGCGCCTTCGCCATGCAGCTGCCGAAGAGCGGGCAGTGGATGGTCGCCATCAAGAGTGTGCTCGGCGTCGTCATGACGGTGGTGGCCCTGTACTTCCTGAACACGGCCTTCCCGAAGGTGCTCTCGTGGGTCCGCCCCGATGCGTCGTTCTTGGCCGCCGCGGCGGGCGTCGCCGTCGTGGGCGTTCTGCTCGGCGCCATCCACAAGGACTTCCACTCCCCCGAGTGGAAGGATCGCGTCGCCAAGGGGCTCGGGATCGCCCTGACCTCCGTGGCGTCCTTCGCGCTCGTGCTCGGCCTGACCACGCCGGATCGCACGCTGAACTGGGAGGAGATGCCCCTCGCCGAGGCACGGGACATGGCGGTTCAGGAGGGGCGCCCCTTGCTGGTCGACTTCACCGCCGCCTGGTGCGTCGCCTGCAAGAAGCTGGACAAGCTCACCTTCGCCGAACCCGAGGTGGCCCGGGAAGCGGGGCGCTTCCTCGCGGTGAAGGTCGACGCCACCGACGACGAGGATCCCGCGGTGCGCCAGGCCATGGACGCCCTGGGCGTCGTGGGGTTGCCGACGGTAGTGCTCTTCGACTCCGCCGGACAGGAAGCGGTGCGCTACACGGACTTCGTCCCCGCCGAGCGGTTCCTCGAGGACATCCGCTCCGTGAACTAATCCGGTCGAGACGCAATCAGGCCCCGCCGCGCGACGTGGCGTTTCGCCCGGCTCTTTCTTCGGGGCGGATCTGTGGCGACACTGAGGCGCTTCCTCATGGCAGATCGAATCGTCCTCGCCTTCTTCACGGTTGCCTTGGCCGTCGCCTGCAGCAGCCCCGATAACCCCGCCCCGGCCCCCAGCAGTGGGGGCGGAGGCGCCCCCGTCAGCACGGGCGGGCAGCCGACGACCGCGACCGGCGGGGGGTTCACGGCCGGTGGAGCGCCGGGCACGGGCGGGACGGAGAGCGTCGGCGAGGCGACCGAGGTGCGCCAGGAGGGGGATCGGGTGCGCCTCTCCGTCGGCGCTCTCGAGATGGTCGTGGACGCGGACAACGGCGCCCGCATCATCGAATTCTCACGGGAAGGGCAGAACATCCTGCTCCCCTCGAGCGTGCACTGGGAGAACTTCGGCTCCACGTTCTGGACGAGCCCGCAGGCGGACTGGGAGTGGCCGCCTCCCCACGACATCGATCGAGCCTCGTACGAGATCGTCCTCGAGGAGGACTCGGTCCTGCTCCGAGGCCCTCGAGCGGAGTCCCTCGGTGTCCAGGTGGAGAAACGCTTCGAGCCCCTGGCGAACGACCGCGCCATTCGGGTCACCTATGGCCTCGTGAACGTCTCCGGTGAGGCGGTGACCTACGCGCCCTGGGAGGTGACCCGCGTGCGCGCGGGAGGCCTCACGTTCTTTCGCCCGGGAACCCTGGTGCTCGAGGCCAGCGATCTCGGGGTGACGACCGCCGCCGGGCACACCTGGTACTCCAGCTCGGGCTCCTCCGACTCCGACGGCAAGTACCACGCCGACGGGCAAGGCGGCTGGATCGCCCACGCGGAGGGGGGGCTCCTCCTGGTGAAGAGCTTCTCCGACGTCCCCACCAGCGCCTTCGCCCCCGACCACGCCGAGATCGAGATCTTCGCGAACGCGGAGGCGACCTACGTCGAGGTCGAGCAGCAGGGTCCCTACCAGACCCTCCAGCCGGGCTCGCGGCTCGACTGGGCCGTCGAGTGGCGCCTGGAGGAGCTGCCGAGCGGTACCCCTCTGGTGGCGGGGAGCACCGAGCTCATTCAGGCCGTGGCGGACACCCAGCGCTGAGGAGTTCCAGCGCCGAGGAGTTCCAGCGCGGAGGAAGCGGCGCGGAGCGCTTCGCTGCGCCGAGGGGTGTCTCGGTGAGGAGCTCAAGCAGCGAGCAGGGCTGCCGTGCCCCGCGCACCGAGGCGGGAGCGCGCGCCCGCGGCCAGCACGAGCCCCGACATGGACAAGCGCACCCGCCCGGCGTGCACCAGGCCGAGTTCGTCCAGGCGGTTCAGCTCGATGGCGACCACCTTCAGCCGGAGATCCAGGCGCTCGGCGAGGCGCTTCACGTTCGCCGGCTGGTCGGCCTGCGCCAGATCGAGGAGGGCGACGAGGAGACGGAGTTGGAGTCGAGTCAGTGTCATGACGACAGCTGTACTTCGGACACTGAAAAACCGTCCAGTTTCTTGCGATCAGTAGCGCTGATCATCCGTGTAAGTATCCTGAACTCCTCGACTTCACGAAGCGCGGGGGGGCAGGGCACCCCGTGCGCCGCACGCGGTCACGGTTCTCCGAGCAGATTCAACAGAGTCCGGGCGAACGCCGGGGCCGTCTGCTCGTGCTTGAAGTAGACGTAACAGTCCTCGACCCCGAGCCCTCGGATCCGCTCCGCCCAGCCCTCGAGCTCCCCCGGCTCGTACGCGGACTTCCGAAGGCGCAGATACGTGAAGGGAGCCGTCCGCTCCACGGGAGGGTTGCGCTCCGCGTCGTCCAGATCGCCCCCGACGAGGGCGCAGCCACGGTGACTCAGGACCTCCAGCACCTCGTCCGAGAACCAGCTGGGGTGCCGGAACTCGAAGGCCGCTCGCAGCTCGGTCGGCAGCACGCCGATGAAATCCCGCAACAACGCCGGATCCGCCGCGTGGGTCGGGGGCAGCTGGAACAGCACGGGGCCGCCGCGGTCCCCCAGGGCGCCGAGCACCCCCAAGAAGGGCTCCAGCGCCGGGGCGGTCGGGCTGAGCTTGGCGTAGTGGGTGATGGCCCGCGGAGCCTTCACCGCGAACGAGAACCCCGGGGGCACCGCGGCGCGCCAGCTCGCGAGGGCGGACTCGCGGGGGAGGCGGTAGAAGGTGTTGTTCAGCTCGACGCTGGGCAAACGCTCCGCGTAATAGGCGAGCATCCGCGCGTTCGCGAGCTTCTCCGGGTAGAAGATCCCCTTCCACTGAGCGTAGCTGAACCCGCTGGTCCCGACGTAGGCCGTCATCCCTCGAGCATACCCTCACCGGATCGGCGCGAGGGTGCGGATCGGGGGAATAGAGCAGGAGAGTCGACTGCTGAAGGTCCCGCGGGCGCGGTCCCGTCGCCCCTCCCCCAACCCTCGCTCCCTCACCGATGCTCCTTTGCCTCGCCATCGTCGATTGTCAGCGGGCGAACCGGCGCGCTATACGCCGACCCGCACGCGGCGTAGCGCGCATGGCTCCTCGCCACGACGCCCCCAGGGGGGCCCTCGCTCCGGGGAGCAGGCGACCCGTGCCTGTGGGAGTGAACGGGCGCGCCGCGCAGAACTGGAGACCTTCCCATGCAGGATGTTCGTGCCCTGAATGACGTCGTTGCGCAGCACAGCGCGTTCGTCGATGACCTCACCGCGGAGATCGGCAAGGTCGTCGTGGGCCAGACCTACATGATCGAGCGCATCCTCATCGGCCTGCTCACCGGCGGGCACGTCCTGCTCGAGGGGGTGCCCGGCCTGGCCAAGACGCTCACGGTGCGCACGATCTGCGACGCGATCCAGGCGAACTTCGCGCGGATCCAGTTTACGCCGGATCTGCTGCCCGCGGACGTCATCGGCACCACGATCTACAACCAGAAGACCGGCGAGTTCACGAGCAAGCTCGGCCCCGTCTTCGCGAACCTGGTGCTCGCGGACGAGATCAACCGCGCCCCCGCCAAGGTGCAGAGCGCGCTGCTCGAGGCCATGCAAGAGCGGCAAGTCACCATCGGCGACACCACCTATCCGCTCCCGAGCCCGTTCATCGTGATGGCGACCCAGAACCCCATCGAGCAGGAGGGCACCTACCCCCTGCCCGAGGCGCAGATGGACCGCTTCATGCTCATGATCAAGGTCGGGTACCCGAGCCGGGAAGAGGAGCGCAAGGTCATGGATCGCATGACGGGGACGACCAGCGCTCGGGCGAACCCCACGTCCTCTCCGGAGCAGCTCCTGGAGGCGGGCCGGGTGGTGCGGGACATCTACGTCGACGACCGGGTGAAGGACTACATCGTCGACGTGGTGTTCGCGACGCGGGAGCCGAAGGCCAAGGGCATGGAGGAGCTGGGTCCCCTCATCGAGTACGGCGCGAGCCCGCGAGCCAGCATCGCCCTGAACCTCGCCGCCCGCGCGCACGCCTTCCTGCGTCATCGCGGATACGTCACCCCGGAAGACGTGAAGGCGGTCGGGCCGGACGTGCTCCGGCACCGCGTGGTGCTGAGCTACGAGGCGGAGGCGGAGGAGGTGACCGCCGAAGACATCGTGCGCCGCGTGTTCGAGGTCGTCGAGGTTCCTTGATGAGGCCCTGGTGATACCGAAGGAGCTCCTCGCGGCCCTGCGCAAGATCCAGATCACCACCAACCGGCTCGCCAACGAGCAGCAGCTGGCTGGGAATTATACGTCCGTGATCAAGGGGCAGGGCCTCGCCTTCAGCGAGGTGCGCCTCTACCAGCACGGCGACGACGTCCGCACCATCGACTGGAACGTCAGCGCTCGCATGAATGAACCCTACGTGAAGGTGTTCATCGAGGAGCGCGAGATGACCGTGATGCTCCTGGTCGATCTCTCGCACAGCCAGAAATTCGGCACCCGCGGCATGACGAAGAGCCGCCTCGCGGCCGAGGTCTCGGCCCTGTGTGCGTTCTCGGCGATCCGCCATGGGGATCGGGTCGGCCTCGTGCTGGGCACCGACCACGTCGAGAAGATCGTGCCCCCCAAGAAGGGCCAGAAGCACGGCATGCGGGTGCTCCGCGAAATCCTGGGCTCGGAGCCCACGCGCGGCGGGACGGATCTGAGCGCCACCCTGGAGACGCTCATGCACGTGGCGCGACGCCGCAGCGTGGCTTTCCTGGTGAGCGACTTCTTCACGCAGGGCTTCGAGCGCACGCTGGCCCTCGCCGCCGCAAAGCACGATCTCATCCCCATCCTGCTCGTCGATCCGCGGGACGAGGAGCTCCCCGACGTGGGGCTCGCCAGCTTCGAGGATTTCGAGACGGGGCAGACCGTCGTGGTGGACACCTCCGAGCGCTCCGTCCGCGAATACTACGCGCAGAGCATGCGCCAGGCGCGGGCCGCGCACGTGCGCACCTTCCGCAAGCTCGGGCTCGACCACTGCGTCGTGCGCACGGATCAACCCTACGTCGGGCCCCTGCGCTCCCTGTTCGCCCAGCGCGCCCGGAGGGCCCACCGATGAACGTCCGCGAGCGCGCCCTCTGGCTCGGCCTCACCGCGGCGACCCTCGGCGCGTCCGCTCCGGCGCAGGCGGCGCCCGCGGACTCGCCCAAGGACGCACGGTGCGTCGAGCGTCTCCCCTCGGGGCGCAGCCGGCCCCCCATGGACGAGCGCTTTCCCGAGCGCGGCACGGCAGGTCACGTGACGGAGCTCGTCGTCACGATCGAGCACCTGCCCGGAGAGCGGGTGCTCCCGGGCGACTTGCGCGTCGAAGCGAGCAGCCTCGAGGCGCAGCGGCTCGAGCGCGCGCATTTCATCCTCCCCGATGCGCGCAGCGTGCCACCGCGGCTGGAGCGTGAGGAGGGGGACGCGCCACGCACCACCCTGACGGTCCCCCTCGTGCCCCTCCCGCCGGAGGCGGGGCGTCACGAGCTGGTCCTGCCCTCGATCCCCATCGCCATGGCGCGCGCCAGCGGCGAGGTGTTCGTGCTCTGCACGAGCGAGCACACCATCACCGTCGAGGATCCGCTCACCAACCACCCCGACGCGCCGCCCGAGCCGAACCCCGAGCCACGGCGGCAGCTCGAGGTCTGGGCCACCGCCAAGGAAGCCTTCCTGATCGGCGCCGCTGCGCTGGTGCTGGGCGCCCTGCTGGCCTGGCTCTTCACCTGGTGGCGCCGGCGCCCCCGCGCGGCGCCACCCCCGCCGCCCCCGCGTGTGCCCTGGGAGGTCGCCGAAGAAGCACTCCACGACCTCGAGCGGGCCGGCTTGGTGGCGGCGGGGCGCTTCGATGAACACTTCGAGCGGGTCGCCGACGTGATCCGCGAGTACCTGGGGCGCCGCTACGGTTTCGACGGGCTCGAGTGCACCTCCCGGGAGACCCTGCGCGTGCTGCGCGCCATCACACCGCCGGTCGCGTACCTCCCGCAGATCAAGAGCTTCCTCCAGCAGGCGGATCTGGTGAAGTTCGCGCGGCTCACGCCCAGCGCCGAAGAGTGCACCGACTTCCTCGAGCGCGCGCGTGCCATCGTCCAACGGACGATTCCTTCCTTCGAGCCGGCCACCCATTCCGCCGACGGCTCCACCGACACCTCATCGACCTCTCACGAGACTCCCGAGGCCCCGGAGCCCCCGGAGGAAGGAGGGCGCCCATGAGCCCGCCGAGGCGCGACGATCGTCGCGGGGAGCAGCCCGCTCCTCGTCAAGGTCAATGGGCGCGGGTGCTCGTGGTCTCGCTCACCGCCCTGCTCGCCCTGGCGGCGGGCGTCACCTACCCGTGGCTCGCCCGTGGCGCGGACTGGCTGGTGGCCAAGTGGCAGCACCCGTGGGCCTTGCTGGGCCTCCTGCTCGTTCCCTGGGTCTTCTGGCGGGCGACGTGGGGCGTGGATCGGCGCTCGGCGCACCTGCGCCTCGGCACCCTGGCTCCCTTCGGGGGCGGGCCCCAGGGCTGGCGCGCCCGCCTGCGGGACGTACCAGGGGCGCTGCGCGGCGTCGGGCTCGTGTTCTGCATCGTGGCCTTGGCGCGTCCCGTCAGTAGCGTCCGCCCCTCGGTGGCCGAGGAAGAGGGCATCGATCTCGTCGTGGCTCTGGATCTCTCCGGCTCGATGGAGGCGGTGATCGACAACCTCCCCCCGGAGCTCGAGAAATACCTCGGTGAGAGGCCGCGGGGTGTGCTGCCAGCGCGCGTCGACGCCGCGAAGGCCGTGCTGCGCGACTTCATCGCGCGGCGCAAGTCCGATCGGATCGGCATCGTGGTGTTCGCCAAGGACGCCTTCGTCCTGTCTCCGCCCACCCTCGACTACCAGCTGCTCGACTCTCTGGTCAGCCGCATGCAGCTCGAGGTGATCGATCCCCACGGCACCGCGATCGGAGACGCCCTCGGCGTGTCCGCCGCCCGGCTGCGGCGCAGCAGCGCCACCAGCAAGGCCGTGATCCTCCTCACCGATGGCGACAACCAGGGAGGACGGCTGTCGCCGGAGCACGGCGCCCACCTGGTCACCACCGTGAACGCCAAGGTGTACACGGTGCAGATCGGCGAAGGCGACGACGCCCGTGTCTTTCGCGGCTTCGACCTGCTCGGGCAGCCGCGCTACGAGTCCCGCGGCTACCCGACGAACCCCGCGCTCCTGAAGCGCCTCGCCGAGGACAGCGGTGGCAAGAGCTACGTGGCGAGCGACGCCGCGGAGCTCCAGGCCAGCCTCCACGACGTGCTCGATCGATTGGAGAAGACCCGCTTCGAGGCAGCGCAGGCGACCTTCGAAGACCTGTACAGGTTCTTGCTGCTGCCTGGCGTGATCCTCATCGCCCTCGACGCGTTGCTGGGGGCACTCGTGCTGAGGAGGTTCCCATGAGATTCGCCGAAGCGACCTGGCTGTGGGGGATGGTCCTCGCGCTCGTGGTGGCGCTCGCGCTCACCTGGGGTGGCTGGAGCCACCAGCGCGCGGTGCGCCGCTTCGGCGATCCGGTGCTGGTCACCGGCCTGAAGACCGCCAAGACGGGCACGCGCCGCGCGGTCCGAGCGGTGCTCCTCGTGCTCGCCCTGTGCTTGGTGTTCGTCGCCGCGGCGCAACCCCAGTACGGGCGGGGCACGCGCCTGATCCCGGCGACGAACCTCGATGTGGTGATCGTGCTCGACTTCTCGAAGAGCATGTACGCCCGGGACGTCACCCCGTCGCGCAGCGCCCGAGCCAAAGTGGAGGTCTCTCAGCTCATCCGCGAGCTCGGCGGGGCGCGCTTCGGCGGGGTGGCCTTCGCCGGCACTCCGATGAGCTTCCCTCTCACCAGCGACGGCGCGGCGGTGGCTCAGTTCTTCCGCGGCCTCGAGCCCAACGACATGCCCGTGGGCGGCACCGCGATCGCCCGGGCCCTCGACGCCGCGCGGCAGCTGCTCGAGCGGGACCCGAAGAGCAAGAAGCACGAGCGGGTCGCGGTGCTGGTGACGGACGGCGAAGATCTGGAGGGAGATCCGGTCGCCCTCGCCGAGGCCATGGCGCGGGACCGCATCACCGTCCACGTGGTGCAGATCGGTGGGCGCAGCCCCGAGCCGATCCCCGAGGTAGACGAACATGGCCAGGTGCGCGGCTTGCGCCAGGACAGCTCCGGGCAGCTGTTGACGACGGCGCTGACGGCGGAGGGCGAGGCACAGCTCGCTCAAATCGCGGCCAAGGGCGGCGGCAAGCTGGTGCGAGCCGAGAAGGGCACCACCGGCGTCGAAGAGGTGGCGCGGGAGCTACGTCGGATGATGACCGAGGAACTCAGCGAGCAGGTCGAGACCATCTACGCGGACGTGTACGCGTACCCCCTCGGCCTCGCCCTCGTCCTGATCCTGCTCGAGACGCTGATCGGGACGGCCCCGTACCGCAAACCAGCGCCGCCCCCTGCACCGCCCCCACGGCGGACGCGACGCCGGAAGCGCGCCAGCGCCCTCACCTCCACGGCCACCGCGGCGCTGCTCGCTTCGGGGCTGCTCGGCTGTGAGCGGATCGAGAGCACCCTCGACGCGGTCTTCGAGCGCTACTCGCCGACGGTCGACGAGGCCATCGAGGCGTTGCGCGAGGAGCGCCCGGACGAAGCCCTCACCCTCCTGACCCAGTACCTGGAGACCGGCGCCTGCGAGGCGGGAGTCATCGGCACGCCGGAGCGTTTGGCGCGGCTCCCCGACGCCGCCTTCGATTTGGGGCTCGCCTTGTTCGAGGTGAGCGACACGACGCCGAGCGCGGGGACGGATCCCGACAGCGGCCCCACGCCTCCCGGGCTCCCGCCGGGGATGACGGGGGCGGCGCCGGAGGGCCCCACGCCCGCGCAGCGGGAGCACATCGACTGTGCCCTCCGGGTCCTCGGTCCGATCGCCTTGGACACCTCCCTCCCCCTCGCGCTGCGAGCCCGCGCCCATTACCTGACGGGCAACCTCGAGCTTCTGCGGAAGGAACATCGAGCCGCGATCGCCGCCTACGACGCCGCCCTGCGGCTGATACCAGGCCTCCCCGAGCCCGGCCCCGACGAACCCGCCGTCGACGACATCGGGCGGCGCGCCGCCCACAACCGCGCCGTGGCCCTGCGGCGCCTCGCCGAGGAGCCCCCGGAAGACCAGAAGAGCGACAACGATCCGGACGAAGGCGATCAGAACGACGGCGATCGGAACGAAGAGGATCCCTCCGAGCAGGGAGACGACCCGAAGGAAGACGCGGACAAGGAGCCGCAGGACGAAGGCGACGACGCGGACTCCAAGGATCAGGGCGAGGACCAGGAGCAAGAGGACCAAGGACCCGACGCGGCGCCCGATCGACCCGAGGAGTCCGGAGACGACGCGGCGCAAGACGGATCTCCCGAGCAGCAAGGCCAACCCACGGATCCGGGTGAGGAGCAGGATCGCGATGCCGCGCCCGAGCAAGCGGCCTCCGCGACGGATCCGAGCCGCGAGCTCGATGAGCGTCTGCTCGACGAGCTCGAACGCGCCCCCACCTTCCAACAGCACGACGCCCGCGACAACGCTCGCCGCATCCGCGGCTCCATCCGGATGGAGGACAAGTGAGGCGCGTTCGGGTGACCTCGAGGGCGCTCCTCCTGGCCGCGGCGCTCCTCGGCGCGACGGCGAGCGCGCCCGCTCAGTCACCTCAGAGCGCCGGTGGCGCCCAGGTGAGCACCCGCGTGAGCGCCCGTGAGGTGGAGGTGGGCGAGCGCGTCGTGGTGAGCGTCACGGCCCTCTCCTCTCAGGACGGCGCCAGCCCCGCCAGCCCGCGGTTGCCAGTCACCGGAAACGCGGAGGTGAACGGGCCCAGCCTCCGCACGGAGTTTCGCATGTTCTCCGATGGGCGGACCATGCAGCGCCAACAGGGCGTCACCGCCACGTGGACGATCACGCCCCTCGAGCCCGGCACGATCACCATAGGCCCGGGGACCTTCGAGCTGGGAGACCGCACCATCACCGGGGAGCGCATCACCATCCAGGTGAGCCCCGCCTCCGCGTCGCCTCGGCGCTCTCCGCCCCCGAGCATGGGGCGCGGCCGCGGGTGGCCCGATCCCTTCGACTTCGATCCCTTCGACTGGATGCGCCGACGGCGCCCTCCGGGAATGGATCAGGACCCCTTCCCCGACTGGCTCCAGCCCCAGGTCCCCCCCGAGCTCCAGGTGGATCGCGCGCCAGACCCCATCGGCTTCGCGCGCATGGACAGCACGCCCCGGCGCGTCGTCCTCGGCGAGCAGGTCACGCTGCGGATCTATGCGTACGGCGGACGCGGCTCCTTCAGCGTCGGCTTCGTGACCCAGCCGAGCACGCCGGATTTCCTGTCGTACCCCATCGAGCAGGACGATCTGGTGCCGCACCGGGTGCCGATCGGCGGTCAGGTCTTCCACGCCGCCAAGCTGCGAGAGGTGGCGCTGATCCCTTTGAAGACGGGGCAGCTCGAGATCGGGGGCGCCGAGCTGGTGTTGAGCGGCCGCGGCTATCCCGGAACTGGACCGCAGGGAGGATTCCTCACGAAGAGCGCCCCCCTGTCCATCACGGTGGAGGAGCCGCCCCTCGCCGGGCGCCCGCCGGGCTACGTGCTCGGAGACGTGGGGCGCTACGAGCTCACCGCGACCGTCGAGCCCCGCCGCGTGGAGCAAGGGGAGCTCGTCTCCGTGACCGCCCGATTGAAGGGCACCGGCAACGTGCCGTCGCGCCTCAGCCCCGCAGAGAACCAGGCGCTGGAGTGGCTCGAGCCCACCGTGACCGGCAGCGTGGAGGCCCTCGGCACGAAGGTCGGAGGCGAGCGGGTGTTTCGCTGGGCGGTGCGCGCGAAGAAGGCCGGCGAAATCGAGCTCGGGGAGCTCCGCTTGCCCTACTACGACCCGGAGCGACGGCGCTACGAGACGGCCACCGCCGCGCTCGGCACGATCGAGGTCCTCCCGAACGCGGAGGTCGAGCGGGCCCAAGAGGTCGAAGAGCAGCTCTCGGCCGCCGGAGAGCTCACCCCGCGCTCCGAGCTCGGCGAGTTCCCTCCGCCGCGCTGGTGGTGGACCGACTCCGCGTCCTTCTGGTGGGTTCTCTTCGGGGTGCCCCTGTCCATCCCTTTGCTGGCGGGCGTGCACGGAGGGGTGCGCCTGTTGCTCTCGCGCTGGCGGCGCGGCGCGGGGGGAGCGCGGGACCGCGTCGCCGCCCACCTGAAGACAGCCGCCACCCAGCGAGAGAGCGGCGACACCGCGGCTGCCGCATCGAGCTACGAGCGCGCCATCTATGAAGCCATCGAGGCGGCCACGGGCGTCAAGGGGCGCGGCCTCCTGCTCGATGAGCTCCCCGGGCAGCTGCAGGAGCGTGGGCTCGACCCCGCTCGGGCACGGGAGCTCGCCGAGCTACTCGAAGCCCTCCAGACGCTGCGCTTCACGGGCCAGGGAGATCCGGTCGCCCTCGGTCACGAGTGCGAGGTCGCGGTGCGTGCCCTCGCGCAGCGTCGCTCCCGACGGCGCCAAAGCGCCCCAGAAGTGAGCGTTCGATGAGGACTCCGCCGAACCACTCGACGACCCGTCCCGGGACCTCGCCGGGGCCCTGCTCCGCGAGCCGGACCCGCTGCGCGAGCTGGCGCTTGCGATCCTTCGGGGTGCTCCTGGCCGCGCTCCTCGCCGTGATGGCGGCACCCGGGAGCGCCCGAGCGAACACCACCGAGATCTTC
>JAAZAA010000168.1 GCA_012514535.1 Myxococcales bacterium | reverse complement strand
TGCGCGATCTTCGCCCCGCCTGCCCGAACTGCCACGTGGTGATCCACCGCAGATCGCCGCCGTTCACTATCGAGGAGGCCCGCGGCTTCGTGCTCGCTCGGAACCGCGAGGGGCGCCAGTAGGAAAAACACCAGCCCGCCTCTCCCTGCCCCGCGCAGCGCCGCGCGTCGCCGCCCCGCGGTAGCGGACGCTCGACGCCGCGCAGCGTGGAGAACCCTCCCCTGTTTCCGTCCCCGCAGCTCACCCTGAACGTGAGCCCGGCGGCGCGGCCCCACGACAGCGCAGCCCTGCGGGCGCGAGGAGTGCGGGCACCACACGGCGCTGCCTCTTCGTTCTGCGGCGGTGGCCGGGCGGTCATTTTCGCGAAAGTCGCGGAACCATTCGCTGACGGGGCTCACCTCCCCGCGAGCAAAGCTTTAGTCCCCTCGAACGAGACACGACGTCCCCTCGAGCAGAAGCTCACGTCCCCTCGAACGAGGCGCTAGTCCCCGCGAAAATCCAGGGGTTCCCGTCGTGCTGGGGTCCTCGTCCCCGCGAGCAGAACCTTCCGTCCCCTCCAACGCACCCAGCCGTCCCCCCGAGCGGAACCTCCCGTCCCCGTCAAAAACAGCTGCAGTCCCCTCGGGGACCTCCATTCCGTTCGAGGGGACCAAAGGGTCGGCACGAGGGGATCTCTGGCATGACACGAGGGGACCCGAGACTCCCTTCGACCCTACCTTCGTCTGGTTCGAGGAGAGGAGAGCCCTCGCACGAGGGGACCTCAGGGCGTGTTCGAAGGGACCGCGGCTTCCTTTCGAGGGGACGTCAGATCACGCAGGAGGGGACGGGAGCGAACGCTCGAGGGGACCCTCGCGCCGTTTGCAGATTTTCGGAACGACGTTGCTCCTTCGACGACGGTCCTTGCTCGTCCGACGGCTGTTGCCCCTCCGTCGACGGTGACTCCTGCTCCTCATACGGCTGCCGCGGTGATCCGGACGCCCGAGACGGCTGATCACGATGGCCGAGATACGCACTGCGCTCGGGCCATGGAGGCGCCTCCCCGTCCCTACGAACCCGTTCCCAGCCCGGGCCAACTTCGGGTGGGTGAAGACCTGCCGGCTGCTCTGGGCGTCTTCACCCAGTTAGACGCGGTTTTCGGTGCTCGTCGACATAGGTCCGCCCATCGGCGCCTGCATTCGAATCCCGCGAACACCGCCGCTCACTGCGCCTGTTGGGGAGGCACGGTCGGCATCCTAGGCATGACGTCCCTGCGGCCGCCGGTGCCCCGAAAAGCCGCGGCTGCGTCGTCCAGGGCCTTCAGCTCCAGGTCCAAGGCCTTCTCGTCCAGGCCGCTCTTCCGCAGGACCTCCGGGAGCATCTTGACGAGCTCCAAATCGGCGGTCGACGGGGGCGCGGTGCGGGACGTCCTGTCGTCGCCTTCGTTCGGAGCGGGCACCGCCTGGCCAGCGACGCCCCAGATCGTCGTGCCGCGGCTATCGCGGATGCGGACGATCGCGGAGCTTTTCGCGTCGGGGTCCCTGCGGAGCATGGGATCCGAAAGGTCCGGGCGGCGAGCCTCGAACGAGATGAGGCCTCCTTGGCTCTGCAGCCGTCCGACGAGCCCTCCAGAGGGGCTAGCCTCCTGCAAGACCAGCCCCTCCGTCACCTCCAGCTTTCGGTCCGCCGTGCCCTCGGCGTCCGGCGTTTCTTGATTACAACCCAGAAGAAGCAAGGCGCTGAGCGCGCCAGGGAGCAAGCGCGAGGGCATCATGGGGCTCCGCGCGCTCCACTGCAGCTCGGCGCGTAAGAATGCCCTATGGAATCCGTGCAGATGTTGCTCGGTCCGGTGGCGGCGGGATAGTACGTGTCGTTCTTGATGTTGTGGATCTGGAAGTAAGTATCGTCGTTACAGTTGTGCCCACCGAGGTTCGACAAAGGATTGTAGAAGGTGGAGCAAGCGCCGTTTCCGTAAGCACTGTAGACCTGAAACGCCGGGAAGGAGTAGGAACGATAGCCGCTCTCCCAAGAGCAATGGTGGGACATGCTGGCGTGCGTGGCGCAAGTGCCGTGATTGCACGACTCCTGCCGCCCGACGTACAACCACGTGCACGACGTGTCGAGGAACCAAGAGTCGACGTAGACGGCCGTGTGGTTGCCGATGGGCAGGTCGAAGGCCGCCTTCTCCCTCACGTACATCTGGTGCACGAAGGCATCGGTGCAGGCGTACGGGGTCTCACTCTCTGGCTCTTGCACGAACTCGACGTCGCCGATCGACTTTCCCAGATCGACGAGCCGCTCACGTTCGAGCGCGAGGTTAAACGGCATCTCCGCGTTCTGCAGCGCCGCGACCAGCGGCGACACGACCGTCAGCGCCGCGATCCGCTGCTCCGGATTGAACGCCGAGCTCTCTTGATGCCAGGCCGCCTCTTTGAGTTCGTGTCCCCCCGTGCTCACCAGGAAGCTGGTCCCGTCCTCGTCGAAAAATCGGGCGTCGACGGCATAGGCCGGAGCGCTCGGATCGGCCGTCACCTCGGCGGGGTTGTCCTCGCCCCGGATGGCCTCGAAGTAGATGGTCGTGCCATTCTGGGTGAAGCTCCCTCGCAACCCCTCGGCGTCCGCCCTCTCGGTGTGCAGCCCGTCGGCGATTTGCCGAGCCTCTCCGGGCCCCTCGTGCGTGGAGCCCTCCGCCGAACAACCTTGGATCGTGGTAAGAGCAATCGCCACCGGTCCGAGCCCCCACAAACGACGTAACGTATTCATGTGTCCAGTCCCGTTCCAGTCAGACGATCACCCGCCGGTCGTCGTGATGTAAGGGAACCTACAGGAGAGGGATGGGCCGGTAAAGGGTACGTTCATGCTATCGGGCTCACAACGTGTCCTGCTCCGCAGCTGAAAGATCCTGTTCCCGCCCGACCTTTGGTGGAAGCCGGCAACGCCGCACGACCTCGAGGCGGAACGCGCTGGCAGGTGCCGTCATCATGCAGGCAACCATAAGCGTTCACGCTCGGGGGGCCTGCGCCAGATGTTGGGCAGGCGCCGAAGCACGTACCCCAAGCGCTTGGGGATGTAAGACACTAGGTGTGCCTGCATGGTGCCGTCATAGAGCCGCACGCGACGTCTACTTCCTCACCGTCCTAACTGCGGGATTTCCCGAAGTTTAAGATGCGCTCGCCCGTCGCCTCAGGTGTGTTTCCGAGCCAGTGTGGTTCTGTGGCCCAGTACAATGCGGACACGGGTCAGCACGAACTCCCGCCAGGGTGTTATTCAGAACTCCGGCTGGGGGCGCGCACGCGGCTGGTCCTGCAGTATCGCGGATCCCACACCATCCTGGTGGAAGCGCCCTACGCCGGCTCCGTGTTCGCCCCGGCGGGGACGCTCGTGCTGGGCGGCAACCACGGTCAGGTGTTCCGAGGTCGGTTCTACGGCAAGCTTCCCGAGGAAGGGCAGCGGGGAGCTGGGGGGGCGTCGTGTTGTTCCTGCTGGGCGGGCTCGCTCTCGGGCGTCGTCGGGCGAGGAGCTGCTGATCGGGGCATGTGGAGGCGTCGATTGACCACGTCGATTCCGGGGATAACATCGAGCATGACCGGTCGGCGCTGGCTCCGGAGGATCGCAGGTCCGCTGGTCTTGGGGGCCGCCCACGAAACGTGCAGGACACCCGAAATTTCCTGCCCTTCCTGGGCTCCGAGGGGGCTCCGAGGAGCGGTCGTGGTTGAGATCTTCTCCGACGCAATCGGGCTAGACAACCTTCAGGAGACGCATTGGCTCAGCTTGGCGGTAAGAGAGAGCCGGGTGCGCGGGCTCGAGTCGCTACACACCGTCAGGCGGCGCCTCGACGTCCTTGGCGGGGAGATTGAGACCCTCGACGGCCTCGAAAACCTCCGGCGCTTGGGTACCCTGCGCGTCACGGCCCCCCACTTGACGTCGATTCGCGCCCTGTCCTCGGTGGAGGTAATCGACGGCTCCTTGGAGACGCTCGAAGCCGAGAGCCTAGAAGACCTCAGGGGGCTGGAGAACGTGCGCCGCATCAGCGGGTCCATGAAGGTGCGATTGACCAGCGCTGACCAGATCGGGGTCTTCGACAACCTCGAGTCGGTGGGCGGAGACGTCTTCCTTCTGGTAGACGAGGAGCTCATCTGCGAAGCGGGGATGGCGTTCAGCGAGAAGTCGATCGGGGGCACCCTCGTCGTCGGGCCGACCGACCTGGGAGGCTTCGACCCGGCGAGCTGCGAGTGAGGCTGCCGTCGGAGAGGCGTGCTGCCCGGCTTGCGGCGCTGGTCTACGCGGCGAAGTCCCGGCTTCCTGTCATCTGGGAGGAAGTGGTCACGATCCCAGAGAGGATGTCGACGGTGCTCAATCGACGGTGCTCAATCGACGGTGCTCAATCGACGTACTTCACCGTGCAGCCGTAGGCCTTCGTCTGGGGCACGCTGACGGGTTTGTTGGCGGCGAGCTCCGCGAGGGCCTGGTCGACGTAGCGGACCAGGGTGCCGCCCTCCGGGGAGGCGCCCTCGCCGTCGGGGGAGTTGTCGATGGCGCCCGCGTAGACGAGGGTGCCCTTCGGGTCGATGACGAACAGGTGCGGCGTGTGGGTGGCGCCGTATTGCCGCCCGATGGTGCCCGCTTCGTCACGGAGCAGCGGATACTTCATGCCGAACTCGGTCATGGCCTGGCGGTTCACGTCGGGGTCGTGTCCCTGCTTGCCGGCCGCGTTCGAGTTGATGGCGAGCCAGACGACGCCGTCCTTCTGGTGACGGGCGGGCGCGTCAACCAGGGAGCCCTTGGTGTGGGACATGCGCACGAAGGGGCACTGGGGGTTGAACCACTCGAGCACCACGGTCTTGCCGCGATGATCCGCGAGACGCACCGGGTTGCCGTCGAGGTCCGGCAGAGTGAAGTCGGGGGCGGGCTGACCAACCACGGCCTGGGGCGCGTCTTCACTGGGCGCCGCCTGGGGCTCGTTCGTCGGGGCTGCGGGCTCGGGGGCGGGCGCTGGATCAGCGGCGTCCGCCGCGGGGCTCGTCGCGGCCGCGGGTTCCGGAGCCTTCGACTTGGAGTCGCAGGCGGCACCAGCGACGAGCAAGAGCAGGCAGAGAGGTACGTGGCGGGGGCTGAGGGCGTGCATGGCGGGTGGCGTTCTCGATGGGGCTGTCTCGAAAAACGGGCGCCGTCGACCTCGCCGTAAGCACCGGCAGAGGCTCGCGGGACGGCGGACGGCGGGCGGGACGCGCGCGGGCGGTGCGGTGACCGCCGGAGAGTCCTTCAGGCGTTCAGCTCGACGCGCAGGAGCTTGCGGCCGATGAACAGGTAATCGCCGTGGTCGAGGGGCTGCTCCGTCTTGAGGCGGGCGTAGACCCCGTTCTTGCTCCCGAGATCCGTGACCACGAACTTGTTGCCCCGCTGCTCGACGCGGCAGTGCTTGGGAGAGAGGTACGGATCGTCACGGAAGTTCAGATCGCAGCCCTCGCGGCCGATCTCCGCGGCCTCGCCCCGGGCGCAGAAGGTCAGGCCGACGGCGCCGCCCTCGAGCACCTGGGTGACGCGGAACGCCGCCGCCGCGACGGGAGACGCATAGAAGTACGTGCCCTGGGCGTCCGCCTGATCGGCGTCGTGGGGCATCGGCTCCACGCGCAGCAGCTGATCGCCCGCGATGAAGGTGTCCCCGGGGCTGAGCTCGGCGGACTGGCGGATCCGCACGTAGGTGCCGTTGGCGGAGCCTTCGTCGCGCACCGTCAGGCGACCGTCTCGGTAGAAGAGGTTGGCGTGCCGCGGCGAGATGAACTGGTCGTCCGGGAACTCGATCTGCCCCTTTCGACCCACGACGTGCTGGGAGGCCTTGAGGTGGTAGCTCAGCCCCTCCTGACCCTCCCCGCGGATGAGCACGAGGCGCGCCTTGGCGGGATCCTGCATGTCGCTGAAGTAGCGCTCCTGGAGCTTGAGCTCGTCCTCGGGGACGTTCGTGCCGCAGCGGCCGCAGAACTTGTGCCCCGTGGGAACGGGGGTCATGCACGACTGGCAAATGTAGTACCTGGCTTGTTCCATCGCGCACCTCTCTGGGCGAATCTCCGGCATGGCGTGGGCTCCGCGGAGCGATCGCGCGCCGGGGGGAGTCCCAGTGTCGTCCAGACGGGGCCCGCTGTGAAGTCCGGGGGGCCCTCCGCGGGGCCCCCTCGAGAGCGGAATGCGGGCGCTGAACGCAGGTTCTGCGCCGTGGGCGGACGAGCGCGCGGAGTGAGTGGATCGAGGGCGGCAAGCCACCCGGGCGCTGCAGAGTGGTCGGGCGCTGCGGAGTGGCCGGGCGCTGCGGGGAACGGGGGCGCTACGTCGTGGGCGGAAGGTGGGGTCTGCGCTGCGCGTGGGCAGAACGTCGACACTGCAGTGTCAACGGATCGCGAAGGATAGCCGAGCGGCTGGAAGCGCTCGGGCGGCTCCGTCGCCGCGTCATTGGATGACGGTCAAGCGAGCGTCCGTGTCGCGCCAGCCATGACGGCTGACGAGGCGAAACACTACCGTCTCGCGGCAGCTCTCCTTGGGGACGGGGCCGTAGTCCCGGGAGTCGTAGGGAAAGAGGCGGTTGTCGCTCACCAGGTACAGCTGGCCCGGGGGCACCGTGGTCTCCTCCCAGCTCCGCGGGCTGCCGTAGGTTTGGGTGCTGCCCGTCATGTGGACCCGGTTGGCCATCGCTTCCCAGAAGCAGCGCTGGGTGATCTCCTTGCTCTCGTCGTCCGGGTGCGTGACGGTGAACTCGGGAGGGCTGCACTGTCGCTCGTAGGTGAACCCCTTGCCGTTCACCTTGGGGGAGCCCTTGTCGAACTCGATGACGTCGTCGCCTTCCCCGAAGACGCGGCCGATGACGACACGCTCCGGGTAGTCGGGCTCCGGGCAGAGCACGAGGTCGCCGAAGGTCGGCTCCGTGAGTCGCCACAGCACGATCAGATCGCCGGGCTGGAGCGTGGGCGTCAGGGACGCCTGCAACACCGGATCGTTCATCGGCACGCGCCAGACGCGCAGCATCGTCAGGTGCAAGAAGGCGCCGATCACGCCGAGCAGGAGGGCGGTCCAGAGCAAGAACCTCAGCAGCGCGGCCATGGGCGGCGTATGGTAACCCGACGCGCGGGCTTGGACACAAATCGCCGTGGCCGCGGCCGGCGCTCGGCGGGGCGCCCTCGTCGCAGGGCACCCGTCGCGCGGCGTCTCGCCGTCATCGCAGCGCACGCCACGTCGCCGCCGTCACAGGCCCCTCGTCGCAGGGCCCGTCATTGCAGGGCCCGTCATTGCAGGGCGCCACAGCGCCGCCGTCACCCGCCGCGCGTGTCCTCAGTGAGGCGTGAGCACCAGGTCGTCCCGGTGCACGATCTCGAAGTCGCTCCGTCCGCCGAAGATCAGCTCCAGATCGCGTCCCTTCTTGCCCGCGGCCCGCGCCACGTCCACGGCGCCGAGCCGGGTGAGGCCGCGTCCCACCTCCGTGCCCTCCGGGCCGATGATCTGCACGGAGTCCCCGACGTGGAAGTCGCCGCGCACGCCCAGCACCCCGATCGGCAGGAGGCTCGTCTTGCCCGTGCGCAGGGCCTGCACCGCCCCTGCGTCGACCAAGACGGCTCCCGTCGGGCGCAGGGTGTAGGCGATCCAGTGCTTGCGCGCGCGCAGCACCGCCTCCTCGGGGACGAAGTACGTGCCCACGTCGCGCCCGGCGAAGACGTCGACGAGCACGTTCGGGTGACCTGCGGGCCCGATCACCACCGCCGCTCCCGAGCGCTGGGCTTTGTGGGCGGCTTCGAGCTTGCTCTGCATGCCGCCGCTGCCCACCCGATCCGCGGAGCCGCGGTCCGTGAAGGCGGAGCGGTTCGTGAAGGTGGGGATGCGCTCACCGGCGGCGTCCAACACGCCGGCCACGTCCGTGAGGAGCACGAGGGCGTCCGCGCCGATGAGGGGGGACACCATCGCCGCCAGCTGATCGTTGTCACCGACGCGCAGCTCCTCCGTGGCCACCGCGTCGTTCTCGTTGATGATGGGGATGGCGCCCGCTTCGAGCAGGGCCCCGAGGGCCGCGCGGGCGTTGTTCAAGCGCGCGCGGTGGGCGAGATCCGCGTGGGTGAGCAGCACCTGAGCCGCCGTGAGGTCGTGCTCGGCGAAGGCTTCGTCGTAGCGGCGCATGAGCACCGACTGACCTGCGGAGGCGGCGGCCTGGAGCGACGGGACGTCCGTGGGGCGCGTGGCGTAGCCGAGGCGGTTGCAACCGATGGCGACGGCGCCGCTCGAGACGAGCACGATGCTCCTGCCCTCGGCGACGAGGGCCGCGAACTGGGCCGCCAGGCGTCGCGGCAGCTCCGGGTCCCTGGCGAGGGTCCGGGACCCAACCTTCACGACGATGCGGCGAGCTTTGACGAGGGCCTGGCGGTCGGCGGTCACGGCCGCTCAATAGCACGAGGCCGCGTGGGACAGAGGGACGAGCTCACGGAGGCGGCCTCCGGCGGAGTGGGCCAGCTCGGCGATGCGGCGGCCCGAGAGCCCCTGCACGATGAAGGTGTCCGGGGCAGGCCCCGCGTCGACTTGGGTCGCCTCCGCTCGGAGGGCCTCGGCGGCTCCGGCGCCGAGCAGGTGCACCCAGAAGACCTGCGGACCGGAGAGCCAATCCTCGCTCTGGAACGGTCCGACGATCCGCCCCGCCCGCGCCACGAACACGCCCGCGTCGGCTCGCTCGCACAGCCGTCGCTCCCAGGGGGCCGCCACGTCCACGAGGGCCACCCAGCGCCGCCCCTCGCACACCTCCCAGAGCACCGCTTCGACGAACTGCGCCGCCTCGTCGTCGAGCCCGGCGAAGGGGCGATCGAGGAGCACGACCGCCGGCTCCGTCACCACGGCCGCCGCCAGGGCCAGCAGACGGCGCAGGGGACGGTTGAGCTGCGCGAGCCGTGTGCCCCGGTGGCGGGTGAGGCGCGTCCTCGCCAGGGCGTGATCGACCTGCGCCGCCGTCGCCCCGACGAGGGACGCGGAGGCCTTCAATGCGGCGCCCACGGTCCAGGTCGGATCCCAGGTCGTGGAGGAGAGCGCCATGCCCAGCAGGCCCCGGCGGAGGGCGTCGTGGGGATGAAGCCCGGCGATGGTGAGGGAACCCTCGAGCTCACCTTCGTGGAGGAGCCAGCGCAGCAGCGGCGAGAAGTCTCCCGTCAGGCAGCAGCCCCGTCCCACCGCCCGCCAGGGGGCGAACTCCAGCAGTGGGGAGCCGCCCACGAGGAGCCGCCCCGCGCTCGCTTCGAGGAGCGGGGGGGACGGCGCGGGAGCGTCGGCGGTGTCGTCGGTGGTGGTCATGGGCCAGGCCCTCAGGGGAGGCCGACGGGCAGCATCTCCGCGAGCGCCAGCGGTTGGTTGCCGTCGTACATCGCGAAGGGGGCGAGGGCGGCGAGCATGTCCCGGAGCTCCCCGGGGAGGAGCACCTGCGCGTCCAGGTTCTGCTGGACTCCCTCCACGCCGAGCAGGCGCCCGACCAGGCTCGTCTGGGGCACGGGCAGCTCGATGATGGGCGTGTCCGCTCCCATGCCCGCCGCCGCGCGAGCGTAGGCCAAAGCTTGCCGGAGACCGCCGAGCTCGTCGACGAGCTTGCGCTCCCATGCCTGTCGCCCCGTCCACACGCGCCCTCGGGCGACCGCGTCCACCTCCTGCTTGCTCATGCCCCGACCCTCGGCGACCCGGTGGAGGAACAGCCCGTAGAACTGCTGCACCTTGCGCTTCAGCTCGGCCTTCTCCTCCGCCGTGTAGGGGCGGAACAGGGACTCCGCGTCCGCTCGGGGCGCGGTCTTGTAGACCTCCGCGTCGACGCCGATCTTCCGGAAGAGCTCGGCGACGTCCACCTTGCCGTAGAAGATGCCGATGCTGCCCGTGATCGACAGGGGGTTGGCGAACACGTACGTGGCCGGCGCGGAGATGTAGTAGCCGCCGCTGGCTGCCGCCCTTCCCATGCTCACCACCACCGGCTTGCGGGCGGCCGTGAGCTGCACCTCACGCCAGATCACGTCCGCGGCCATGGCAGAGCCGCCGCCCGTCTCCACCCGGAGCACGACCGCGCCGATCTGGGGGTTCTCGCGCGCCTGTCGCAGGGAGTCGGCGATGGTGTAAGAGCCCACCGTGCGCACCCCCACGAAGGGGAACGACTGGCTGCGCCCGTCCACCATGTCCCCGTCCACGTAGACGAGGGCGACGTGACGTTGCGGGCCGAAGCGCTTCTCCCGCCGCGGGGTCCGGTGGTCGTCGACGAGCATGAGCTCCTCTTCCGCCAGGCGCGACACCTCGAACTCGAGGTTGTCGTCGAAGGCGTAGCCGTCGACGAGCCCGGCGCGCTTCGCCTCCGCGGAGACGAAGGGCCCCTTGGCGATCGCCGCCCGCAGCTCGGCGGGGGACAGGTCGCGCCCCGTCGCGATGGAGTACGTCATCTCCCGCTCGATCTCGGAGAGGAGCTCCTTCTTGTCCTGCCGCGCCGTGTCCGTCGACCCTCTGCGCACGAACTGCTCCGGGGCGCTCTTGTGGGCGCCGATGCGCACGAAGTCCGCGCGGATGCCCAGCTTGTCGAGGAGGTCCCGGAAGTAGAAGTAGCGCGAAGCCAGGCCCGCGAAGCGCACGCCGCCGGCGGGGTTGATCAGGATGCGATCCGCGGCCGAGCACAGGTAGAGGGCCGCCCCGCTGGCGTCCTCCAAGTGGCAGAGCACGAGCTTGTCCTGCTGACGCAGGTAGTACAGGGCGTCCTGGAGCTCCTGCACGTGCGCGAAGCTGCTCGCAGGGGAGGCGCGCAGCTCGAGCACGACGGCGCGCACGGAGGGCTCGTCGTCGGCCAGGGACCAGAGCCGGCGGAGCAGCGCCACGTGCTGGCGCGCCCCGGGAGTGTCCTCCATGCGGACGCGCACGGCCATGCGTCGTGCGTCGGTCCCCCAGTTCTCCCGGAAGCTCCGGAACGCGATCTCCGTGTGGATGTTGTGCTGCGGGACTCCCTTCGCCTGGCTGCCCAGGCCGTTGCCGAAGCGCGTGCCGCCGGACAGCTCCACGGAGCCATCGAAGGGGTTCCCGATGAGCACGAGGCTGGCGGAGGCGACCCACGCGCGCTGACGCACGTCCTCCCAGGGATCGCTCATGGCGAAGTCTCCGCGCAGGCGCCCGAACTGTGGGATCGCGACGTCGAGCACTCCGCGCGGCACCCAGTAGCCGCCCTCCTCGTCGATGAACCGGCTCTCGACGCCGAGCTCGAGCACGTCCGTGCCCGTGGGGCGGATCACGCCGGCGAGGTCGTAGGAGGGGCCGATGCGGGCGCCCCAGTCGCTGTGGGGACCGTTGATGTTGCGGGCCACCACCGCGAACCCGAAGTAGTCGCTGGGGCGCGCGCTCGCGGACGCGGACCAGCTGCGGAAGCCGTGGAGCGCGCCGCTGCTCGAGTAGGAGCGCTGGAAGGACAGGCCGATGGACGCCGTCTCGGATCCCAGGGCGAGCGCCCAGGTGAGCCAGTGGTAGTTCGCCTGGCGCTGGAAGAGATGCTGGGACACCGCCTCCGTCGGGTTCACGAAGTCGTAACGGATGCCCGTGGCCATGGGGAGGAACGGCAACGGGAAGGCCAGCCCGAAGGCGTGCCCCTGGGAGGGCACCAGCGCCCGATCGTCGAGGAAGAAGCCCGACCAGCGCAGCTCCGCGCCCGGGAGGAACGCGAGGTTCGCCGGGTTCTCCACGATGGCCGTCGAGTCGCCGTTGCCCGCCACGCTGCGCCCCGGCGCCGGCAGCTGCACGGGGCGACTCACGGGCTCTTGGGCGCTGGCCTCCGAGGCAGCGAAGCCGGTGACGGCTCCCCAGACCAGGGGTCCGACCAGGGCGATCCGACCGAGGGCTCGCAGCGTGGGGCGTGAGGAGGCGGTGTGATTCCGACCCGCGGGGGGCGCGCCCCCGAGGCGACGTGATTGCTTCATGAGTGTTGGCTTCCTGGCGGCAGCATGCCGCGCTCCCGAGCCACCGCCATGATCTCCGGGCGGCGGCGCTCGAGCTCATCGTAGTCCTTCACGGGGAGGAAGCGCGACCCCGTGCCGGTGCGCGTCACGTGGAGGTAACGGGTCGGCAGGGCGAAGGTGACCTCGTTGATGATCCGCTCGAACTGAATGACGGGGCTGCCCTCCACCTTCTTCTCCACGGTGCAGTAGGTCCAGTCCAGGGAGAGCTGCTGCAGCGCCTTGGCGTCGAAGGTGAAGGTGTTGACGCTGAACACGCTGACGGAGGTGGGGTCGAAGTCTTCCGGCAAGCGGAACTCCTCGAGCACCACCGGCCGATCGTCGACGCGCACGGGGATGCCGCCCCGATCTCCCGGCACCTTGTCGGCGACCTCGCAGGTCACCGCCGCGTTCCCCGCCAGGTGGAAGCCGACGACCATGGGATCGAGCCCGCCGCCCAGGTTGTCGAGGTTCGTGACCATCACGAGGCGCCCCCCCTCGGCGATGAAGCGGTCGAGGAGACCGCTCTGCTTCAACGCGTCGGGCAGGTCGCCGTGCCCCGGAGAGTGGACGCTCGGCTGGCCCTGGGCGTCACGGAACACCTGGCCGTCGGGCGTGAGGCGGAGCGAGAGGAACTGGGGGAAGGTCGCCACGGAGTAGCCGTCCAGGCGCGAGCCGATGGCCTCGATCGTGGGCCCCGCGGTGGTGTGGCTCGTCATCAGCCACAGGGGGGCCGGGGCGCCGTGGCGTGCCCGATGCGACTCCGCCTCCTGGAGACGCAGATCGAGGAAGGTGTGGCCGGGGACCGCCTCCACGAGGGCCTTCACGACGCCGCCCATGCGGGTGGCCATGCCCCCGGCGAGCACCACGAGGGCGCACTGCCCCTTGCGCAGGGCCTCCTCGCCGAGCTCCCGCAGTCGCTGCGCCTCGGGGGTGCCGGGCTCCGGGAGACGCACCAGATCCTCGGGGGCGCAGGGGGTCACCCGGCCCTTGACGCGGTTCACGTCCTGGCCCGGCTCGTGGAGCCTGCGCGCGAGCCGCAGCAGCTGCTCCGGACGGAAATGGTGCTCATCGAGGAGCTTCCGACAGTCTTCGGGCAGCTCGCGGAGCTGTTGCTCCAGACGTGCCGGGCTGCCCGGCTCCCCCAGGTTCGATTGGTCCACGCCAGACTTCATGGCGCCTACTATAGAGCAAGCAGTGCTCCACGTCGGGATGGGTTAGACTCCGGGGCGTGAGGCGCCCCTCCCGAGGAAAATCCCTGCAGCACCGGGGGCCCGCGGCCACCCTGGCGCTCCTGGTGCTGTCGGCGGCCGGGGCTGGGCAGGCCGACGGCCCGACGCGCCACGTGCGCTTCGATCCCGACCCGGCCGAAGACCTGCGCTGGGGGGCGACGGCGGCGCGGGGCCGGCTGCCTGCGGCCCTCGACACGCCGAGCGGGATGGTGCCCGCTCCGGGGGAGGCGAGCCGCTCCAACAGCGTCTACGGCGGCGCGGGCCCCGGGCAGGGGGTGGACGCCGCCTACCAGATCGATCGCCTGACGACGCAGCCGGACGTCGTGCGCTACGACGATCCGTTCTCGCCCAGCGTGGCGCCGTTCAAGCGCCTGTTCGCCTTCGATCGCGTCGGAGAGAACCTGGAGCTGGCGGTGCGGGACACGCGGCGTCGGGTCCTGGAGGTGGGGGGCAGCGCGCGCGCCGGCGAGGACGCCTTCTTCGGCGACATCCAGGTGGAGCTCATCGCCGACACCCCCGTGCGCATCCCCAGCGTGGCTCCCGGAGCGCGCCTGCTCGCGTTGCACACGGATCCGGCCGTGGACGTGGCCGTGGAGGTGGACGGCGCGGGGAACTGGTTCGCCGTCGGGGAGCGCTCGACCCGGGCGCGGCTGCTCATGCAGCTGTCGGTCCCCCGCGCGGTCTTCGGCAGCCGCTTCGCCGCGACGAGCTGGGACGAGCTCCGCGAGCACGTGTCGGCTCTGCCGGCGCGCGTGCAAGACGAGGCGGATCGGGTGCTCGAGCGGCTCGGGGTCTCCCGCCTCCTCCAACCCGCGGAGGCCCTCGAGCGCCTGGTGGCCCACTTTCGGAGCTTCGCGCCGTCCTCGGAGCTGCCTGCGGCGGCGACCACGGAGGGGCTCTACGAGGAGCTCGCCCTCTCCCGGAAGGGCGTGTGCCGCCACCGCTCCTACGCGTTCCTGGTCACGGCCCATCGTTTGGGCCTGCCCACGCGCTTCGTACACAACGAGGCCCACGCCTGGGTCGAGGTGTTCGATGGCCGGCTCTGGCACCGCATCGATCTCGGCGGAGCGGCGGGGCGCATCGAGTACGAACGTCCTCCGGAGGTGCCGCTCCATCGCCCGCCCAGCGACGCGTTCCCCTGGCCCGCGCGCTCGGATCCAGGGGCGACCACGCCGGGGTTGGGGCGGCCGCCCGCGGGAGAGCCCTCGGAGGGACCCCAGGACGGCGCTGCGCCGGGCTCCGGGCAACCGGGGGAGCCCCCGCGCACCGACGGCAGCTCCGCGCCCGACGGACCTCTCGGAGACGCGAGCTCCGCGGAGGGCGACGCGGGAGACGTCGATCCGGGCGATCTCGTGCCCGGCGTCGCGCCGTCCGACGTCGTGCCCGGCGGAGCGAGCCCGGGAGCCGCGCAGGGGCCGCCGAGCACCGTGACCCTGGAGCTGGGGCACGCGTCGATCCGCCGTGGCCACCCCCTGCGGGTGATGGGTCGCCTCGAAGGCGCGGGCGGCCCCTGCGGGTTCGGGCGGGTCGATTTCGCGCTCCGTACGGGCGAGGGGCGAACGATTCCCCTCGGGTCCCTGCCCACGGACGCCCGCGGGGTCTACGCGGGCGAGGTCGTGGTGCCGCCGGACGTCCCGGTGGGGGAGCACGGCGTCGAGGTCACCAGCCCCGGCGCCGTGGGGTGCGGGCCCAGCCGTTGAGCTGGGCCGTTGAGCTGGGCCGTTGAGCTGGGCCGTCGAGCTGGGCCGTCGCGTCCGCTGCGTCGAGGCGGCTTCGGCTCACTCCCAGTCGTCGGTGGAGCCGCGCCGCAGCTGCTGCACCTGGGTGATGAGCTGGTGCAGCACCTCGTCCTGGAGGCGCGCGGCCTCGGCGATGCGGCGCGTGACGGCGAGGGCGCGCTCGGAGCCGAGGGTCTGATCCCGGTGAGCGGAGTTCAGCTCGCTCAGCATGCTGTTGATGCTCTCGATGGCCTGGGTCATCTGGCGGCCGCCGCGGCTCTGCTCCTGGCTGGAGCGCTCCACCTGCTGGGAGATGGTGCGCATCTTCTCGCCGCTCTTCATGATCAGCTCCGAGCCGCGCGCCTGCTGGGCGGTGGCCGCGGCGATCTGCTGCACCGTCTCGGCGATGCGCCCGATCGCGTCCGTGACCTGCTTGGAGCCCTTGGCCTGCTCGACCGTGGCCCGCGCGATGGCCCGGACCATGTTCGTGCTCTTCTGGGAGCTCTCGAGGATCTTCTTGAGGGCGCGCTCGGCCTCGTTGGACACCTCGACGCCCCGGTCGACGTTGTGGGCGCCGCGCTCCACGGCGCTGATGGCGTTCTTGCTCTCCGACTGGATGGTCTTGATGAGCTCGGCGATCTCCTTCGTGCTCGCCCCGGCGCGCTCGGCGAGATCCTTGATCTCGTCGGCGACCACCGCGAAGCCCTTGCCGTGCTCCCCCGCCTGCGCCGCGATGATGGCGGCGTTGAGGGCGAGCAGGTTCGTCTGCTCCGCGACCTCGTCGATGACGTTCAGGATTTGACCGATGGCCTCGATGCGGGAGCCGAGGTTCGAGATGACCGCCACGGCCTCCTGGCTGCTCTCCTTGATCCGGTAGATCTCACCGATCGTCTTGAGGATGGCCTCGGCGCCGAGCTCGGCGTCCTGAGCGACCTCCTCGCTGAGGCGCGCGGTCTCGTTGGCGTTCGACTGCACCTGATCGATGGAGACGTCCATCTCGTTCATGCTCGAGCTGGTCTCCTCCGCGGTGAGCGAGAGGGCGTCGACGTTCTTGGCGACCTCCTTGATCGAGAACGTCATCTCCTCGATCGAGGCGACCATCTCCCGCACGCTCGAGGCGAGCTCCACGGTGTTCTCCGCCACCTCGTCGTTCGTGGCGGTCATCTCCAGGATCGACGAGCTGGACTCGTCCGCCGCGCTGGCCAAGGTCTCCACGTGCTGCGCGATGTCCCGCAGGCTCGCCGTGGAGTCCCCGATGTGGCGCTGGGCCTCGTCGCTGAGGGCCTGCTGCTGGGCGACCGCCTCCGTGAGGCGGCGCAGGGAGTCGTTGATGGTGCCGGCGAGCTCGCCCACGTGCTTCAGGCGGTCCCCGGAGGAGCTGCGCAGGTCCGAGACCTGGGAGGCGACCTCGTCCAGCTCGTCGTACACGGCGAGCAGCGCCGGATCGGCCTGGGCGGGGCGGGTGATGGGGCGCCCCTCGGCGAGGCGTCGGACGGCCGTGCGGAGGCGGTCGAGGGCGCGCGTGTCCTGATCGGAGAGGGCCCACAGGGCCCCGAGGACGCCCACGGCACCGACGGCGAGGAAGTGGAGCAGCAGCTCGCGACGGGTGAGACCGAAGAAAATGGCGACCGCGGCGATCGCGGCGAGGGCCAGCAACTGACGCTGTGAGAGTCGAGGCATGGAGGCTACTCAATGGCTCCCTGGGAGATGGGGAGTCGTCGCCTGGCAGCGTAGCGGTTTCATGAGAAACCGAACAGCTTTCATCGGTAACGACACCTCTGGAGCGGGCTCTGCCGGGCGCGGGCGAGCCTCGGTGAGGCCGCCGATCCGCGCTGGAGAAAGCGCGGGGAGCAGCGGGGAGGACGGCGTGACCGCCGCGGTCGCGGTGGCGGGGGCGAAGCGCAGACCTGGTGCGTGGAGGTAGACCGATGTGAGCGCCACGCGAGAGCGCCGTGGAGCTCAGGCGCGGGGGCCCTGGGACGGGCGAGTCACGTCGCCGTCGGGGGGCGCGATGGAGCCGTCGAGGCGCGGCGGGCCCCCCAGGGGGAGCTGCAGCACGAAGCGCGCGCCCCGCGCCGAGCGACCCGCCTCCTGCCCGGCAGCGGCGGGCGCGACGCTCCGGCCCGGTTCGTTGCTGGTCGCGTAGAACAGATCGCCGCCGTGCTCGACCGCGATCCGCTGGGCGATGGCGAGCCCCAAGCCGGTGCCGTGGGCCTTGGAGGTGGCGTAGGGCTCGAAGAGGCGCGCCTGGAGCTCCGCGGGGACACCCGGCCCGTTGTCCTCGACGGTCAGCTCGACGGCGTTGCGCTCCGGGCGGTGCGTGATCTGGATCCGGATGCGGGGATCGGGTCGTCCCTCCAGGGCGTCCTGGGCGTTCTGGATGAGGTTCGTGAGGATCTGCACGAACTGGTCGCGGTCCGCGCAGAGGGGGGGGCAGGGGCTCGCGTCGAAGTGGATGGGGATGCCCTGGCTCTGGTGCAGCTGGATGACGGCGCGGGTCGCCTCGAGGACGTCGAAGGGCACCGGGCGCGGCGCGGGCAAGCGCTCGTAGCGGGTGAACTCCGCCACGATGTGGTTGATGCGTGATACCTCGGCGAGCACCGTCCGCGTCGCCTCGTCGAAGTAGTCCTGGAACGCCGGATCGTTGCGGGCATGCAGCCGCCGGAGCGTCTCGATGGACGCGCGGATGGGAGCCAGCGGGTTCTTGATCTCGTGGGCGACCCGGCGGGCCACCTCGCGCCGGGCGGCGATGCGCTCCGTGGCCGCGAGCCGGTTCTTGAGGGACGCCAGATCTTCGAGGGTCTGGTTGAAGGCGGCGGCGGCCTCCTCGAGCTCGCGCCCGCCGGTGGCGGCGATGGGGCGCGCCGTGCCCCGGACGACCTCGCGGGCCTGGTGCGCGAACTGGACCACGGGGCGAGCCAGGCCGCGGGCGAGCCAGATCGCCACGAGGAGCGCCACCAGGATCGTGCTGGCGCCGAGCACCGCCACGGTGAGATCGAGCTGACGCAGGGCGGCCGTGAGCGGCGTGCGTGAGCGGGTGGCCCACAAGGGCTGGCCGCCGAGCTCCGGGAAGTTCACGCGGCTGACGAGATACTGGGACGCGTCCCGGCCGGCTCGCGCGGGCTCCTCGAGGCCGAGCTCCAGGCCATGACGACGGGAGGCGGCGTCGAGCAGGGGCTCCACGTGGCGCGCCGCGAGGAGGGCGACCCAGGTCCGATCGTCCCCGCGGCGGCAGGCGGCCTCCCACGCCCTGGGCTCCTCCTGGCGCAGCTGCACTTCACCGCCGAGCTCGCGCACGCGCTGCACGGCGCCGGGGCGGTCGCCGTGGCCGGCGAAGGCTTCGCTCTGGCCACGTCCGAGGATCTCACCCCGATCCGTGATCAGGAGGAGCTCGTCGAAGCGGTTGGCCCGCATCATCTCGGGGACGCGCAGGCTGATGGACAGACGACGCTCCGGGAGATCGCCGCTCTTGCGACCGATCAGGGCGCTGTCCACCAGGGGTTCGTGGGCGCAGAGGGGCTCGAGCACCTTCGCCAGCTCCGCGACCTCCCGCTCGATCTCCTTGTGCAGATCGGCCACGGCGCCGTGGAACTCCGCGAGGAAGCGCGACTCTTCGGTGCGACGCCACGCCTCCCGCACGGCGAAGCCGAGCACGGCGGTCGTGGCGATGGTGAGGACCGCGGTGGCGGCGATCAGGCGTTGGGCGAGGGTCACGTGGAGGGGGTCACGTGGAGGGGGCGATTCAGGGAGGTTACGCGGCGTGGGGGGCCTACTCAAGGTGAGCTCGAGGCGTGCTCGAGGTCGCCGCGAGCCCCGTGAGGAAGTCGTCGAACGCCCGCCGCGACTCCGTCGGACCCACGCCCGCCCACGCTTTGGGCAACCACACCCGACGGTTTGCGAGGCACTGCAGGGTGTCGGCGTAGCGCTCCACCGCCTCCGGAGTGGGTCCCGCGTCGTCCTTCGGAGAAGGAGCGAGGGACGCCAGCGCGTCCCCCGGCGAGCCGCAGCGCTCCGTCGGCACCTCGACGACCAGCGCGGGGGCGCCCGGGCAGCAGGTGGCGCGCAGGAGGGCGATGGCGCCCAGCTCGTAGTGACCGAGCCGGGCCCAGAGGGCGACTCCCGGGCCATGGCCTCGCGAGGCCACCCGACCGTAGAGATCCAGCTGGAGCTGCCAGACGTCCGACTGCTCGCACACCCAGTCGAGGCGCCCCGCGCCGAAGGTGCCCGGGGGGACGAGCCCTTGGAGGCACTGGGTGATCGGATCCGTCGCCGAGGTCGCTCCCCGTGAGGGGCCAGAGAGCGCGGATGCGGAGCCGCCGGAGCCGGCGGCTCCGCGAGCCGTGAGCACTTCGTGAGCGGTCTCCGTGAGGTTCGCGGCGGCGGCGTGGAGGTGGGCCACGGCGGCCTCCGCCTCGTCGATGGCGGAGGAGTCGCGGCTCAGCGTGGCGACGGGCGTGGGCGCCGGCTTCAGAGAGGTCCGCGCGATGGGCCACGCGGAGGCGACGAGCAGCGCGACGAGAGCCCCTGCGCCGAGGGCGCGGCGCGCCCGCGGGGAGCCGAGCTCCGTTCCCGTCACAGCTCCGCGGGCCGTGTCCATGGTTCGGCCGTAGCAACGAGGCTGGCCGGTGTCATGGGGATCGGGGGCGCCTGCGGCGGGCGGGGTGGATCGAGGGAGGAGGAGAGGGTAGCCGTGACCCCTTCACGGAGCTGGTCACGGGGGCAATGGGAGGTGTGGGTTGGAGCGGGGGGAGTGGGAGTCGCGGGTTGGAGTTGGGGAGTGCGGGTTGGAGCGGGTGGAGTGAGAGTCGAGGCTGGGAGGTTTGGGGTCGGAGAGTGGGGGGTGGAGCGGAGGGGGAT
>JAAZAA010000027.1 GCA_012514535.1 Myxococcales bacterium | reverse complement strand
AGTCGAGGGGGCGGTACGGCAACGGGGTCGGCAACGAGCACGACAACGTGGGCCGGTACTTCATGGACCACATCGCCTTCGACTGCGCGGTGCTGGAGCCCGTGGGCGAGGAGCTCTTCGACGCGCGTGTCTTCGAGGAGAGCGTGGATGACGAGGCGCACAAGCGGCAGGCGATGCTCTGGCTGGGTGAGGAGCGCATCCGTCGCGAGGGGCTGCTCAACGCGGCTTTCTGGGTCTGCAGCGCGGAGCGGGCCTATCTCTCGCCCGGCGTGAACGCGGCGCGGGGCCTGCGGAAGGCGGTGCGCTGCGGGGCCGTGTCGCAGAGCCGACGGCAAGCCCTGGCGACCTTGCGGCATGCCCGGGATCTGGCCGCGTTCCGTTGGGACGGCTGGCGCGGACGCAAGGGGACGTTCCTGCGCATCTTGGCGGAGCAGGTGCCCCAGCGGGAGTCGCGCATCACTCTGTCCTCACGGACCGACCACCTCGGGCGACGGCGTGTGCGGGTCGACTGGCGCGTTGCCCAGGCGGATCTCGATTCCCTGCGCAAGCACTGCGCCATCCTCTACGAGCAACTGGAGCGGAGCGGGCACGTGCGGATCGCCCGGGCCTTCGACCCGGAGGAAGAGGGAGCGCCTCCGCTGCTCACGAACTACCACCACCTGAGCTCGACCCGCATGCACGTCGATCCTCGGCTCGGCGTCGTCGATCCGGAGCTGCGGGTCCACTCCACGAAGAACCTGTACGTCGTGGGGGGCTCCGTCGTCCCGGCGGGCAGCTACCTCAACCCGACCTTGACGATCCTTGCTTTGTCGTTGCGCCTCGCCGACACCCTGGATCACGCCCTCGCCCCGTCGGGGGTACGCAGCGCGACCGGTTGGCACGCAGGAGCCTGAGCCGTCCCGAAGGGGGGCCGTCTCGGTGGGGACAGCGAGCAGCCGCCGAGCGGTGGTCCGGGCGGCGAGCAGCGGGGCGTCCAGACGTCGGGGCGCGGCCCCGTCGAAGCCCGGGTGCGTGAAATCGGTGGTTGCGCGAGCGCGCGCGAGGCGGCATTCTGGGGATGCCGCTCCGCGCGGCGTAGATGCGGTACGTAGCCTGACCCCGAGTCCATTCGCCCTGCCGGCACGGAAGCTCCCGACGAGGAGCGGCGTGTGCGTGTGGCGTTGACGTGGAGTCGGGTCTCGGCCGGGCGCCCCTGAGCGCCCGGCGAAGGTGATCCCAGGTGGTGTTGCCCATCGCGCGGCGTTGGGCCGCGTCGAGGTTCGAGGGGTCCCCGCTTCGCTGCGGCTTCGCAGGTCGTTGGGGGCCGTGACGGCGAGGTGCTCCTGCTCGGCGGGGCCGCGACGTCCGTCCCCGACGCCTGGCCGCAACCGCTGCCGTGAAGTGACGCACCCGCCGTCAAGCGACGCGGTCACGACGTACGGCGGGCTTCGCGAGGTTCACGCCGGCGCAAGACGCGGCGCGCGGCACACCTCCTGGGAACACGACGAGATCCGCCGGCGGCGCGCCGCGGGGAGGGCCCCACCTTTTTCCTTTGGAGCGTGTTCCTATGACCTCGTGTCGAATCGTCGATTTGAGTTTCTCCCATGATGGGGCCTCGCCGTTGCTCGAGGGCGTGTCCCTGCACCTCACCGCGGGCTGGTACGGGCTCGTGGGCGAGAACGGAGCGGGCAAGACGACCTTGCTGCGCCTGTTGAGCGGCGAGCTGCAGCCCGACGCGGGCAGCGTACGGTGGCAGCCGGCGGCGCCGCGCATCGTCCTGTGCGTGCAGGACGTGGAGAGCCCACCCGAGGGTGCGCGCTCGCTGGCGGAGGGGGCGACTCCCCAGGGAGCACGCTGGCGGGGACGCCTCGGGCTCCGCGCCGAGGACCTCGAGCGCTGGAACACGCTCTCTCCCGGGGAGCGCAAGCGCTGGCAGGTGGGAGCGGCGCTGGCGATGGAGCCCGATGTGCTCCTGCTCGACGAACCCTCCAACCACCTGGACGCGGAGGCGCGCGATGTGTTGTGCGCGGCCCTGCGGGAGTTTTCGGGGATCGGGGTGGTGGTGTCCCATCAGCGCGATCTGCTCGAGGCGCTCACGGACGCGACCCTGCGGGTGCGCCGAGGGCCCGGCGGGAGCTCCCGCGGTGGCGGGCGCGCGGGCGCCCAGGGCGGGACCGTGCGGCAGTACGTGGGGGCCTATGGGGAGGCGCAGCGCCAGTGGGAGGCGGAGGAGCGGGAGCGGCGGAGCGAACGCGAGCGCCTCCAGGGAGAGCTCCGCAAGGCGGAGAAGAAGCTGGAAGCGGCGCGGCGACGCCAGGAGGCGGCGAGCGGTCAGCTCTCGGCGCGCAAGCGCATGAAGAACCGCCACGACAACGACGCGCGGAGCATCCTCGCCCGCAACCGGGTGAGCTTCGCGGAGACGCGCCATGGGCAGAGCGTGGGGGTGCACGGGCGTGAGCTGGAGCGAGCCCGGGATGCGGTGGCGGGGGTGCGCGTGGAGAAGGAGCGTGGCGGCGAGATCTTCGTGGACTACGTGCCCTGTCCGCGGCGGCAGCTGTGTGCGCTCGATGAGCCCGTGCTGCGGGCGGGGAGTGAGGAGCTCTTGCGGGACGTACGGCTCGTGCTCGGACGCGAGGACCGGGTGCACCTGCGCGGGCCGAACGGCGTGGGCAAGACGACCCTGTTGACGCGCCTGCTCGAAGCGGCGGCGTTGCCGGCGGAGCGTTGCCTTTACGTGCCCCAGGAGCTCGACTCCGCCGCGCGGCGGGAGCTCGCGGCGGAGGTGCGCGCCTTGCCCGCCGACGTACGCGGGCGGGTCCTGTCGGTGGCGGCGACCTTGGGACTGGATCCGGCGGCCCTCTTGAGCTCGGCCCAGCCGTCACCGGGGGAGGCGCGCAAGGTCGCGCTGGCGCTGGGGCTCGGGCGGCAGGTGTGGCTGCTGGCCCTCGACGAGCCGACGAATCACCTCGATTTGCCGTCCATCGAGCGCATCGAGCGGGCCCTGGCCGACTACCCGGGGGCGCTGCTCCTGGTGAGCCACGACGAGAGCTTCGCTGCCCGGTGCACGGAGCGATGTTGGGAGCTCCGGGGAGGGAGGGTGTGGACGTGAGGGGCTCACTCGGAGCCGATGAGCTGCGCGATCGGCACGAGCCAGGTGGTGGTGCCGAAGATGGTCGTGCGCGGCACGAGCACGTAGCCCAGGCCGTGTCCTTCACACTCGGCGCTGAAGGGGCCGAGGATCACCTCGTAGATCGCGGAAGCACCGGACGAACTGGAGAAGCCGTAGCCACTGCCGGCGGCGGCGCGCAACACCGAGCCCTCGCTGAGATCGCAGATCTTCGTGGTGAGCTCCTCGTCCGCGAAGACGCTGACGTCGTCGAAGACGCCCGAGTAGGGGATCCCCTCGCCGATGGCGCAGTTGCTCGTGAAGGGCCACTCCCCAGCGTCGTTCGGGTCTACCTCGAAGGTCGACGGCCCCACGTCGGTCAGATACAGGAACTCGGCGCGCGCCCCGAAGGTGTCGCTGAACTCCGAGAGGAGCTACTCCGAGCCCGCTCGCGCGGTGAACGCGATGTCGCCGAAGGCGTCCGGGATGGGGGTGTCCTCCGTGAAGGTCCCCGTGCAGTAGCCCGCCCACTGCTCGGTGACCGTCCCATCGCCGCTCGCCGAGCCGGCACCAGCGCCGCCGCCACCGTTGCTGTCGTCTCCACAGCCCGCGAGGGCGAGGGCGCTGATGAAGCAAAGTGTCTCCCCGAGGTGTCGCGCTCGTCTCATCGATCCATCACCTGCTCGCAGTGCGTGTCGAGCGCGAGCCGCCGTCGATCTCTGCGCCCGCGCTCGTGTCTCATCGATTCGTCACCTGCTCTCAGTGCGTGTCGAACACGAGCCGCCGCGATCTCTGCGCCGGCGCTCGTGTCATCGATTCGTCGGTTCTCGTCACCTTATCACGGGTCGCGCGTCGTCGGCCCCCTTGGCCACGGGTGAGAAGTCGCACACCTTGTCGGTGCACACCTTGTCGGGGAGTGACGGTCTGCGTAGGAAGGATTGCTCCTCGAGGGCGCCGGACGCGCGCTCCCAAAAGAGACCGATCGGTCTCTTTTGGTCGACCGGCCGGGATCGGACATGCGGGGCTGGTGGGGAGAGGTGGTTGGGGTGCTCGTGAGAGTCGACTAGAAGATGAGTGGATGATGGCGACCGAAGCTGCAGGCAGCGCGCTGCCCCTCGGCCACGAGCTCGTGGGCACAGGCGCCACGCGCGTCGTGGTCATGAACGACTGGCTCTGCGACACGTCGACCTGGGACGGGGCGCGACCGTACCTCGACGGCACGCGCTTCACGTTCGCCTTCGCCGATCTGCGGGGCTACGGGAGGTCGCGGGGACGTACGGGGGCCTTCACGGTCGAGGAGGCCGCCTCCGACGTGCTCGCCCTCGCGGACGCGCTGGGATGGACTGAGCTGGCGGTCGTCGGTCACTCGATGAGCTCCCTCGTCGCGTTGCACCTCGCGCAAGGTCACGCGGGACGCGTCCGGCGCGTCGTGGTGATCACGCCGCCGCCACCAGCGGGGTTCGGCGTGGACGACGCGACCCTCGAGGCTTCCCGAGCGCTGGCGCTCGCGGACGACGCGACGCGCAGCTCGGCGATCGAGCAGCGGTTCGCGGCGCGGTTGTCGTCGGGGTGGACGAAGTACAAGGCAGCGCGCTGGCTCGCCTGCGCAGATCCAGCTGCGGCCGCTGGCTACGTCGCGATGTTCGCCCGGGACGGGCTCCCGGATCCGGCGGGCCCCATCGCCGTCCCGGTGCTGGCGATCACGGGGGAGCAGGACGCGCCCCCCATGCGACGAGAAGCCGTGCTGAAGAACCTGAGCCCGCTGTGCGCCGAGCTCGCCGTGACGGCGCTCGCCGACGTCGGCCACTACCCGATGGAGGAGATGCCGCCGCTCACCGTGGCGCTCATCGAGCGCTTCCTGGAGCGCCGCTCGGGGACGTCATCGGGAGAGCACTCTTAGGCGGCCGACCACGTCGACGAGGGACACGCTCCGGACCTGCCGCGTCGAAGCACGCGGGGCGGGCGCTCGTTCGCCTTCTGCGGTCGAAGGAGGCGAGCGTCGGTTCGTGGTCGGCTCAGGGCAGGGTCTTCCAGGTCACGCAGAAGGTGTAATCAAGTTCCTTGAGCCAGTCGGCGTATTCAGGATCCTCTTCCTCGAGGTTCTTCACGGCAATCGGGCCCAGGGTGATGCGATCGGTCTCGTCTTTCGTCGGGTTGCGCCCGCCCTTGGTGCACTGCTCCATGAAGTCGAGCTGAGCGCGAATGACCTTCAACATAGTGCGGTCGGGGTCGAAGGCGAGTTTCTCGTCGGTGCGGCGACGGGCGTCCTCCAACAGCAAGTACCACTGTCCTTTCGACTGGACAGATAGAGCGTCAGTCATGAATGGCCTGGGGTGGTCGCACGGTACTTCTCTGCCGATTCGAGGGATCGCGGCCCGCGTGGGGTGCAGCGCACGGGGAAGCCTCGCGTCAGGCCAGGGATTTCCAGGTTCTGGAGAAGGTGTAGTGAAGCTTCATCAGCCAGCGCGCGTATTCAGGGTCTTCTTCTTCGAGGTTTTTCACGGCGATCGGACCAAGCGTGACGCGATTGGCTTCCTCCTCCGTGGGGTTGCGTCCGCCCTGGACGCATTGCTCCATGAAGTCGAGCTGAGCGCGGATGATCTTCAGCATGTCGCGGTTGGGATCGAACGCGAGCATCTCGTCCGTGCGTCGTCGTGCGTCCTCGAGCATGAGGTGCCACTGTCCTTTGGATTTGATGGGTAGGGGGTCTCGCATGAGGGGTCCT
>JAAZAA010000167.1 GCA_012514535.1 Myxococcales bacterium | reverse complement strand
TGGCTCACCGATCCAGCTGGCCGAAATGCGCCGGTCTCACCGTCGTGCCATGGCCTCGCCTCGAAGCGCACTCGCGAATCCGGGCGATCAGCCGCGGTGAGAGGGCAAGATGGGATCGGGCAGGGTGCTCCGCAGTCGGGGGACCCCGGAAATCATGTGGGGAAAAGCCTGATTCGGCGTGCTACGCCGCTTCCCCCGACTCAGTCGTGGGGCTCAGCTCGTGCCACATCTCCTCGACCTGCCGTCGCAGTTCGCGCACGCGCTGCTCCTCTTCGGGATAGTGCTGCAGGTGGTAACGCGCCGCGCTCAGCGCCGAGAAGGCCCGCCAGAGCGCCGCGGAAGCGGCAGTACGTTGCGTGCCTTTCCGCTTCTCGCTCTTCAGCCGCGCGATCACCCACTCCGAGAACTCCTCGTCGAGGAGCATCGCGTCGCCATCCTTCTTCGATTCCTTCTCGACGAATTTCTTCAGCTTGTTCTTGAAGCTGGCCGGAACACCGGCCAGGACGTAGACGGATAGGTCGTCTCGCTCGAGGATGTCGGCCATGGAAGCCTCCGAGAACGTCTTCGCAGCCACGGTCTCAAGGGGAGCAAGAGTGGTGCCCTGACGTGCCAGGGGATCGGGTTGAGGGGAAGTGGTCCATCATGCGGGAGCACTTGGGGGTGTCGGCACAGGACGTGCGCAAGGGGAGCGGCCGCCCGTCGCCGCGGTGCGCGGCGGGGCGCGGACGATTTCCGAGACAGGACGGAGTGGGGCATGGAGCGAGGCAGGGATTTTCTCCGGTCGCAGGTCGCCGACGCGGTGATGCAGCACCGCTCGCTGCTCGAGAGCGTGGAGTCTCACCAGAAGGATGCTGAGGACGGGCGCTTCAAGGCGTTGTGCGCGGGGTGGGTTCCTCGGCTCCAGGCGCATCAGCGGGAGTTGGAGCAGTTCGCTGAGGGGCTGGGCGCGACCGGGGGTGGAGAGAAGGTGAAGCACGCGCTGGGTTCGATCGTGGGGAAGGCGCGTGGCGCGATGGACGCGATGCGAGGGAATGATTTCCTTCGGCTGGTCGGGGACGTGGTCATGATCCGTCAAGCGCAGGACACGTGTGCGACGTTCGCCGCGATCGGAGACCGGATCGGCGAGCCGCGTCTGGCGGAACTCGGGAGACGGGGTGAGCGTGAGCACGATGAGATGCAACGCGACTTCAACCGTCTGATCCAAGACATGTTCGTGGAGCAGGTGGTGGAGGGGGAGGCGGGGGAGACGGGGGAGCGCAAGGCGGCGGACTGAGGCGGGGTGGGAGGATTCGGGACCGGGCCGTGGCGGCCTGGGGATTGAACGCAACCTGCACGGAGGACGGGATGAACAAGGGAGAGATGGTGGACCAGCTCGCCGCGCGGGCGAACCTGACGAAGAAGGATGCACGGGCGGTGGTGGATGCGCTTTTCGATCCTGAGAATGGCGTGATCAGCGAGGCGCTGCGGAAGGGGGAGCGGGTCGGGATCACCGGTTTCGGCACGTTCGAGGTGCGGGAGCGTGGCGAGCGTATGGCCCGGAACCCACGCACGGGCGAGCAGATGCGGGTGCCGGCCTCGAAGACGCCTGCGTTCCGCGCGGGGAAGGCGCTCAAGGAGCGGATGAGCTGATTCGTTCGGTGTCGCGCCACGAGCGAGGCCCCCGCCGCGTCCGCGGTCGGGGGCCTCGTCGTGTTCGGGTGCTCAGGCGTTGCCGTTGGCGTGGGCGAGGACCGCCTCGACGCTCGACGTCCGGAATGGCGTCACTTCATGAACCTCCCCCGCCAGGATTGGCAATCGTCGTCTGGCGCGCCTCCTCGGCACGATCGTCCTGCAACGCCGCCAGCGCCTCCTGCACGGTCCCGAACAGGTTTTCGTCGCCAACGATGTCGAGGAGCTCCGTTCGGCCGAGCGCGACCATCGGCTGCGCGTGGACACCGACGAGGATCACTCTCGTGCGGTCCCGGTGGGCCTTGCGGATGACGTCACGGAGCGCCGCCATCCCCGTGGAGTCGATC
>JAAZAA010000026.1 GCA_012514535.1 Myxococcales bacterium | reverse complement strand
CGTTCACTCGACGGCGCGCACCGGACGACGTTCGACCGAGGACACGCACGCGACGACGCTCACTCGGCGATGTTCGACTTCACTCGACTTCACTCGACGACGCTCGGCCGCGGACGCGCCGTCGGAGACGCGCAGTCGACGACGTTCGACACGGACGCGCACCCGACGACGCGCACCCGTCCGAAGGACTCAGGGCAGCAGCGGGTACGGCCCCGGCGCGACGGAGGCGTCGTCGATGAAGAGCTCGAAGGGCGACGGCTCCACGTAGCGCGCGGCTGCTCCGACGAGCCACGACACGGGCGCCGCGGCGACGATCTCCTGGCCGCGGACGTCGAGGACGGGCTCTCCGTCCTGCAGGACGGCCAACAGCGGCTCTCCCCCAGCGGATGTGCGCACGAACACCTCCACATGCACCCAACGCGCAACGGGGAGCTCGATGGGCGCGGACTCCGTGATCCAGCCCTCCCCATGCTCGTAGACGCGCAGGCGCGGCGGCGCCCCCTCGGGCGCGTGCACGTTGACGTCGAAGCGATCGAGATCGGGCGCCGCGGAGACCTTCATCAGCGCGAGGTGATGGGCGGAGGGCGCCTCGGGCAAGAAGAACCACGCGCCGAGGGTGCTCTCCTCGACGAAGACGTCCCGCGCGACGAACGCCATCGACAGCTCCCCGTCGATGGGCGCGACGCTCGCGCGCAGGGAGTAGTCGCCCTGGAAGGCGCGCGTCGTGCTGACCTCGAGGGAGCCGCCGCCCTCCGCGTTGTCCCAGCCGGTGCCGTCCCCGAGCCACTGCCCGAAATCGCCGCTCTCGTGATCCGCGGACCAGGTCCCGTCGTCGTCGCCCTCGCGCCCGACGACGACCCGTGGGTCACAGCCCACGACGCAGCCCACGACGCAGCACGCCAGCAACGACGCCCGACACCAGCCGCCGCCCCGGAGGGGACGCGCGGACCGTTCAGGGTGGAGAGGAAGCGCGGAGGGACTCACGTACCCTCTCAGCATACCGCCCTGCCGGGAAGCGGGTCAGGTAGGTCCGTGCCAGCTGCGGGCCGCGGGGATCACCAGCGCGAGCCGCGGCCTCGACGCGCAGAGCCAAGGCCTCCTCCTCGAACGCACCGCTCCCGCTCACCCCTTCCAGGAGCTGGAGCGCTCGCTGCGGATCTCGATCTCGCCGTAGCGCGGTGGCCGCGGCGTGGAGCAGCTCCACCTCCGTGGGCTGGCGTGGGGTCGACGGGGTGGTGCGCGCGCCGCGTTCGGTTGGGGTGCGGCCCGTCGCGGGGCCCAGGGTGCGCGCTGCCGCCTCGCCGGCGACGTTCGCGCGTGGCGCGGCCTTCGGCGCATTGTCTCCCGATGGCTGGGCCTCCGATGGCTGGGCCTCCGATGGCTGGGCCTCCGATGGCTCGGTCCACGACGGCTCGCGTTCGGAGGGATCCGAGGGCGAGGGCTTGCTCTCAAGGCGTGGGGACGGCGCCGGGTCGTGCGCGGACGGCTCGACACGCGGCGCAGCGGACCTCGATCGCTCCGACGGCGGCTCCCCCGCGTCCACGCCGTGCTCCGTCGCCGTCCACCAAGCGGATCCAGCCGCAGCCGCAGCGACGCCGACTCCTGCCAGGATCGCGATCCCCACCGCGCGCCCCCCCCACCCACCTCGAAAACGGGGAACCCCGCGTCTCCCGCCGGAGACCGGCGCAGCGTCGAGGGCTCGCCGGACTCGCTGCAGGCGCGCCTCGGACGCCGCCAGCGGCCGCACCCGCCTCAAGACCTCCTGCGCCCTCTCGGTGGCCACGTCCGGTGCTTCGCTGTCGATGAGGCGCTTCATGGCGCTTCCCCCTGGGGTCCATCCGCGGTGAGCTCCGCTACGAACCGCACGAAATCCTTCCGGGCGTGGTGGATGCGTGTGTACACGGTGTTGACGGGGACATCCTCCAGGAGAGCGATCTCCTCTCCCGAGTAGCCCTCCACCTCGAAGAGGTAGAAGGCGGCTCGTCGCTTGGGGCTCATGCGCTCGAGAGCCCGCTGCAGGACACGCTCCGCCCGGCGTCGCTCGAGGCTCTGCAGGGGATCGCCCTTGCCCGCGCTGAGCGAGTCCGGCTCCTCGCTGCTCCGTGAAAACAACCTCCGGAACCATGCCCGCCGCCGGTGATCGGAGGCCGTGCGCTGGGCGATGCGGTAGAGCCACCCTGGGAGGTTCTGGCCATCGAAGTCGTCGAGCTTGCGCCGCACCACGAGGAACGTCTCCTGGGCGAGATCGTCGACCTCCGCCATGGGGCAGCCGAAGGCGCGGAGCCAGCGGCACACCTGGTGGAAGTACGTGGAGTAGGTGTGATCGAAGTCCGGCGCGCCGCGCGCAGGGCTCGCGAGGGGATCCGACTCCTCGAGGGCTCGTCCAGGCGAGGGCTCGCGTCCGCCCTCGGAGCCTGGGTCCGTCAAGGACATGAGAGGAGCCTCCATCTAGGGTCCATGGGGAGCGCCGCGCGAATCCTTCAAAGCGCGCCCGTCGTTCGATCCCAGGCACGCTCGACGCCGAGATAGGTGCCCAACCACCACCGCGGGCTCGCTCCCAGGTCCCGATCGGGTTCTACCCAAGCCTCATAAGCCCTCGGAAACACTGCGGCTCGCGCCTCGAAGACGATCGCCCACCCCGAGACTCGCAAGCGACCGGTGGCCGCCCCGACGGCGCCGACGTTCCAGCGCCAGCCTCCCGTGGCGCCCGGGGTGTCCACGCCCTGAAACTGCAGGCCCTCCACGGCCAGGCCGAGCCCCGGACCGAGCTGGACATTTCCGAGCTCCCACAGGTGAGCGCCCGTGAGAACGGCGGGGAGACGGAGCAGCCGAAACCTCCCCCCGTCGCCGTCCGCCCCGAGGGTGACGGGGGCGACGACGCCGAGGTTCAGCCCGACGCGCCAGGGAGCACGGGACAGGATCCCTCCGAAGGACGCCGCTGGCGTCGGCGGCAGCTCCCTCGCGTGCTCGAGGCCGCCGAGCAGCTGGAGCAGGAGCTCCGTGTCGGGTGCTCCCGCGGGGCCCGCGGACGCAGCGTCTGCCGGCGCGGTGTCTCCTGGGGACGTCTCGTCGGCGCGTTGCCCTCCCTCCGTGCGCATTCCGAGGACGATGAGGACCGCCGCCGCGCGAGCCCGCTCGAGGCAGTTTCGGTCCGGGTCCTCCACCTCCCGAGGTTCTCCCGTCACCAGCACCGCGTAGCGGGGCCCGAGATCGACCACCGTGGCGATGATTTTTTCCGCGCCCCCTTCGGCCGGCGGGGAGTCGGCCAGGAGCGGTTCGAGCTGAGCCTCCAGGAGCGCGGCGTCGGGACACCCGGCCCCCTCCGCCCGCACCTCGAGGAGGGGAGAAGGCGCCGCGAAGCTCTCCTCTGCGGCTCTGCTCTCCGACGGGAACGCCCAGGGCACGAGCGGCAGGCCCCCGACGACTCCCCACAGGAAGCGCCGGCGCGCTCGGGGCCAAGGGGAGCTCGGGCAGGGCACCACGGGCACTCTGGTTTCACGGGGTTCGCGAAGTCAACCCGCCGGCCGCGCTCCCGTCCCCACCCTCACCGCCCCCCCTCGCCGCTCATGGGCAAGCGGACGCGCCACCGCGCACGCACCCCAGAGGAGCGCGCTCCTGGTTCCGGCAGGCCCGACGCGCGGGCTTCGAGATCCACACACTCCGATTCAACGGGGAGCGCTCCGCGAAACCTTCAATCCTCTACCCACTTTCACCCGGCCCGCATGGCGGCGACGTAAGCATCCAGGGTACACGGCGGCTCGAGCGCGAAGGTGTCGGACAACACCACGAGCTCCGTCACGCGATCGATCCGGAAATTGCGAAAGTCGTCCCGGAGCTCGCACCAGGCGCCCAAGGTCCAGGCGCCTCCCCAGAAGTAGAGCCCCAGCGGCCGCACCGTGCGACGCGACTGCGCCCCGGCGCGATCCTCGTACAGGAACGACACCCGCCGTTGAGCGTTGATGGCGCGCCGGAGCGGCCCGAAGGGCCCCAGTTGCTCCCGCCGTGTCTCGAAGGAGAGGCTGAACAGCGCCGTGCGATCGAGGTGCGGCCGCTCCTCGGGCGACACGACGGCGTCGATCTTGTCGAGCACGGCACGCGCCGAGCGCCGCAGATCGTCGTCCGCCCAGGTCTCCACCAGACGCATGCCCAGGACCAGGGCCTCCACCTCATCCGGAGTGAACAGGAGCGGCGGCAAGCGATAGCTCGGGTCCAACCGGTAACCGACGCCCGCCTCTCCCGCGATGGGCACGCCGGAGGCCACCAGGTCGGCGACGTCCCGGTAGACCGTCCGCGCCGACACCTCGAGCTGCTCGGCCAGCTGCTGCGCCGTCACCTGGCGGCGACGGCGCAGCACCCCCACGATCTGAAAGAGCCGATCAGCTCGACGCATCCTCCATGGGCTTCTCATCCAGCACGTGGAAGAAGTCCAGGACCACGCCGGTGGGGTCCACGACGTGGAAGCTTCGCCAATTCCAGGGCTGGTCGCGCGGCTCGTCGAGGATGCGCACGTCCGGAAAGGCGCGCAGCCTGCGATGGAGCTCGTCCGCGTCCGGGGTCGGCACGCCGAGGACGACGCCGGCCCCGGCGAACCCCCGGCAGCGGTGCTCCTGGGTGGGCTCGGGGCGGACGAAGGCGAGCTCCGGCCCCGTATCACACTGGAAACTGACGTACTCGTCGGAGTCGAAGGTCTGCTTCCAACCGAGTCGCTCCCCGTAGAAACGCCTCGCGCCGTCGAGGTCGTCGGTGACGATCCGCGGAAACAGTTTCGTCGGGGTCTCGGGGCGAGTCATCCCAGCCCCCCTCGAGTCCTGGACTTCTTCCCTCCGAGCGGAAGCTCGCTCCTCCGAGGACGCCTGGGTCATGGTTCGTTCGTTCATGCCTCCCCTGTAGCCGGAGCCTCCTGACAGCCTGGTGTCAGGAGACACCAGGCTGTGACGGCGATCAGGGCCCGGGGAGCGAACCGGAGGCGAACCAGAGGCGAACCTGGCCGCCGGCCTGCCTCTACACCCGCGATCCTCACATCCCGCTCCGCAAGCGGTTCCCGGTGGTCGGCGCAAGTGGTACCTTTGCGCCACTTTGCCCCCCGTTCGTCGCACCCTGCTTCAACGTGTGTTGCCCTGCGGGTTTCTCGCCCTGGGCATCCCGATCGCCTGTGGGCCGCTCCTCGGCCTGGACGAGTACGTCGTGGAGGAGGCCGCGAGCGGCGGAAGCCCGGGCTCTGGAGGGGGCGCAGCGGGGAGCCCCGACGGGGGCGGCGGCACCACCTCCACCGGAGGGGCAGCCGGGACGGGAGGCAAGCGCGACGGCTCCGGAGGCCACATGGGCGGCTCGGGAGGAGACTGCTCCGCCGAGCCGTGTGGGCCCGTGGAGTGCGTCGACACGGCCCCGGGAGCGCAGCTCGACGACGGCTGCGACGAGGCGGCGCCCATCTGCGACGAGCGGGGGATCCCGACCTGTGTCCAGTGCCTCCGCGCCGTGGACTGCGACGACGGCATCGAGTGCACCGTGGATCGCTGTGAAGAGGGCGTGTGCGTGTCCACGCCCAGCGACGCGCTGTGCGGCACCGGAACCTGCCAGCCCGAGCTCTGCGACTCCGATCTGGGGTGTCTTCAGGAGCTCACCCTGATCGACGACACGGCCATGTACGGCAACGGCAGCTTCGAGCACGGCGCCATCGACGGGAACGGACAGGGCCCCCCCCCTTGGACGTACAACGCCGCTTGGAACCTCGTGTACGATTGCGCGGAGACGGACGGTTGCCAAGGCGCCCTGGGCGCCAACCTCCTCACCCGGGCCAGCCATGGGGCCCGCGTGCTCTGGATGGCGGGAGTGAACGACCACGTCGACGACACGTCCCAGCACCTCACCCTGCCGGCCGGCGCGCGCGTCCTCCGGGTGCGCGCGGACACGAGCTTGCAGACCGAGAGCGCCACGCCCACCAACGAGGACGTGCTCGAGGTCTGGCTCCTCGATGCCGTCGGGGCTCCCCTCCAGCCCACGCCCCTCTGGCGGCGCACCGCCGAGGACGCCAGCACCGACAGCAGCGCCTGGACCACCGACGGCATCGACGTCGACGTCGACGTCTCCACCCTGACGAGCCCCGAGGTGCGCATCTCCTTCCGGTCCTTCACCGACGACTCGTCGATCACCGACTTTTTCCTCGATCGCATCCGTGTCACGACCCTGGTGTGCCAATGAGGGGTGTGCCAATGAGGGACGCGCGGCAGTGAAGGACGCTCAGCCATGACGTTGGACCGTGCCCCCGCATCGACCGACCCGAAGCTCTCCGCGGGCGTCGTCCTCGCGGACAAGTACCGCCTGGAGCGGGAGCTCGGGCGAGGCGCGATGGGGACCGTGTGGCGGGCCACCCACGTGACCCTCGAGCAGGTCGTGGCCATCAAGATCATCTCCCGGGAGCACTCCGCCTCCGCCGAGCTCCGCCAGCGGGTGAGCACCGAGGCGCGGGCCGCCGCCAAGCTCCGCTCACGCCACGTGGTCGGCGTCTACGACCACGGCGAGACCGAGGACGGTCTGCCCTTCATCGTCCTCGAGTACCTCGAGGGCGAGACCCTGGAGGATCGCTTGACTCGGGAGGGACCCGTCCCCTTGCGGGACGCGGTGCGGATCGTGCGGCACGTGGGGCGCGCGCTGAGTCGGGCGCACGCCCACGCCATCGTGCACCGCGACCTCAAGCCCGCCAACATCTTCATCACCCGCACCGAGGACGACGAGCGGGACGGCTGGCTCGCGAAGGTCCTGGACTTCGGCGTCGCGAAGATGAACTACAGCGGGAAGACCGCGACGAAGACCGGCGCGCTCATCGGCACACCGCTGTTCATGAGCCCCGAACAGGTGCGTGGCGCGAGCGACATCGACCATCGCGCCGACCTCTACTCCCTGGGCATGGTGTTCTACACCATGATCACGAGGAAGTACGCCTTCGACGGCGCCACCTTCGGTGACCTGCTCATCTCCATTTGCACCGACCCCCTGCCGAGCCTTCGGGAGGAAGCGCCCTGGGCGTCCGACGAGCTGGAGGCATGGTTCCAGCGGGCCTGCGCTCGGGCGCCCGAAGATCGCTTCGTCGACGCAGACGAGATGGTCGAGGCCCTCGAGGCGGCGGCGGAGTTGACCGATCTGCGCCCCTCTCTCGCCGAAGGGACTGGCGGCCGCCCGCTGGGCGCCGACGCACCGACCACCACGGCCAAGGGGCACCCCGCCCCAGACGCACCCGGGCGGCCGCGGCCCTCCGGAAGCACCGCGCCTCCCGACAGCACCGTGTCCGCCGGAAGCACCAGGCCCTCCGAGAGCCCCGTGTCCGCCGGAGGCGCCGTGCCTCCCGGACGCGCGGTGTCTCCCGATAACACCACGCCTCCCGCAAGCACCACGCCTCCCGCAGAGCTGACCAACTCGAGCATTTCCAGCCCGGGAGCGGCGATCACCGTGCACCTGCCCCCGCCGCATCGGTCTCGCACCCCCTGGGTGATCGGGACGGGCGTGATCGGCGCGGGCGTGGTCGCGGCGGGGCTCGGCGTGGCCCTGAGCAGTACCCCGAGTCGGACGTCGGGCGGTGCCCTCGGGGGGACCACCGAGGACACGGAGCTCACCACCTCCGCCCAGGGCGCAGTGAGCGCCCCATCACTGCTCGATGAGGACGACCCCGCGAAGTCGGCCTCCCCACCCACGAGCCCGCCGGACCCCATCCCTGCGGCCCCTCCCCCTGCAGAGGCTGCCCCTGCGGAGGCTGGCTCAGACCCCGCCGTCGAGGCGCACGCAACGACGAACGCGGCCCTCGCCGACCCCACGGCGGTCGACAACTCCCCGCGCCGGGCGACACGGGTCCCGCCCGCGCCCGGAGCGCCCCAGACGAGCACTACCCGCACCGTGAGCGCCAGGACGGCCCGGCCTGCCCGGCGAGCCTCCACGGCGGATCTCCCCGCGACGCAGAGTCCCGCTCCCGCGGAGCCCCCTCTGAAGGCGACCGCGACGGGTGCAGCTCAGAAGGCGAAGACCGAAGCTCCCCCCTCGCCGGCTCCAACCGCTCCCCCTCAGGCCTCGCCAGCCAAGGCTCCGCCAGGCCAGGCCCCACCCCCCAAGGCACCGTCGCCCGCTCCGAGCGCTCCTCGCTTGCCCGATCTCGGCTTCTGAACTTTCGCCCCATGCGCTCTGCTCGATCCTCCTCGCCGGTTTTCGCGCGTTCCCGTCCACGCCGCCTCGGCGCCGCGCTGCTCGCTCTGGGAGCCCTCACCTCGGCGCACGATCTCCTCGCGGACACCCCCGCCGAGAACAAAGCTGCCGCCCGCAACCTCGCGCTCCAGGGAGTGCAGCTTGCCGAGCAGGGCTCCTGCGAGGAGGCGATCCCCTTGTTCATGCGAGCCGAGGCTCTCTTCCACGCGCCCACCATCCTCGCGAGCCTCGGCGAATGCCAGGTGCGCCTCGGGCGGCTCGTGGAGGGCACGGAGACCCTCCGCCGGGTCGTCCGCGAGAAGCTACCGCCAGACGCCCCTGACGCCTTCTTCGACGCCCAGAGGAGAGCCCGTGCTCTCCTCGAAGAGCACGAACCTCGCATCGCGCAGCTCACCATCGACGTCGAACCGGCAGGCGTCGGGCCGCGCCTCCACATCGATGGTTCCCCCGTCTCTGCCGCCTTCATCGGCGCTCCCCGCCCTACGGATCCCGGCGCCCACCTCGTCGAGGTCTTCGCGGAGGGGCACCAGGCGACCCGAGCCGAGATCCATCTCGCGGAGGGAGCTCGAGAGACCCTGCGGCTCACGCTGTCGCCCCTCCCCAACAGCACACCTCCTCCGAGCGATCTCCCGGAACGCTCCGCCCCCTCGACACAGCGCTTCCTCGGCTACGTGAGCGTCGGCCTCGGCGGCGCGCTGTTGACCGCCGGGGCCATCACCGGCGTCCTGGCGCTCGGCAAGGAGAAGGATCTTCAGCAACGCTGCCCAGGAGGGCGCTGTCCTCCGGGTGAACGCGAGACCCTCGATGAGGCACACACCCTGGCGACGACGGCTTCTTTCGCCACCATCGGGGGCGCAGCCTTCGGTCTCACGGGGCTGGTGCTCCTGCTCACCGCAGCAGCCGAGGACCCCGAGGCGAGCGGCGCGCAGCCTTCCCACGCGGGCGGCGCGACCGCGCCCCCCGTCGGACGCGTCGTCCCCTGGCTCGGCTGGGGCGCCGCGGGCGTCACCGGCACGTTCTGATCCATGTTTCGGTGTCCTCACTGCACGCAGCGCTCCATCCCGAGGTGGCGCGGCGCGATCTGCTTCCCGCGCTTTCCGGCGACGTGCCCACGCTGCGGCGGACGTTCCAAACACGCGCCCACCGCCGGCTGGCTGTCGGGTGCCACGCTGATCGTCCCCTTGGTGCTCCTGAAGACCTACTCCGGGCCAGCCCTCTCCCCCGGCACCTTCTACGCGATCGCGGCCGGATACTTCGCCTTCGCCATGGCGCCCTACTGGTTCGTGCCCCTCGTGCCCGTCCGGAGGGAGGACAGCGATCACATCGTCACCCGGCTCCGTCGCCATTGGCTGCGCTTCCGCCGTCGGGGCCCCAAGCACCCCGACGAGCCGGGCCCTGACTATTTCCTTTGAGCCCTGCCCGACCTCCGCATCGCCACAGGGTGGGCTTCACGGACTGGTCGTCTCGGCCCCTCGACGTCCCCCCTCGAGCCGTCAGCACCAGCGCGTCCGCACGCGGTAGGTCACCTTCGTCTTGCCCCGCGCGGGGACCTTCACGTCGAAGGTGAAGGTGTTCGCGTCCTTGCGCTGGTGGGGATGTGACTCCTCCAAAATCGTCCAGTCCCCCCCCACGGGCTCGAAGATCTCCACCTGCGTGGCCTGATCCTTGTGGTTGCGCAGCTCGATCTCCCAAGAGCTCTCGCTGCTACACGTCCCGAGGCTGCTCCAGCGCGTCTGCTTGCGCTCCCCCACCACGTCGAAGGCCTCACCCATCTTGATGCGCACCTCCTCGTCCCGCGGCGTGTGGTCGATGGCGTCCTCACCGATGAACTGCTGGGAGCCGCTCTTGTCTGCCTTGTACACTCGCACCGTGCCCTTCGGCAGCGGCATACCGAGCCCGTTCGCCTGACTGTTCTTCAGATCGAGGTAGACGCCCACCTTCTGGTTGCTCTGCACCTGCCCGTACTGCCCCCGATACCAGTACTGCTGCCCGTAGAAGATGAGCTTCTTCTGGATCCGGGCGTTCTTGGCCTCGAGGAGCGCCACCTGCTTCTGCTCGTTGTCGCGCACGTCCGTGGGCTGTTGCAGCGTGTAGAGGTGGTACTCGAAGAACGCCTCCTCCCGGAAGCCGGTGGGCGCGGGCGCAGGCGCGGCCATGGCCTTGTACCTGACGTCGGGACGCTCTGGAGCGCTCACCCGCTGCACGTCACCAGCCACCAGCTTGAGTCGCGCGTTCTCGTAGCTCGCCCCGGATCGGTTCTCGAGGGTCACCCAGCCCGTGAGGGCACCCCCGGTCTCCGCCTCGTTCACCACGAGCACGTAGTCCGCCTTCCAGTTCATCCCCTGGGTGAGATACGTGACCTCGAGCTGCTGGCGGGCTTGTTTGCTGTCGAGGAGCCACACCAGCGTCGGCTTCGCCATCAGGTTCTCCGGGACGCTCGGGAACGAGAAGCGTCCGGGGAACCCGTAGGTGACCTCCCCGTTCATTTCGATGACGGGTTGCCCGCTCACGAAGGAGAGGATCCGCGCGTCGAAGCTGTCCTCGCGCCCGAGCCGCTCGTTGTAACGATGGATCCGCACCTTCTCTCCGACGTGCTTCTCCAGGAGCTTCTGGGGCGTCAGCAAGTCGTAACGGTAGTTCTGCTCCAGGACTCCGAGGGACTGGGCGCCCCCCAGGGACCGGATGTGGACCGTCTCCGGCTGGATCGTCGCGGCGACGTCTCGAAACTCGAGGGGCACCCTGCCGGTCCCCACGGCGACGTCGCGCACCTCCCGCACGAGCCCAAAGTTCCCGTTGTAGACGGTGATGCTCACCTCCCGGCGATCCGCGGCGCTGGAGCTCTGTGCGGCGGCGGTCCCCGAGGAGGCCAGGAAGGAAGCGCCGAGAAGAAGCGTGAAAAATGATTTGTGCGTGCTCATATCAACACCAGCGAACCCGAACTCGGTAGGTGATCGTCTCTCGGCTCCGCGCCGCTACCGGCACGTCGAAGGTGAAGGTGCGGGCGTCCTCTCGTTCGTACGCATGACTCGACTCGAGGATCTCCCAGTCGCCGCCTACGGGCTCGAAGACATCGACCCGAACCGGCTCGTCCTTGTGGTTCCGTAGCTGGATCTCCCAGGCGCTCTCCGACTGGCACGAGCCCAGGGCCTTCCAGTGGGTCTGCTTGCGTTCCCCCACCACGTCGAAGGCCTCGCCGAGCTTGATGCGGATCTCTTCGTCTCGGGGCGTGTGATCGATGACGTCCTCGCCGATCAGCTGGCGGGCTCCCGAGCTGTCCTCCTTGTACACGCGCACGGTGCCCTTCGGGAGCGGCATCCCCAGGCGGTTCTTCTCGGTGTTCTGCATGTCCAGATAGACGCCCACCTTCTGGTTGCTCGTGATCTGACCGTGCCGACCGCGATAGTACCAGTCGCCCCCGAAGAAGATGTGCTTCTTCTGGACGCCGACGCCGTGGCCCTCGAGCAGGGTCACCTGCTTCTTCTCCTTGTCGCGCAGATCCGTCGGTCGCTCGAGGGTGTAGAGGTGATATTCGAAGAAGCTCTCCTCCCGGAAGCCGCGCCCGGCCCCATCGTCGGCGACGGCCATCTCGAGCATGTCGTACACCTCCGGAGCGGGCGGGCGCACCCGCTGCACGTCGCCCGCGACCAGCTTCAGCTCCGCGTTCTCGAAGCTGGCACCGCTCTCGTTGGTGAGGGTCACCCACCCGGTCAGGTCACCTTGCCGATCCTTCGCGTCGAGGACGAAGACGTAGTCCGCTTCCCAGCTCAAGTTGCCCGTGAGATACGTCACCTCGACCCGCTGCTCCGGCCGCGAGCTGGCGAGCTGCCAGACCAGCGTCGGCTTGGAGATCAGATCGTCGGGAACCGACGGGAACGCGATGCGCCAACCGACGCCCAGGGTCACCTCGCCGTCGACGCGTAGCACCGTGCCCCCTTGCACGGAGAGGATCTCGGCCTCTTTCTGCTCCTCCGTCCCGAGGGTCTCGTTGTAGCGGTACACCTTGACCCGCTTCCCCACGTGCTTCTCGAGGAGCTTCTCCGGGGTGAGCAGATCGTAGCGGTAATTCTGCTCGAGCACGGAGAGGGCAGCGGGGGCGTCGACACCGCGCAGGTGCACCGTCTCCGGCTGGATGTGAGCGGAGACGTCACGGAACTCGAGTTCGACCCTGCCGTCGCCCAGGGGCACCTTCCGGATCTCCCGCACCAGCCCGAAGTTCTGGTTGTAGACGGTGATGCTCACCTTCTCCCGCTCGCTGGCCGCGCTGCTCCGCGCCACCGCGGGCCCGTCAGAGGCCGTTGGGGCCGCCGCGGGTGGCTTCGAGCAGCCCCACAGCGCAGCGCACATCCCGCCAATCGCCCATCGTCGCCAGTGTCGCATCGCCAATCTTCATCCTCGCGCCATGTACGGCCCGAGGCATTGGACGTTCCTCGGGCGTGAAAGTTGTACGGAAAGCGAACGGGGTGGTCGCGGCACCCTACACCGCCTGCGTCCGCCTCGATACCTGCGGTCCCACGGAGCCGGCCCTCGGAGAGGTCGGGCCCCGCACCCGCCCTGGGACGATCGCCCACACCGTCGCCCCCTGGCCGAGCGCCTGTCGAGGGCGCCGGAACTCAACGCGCCGAGCCGCTTGGCGATGGGTTGCTCGAGGATGAGTCCCCTGCTCCTGCCTGCTCGAAGGGGGTGAGCAGCGCCGCGCGCACCGCCCGCTCATCGGGCGCGTGGGCCAGCACGGTGACGTGATCCCACCCCTGCAAGCGGGTGTTCCCCTTGGGCACGACCACCTCGTTGCCGCGGGTGATGAGCGCGATCACGGCCCCCTCGGGGAGCTCCAGGCTCCGGATGCGCGGCCCCTGGACGCCGCTCGGCCCCGGCAGGTCGATCACGATGAGATCGTAGTCGGTGGGGCGCATCGTGATGAGCTCGAGGTTGAACAGCGGCCGCGGCCGCGACGGCTCCGCCAAACCGAGCCACCGGGCCACGACGCCGAGGGTCGAGCCTTGGACGAGGATCGACAGCATGACCGCGAAAAAGACCAGGTCGAAGATCTCCTGACCGATGGGGAGTCCCGCGGCGGAAGGGTACGTCGCGAGCACGATGGGGACGGCGCCGCGCAGTCCCGCCCAGGCGGTGAAGAGCTTGTACTTGAACCCGAAGCGCATCCCGACCGTACCGATGAACACCGCCACCGGCCGGGAAACGAACGTGATGAGCAGAAAGAGAATCGTCCCGTCGAGCCATAGATCCGTGAAGCGGCTGGGATAGACGAGCAGGCCCAGCATCACGAAGAGGCCGATGTTGGCGATGGTCGAGAAGGCCTCCGAGAAGTTCGCCACGCCCTGCTTGTGGACGAAAGGGCGGTTGCCCATCACGAAGCCGGCGGTGAACGCCGCGAGCATGCCGCTGGCGCGCACCGCCTCGGCGATGCCGTAGGTGAGCAGGACGACGCCGAGGAACAGAACGTAGTAGTAGCCTCGGTCGTCGGTCCTCAGTCGGTTGATGAGCCACAGGCTCCCGCGCGCGAGCGCGTATCCCACGAGCGGCCCAGCGCCGAACTTCCAGAAGAAGGCGAGGACGGTGGATACCCCGCCGGACTCGCCGGAGGCGAGGGCGGCGATGGCGACCAAGGTGAGGAGGATCGCCATCGGGTCGTTCGCGCCGCTCTCGATCTCGACGGTCGATGAGAGCTTCGACGGCAAGGACTGGCGCCGCAGGATGGAGAAGATCGCCGCCGCGTCCGTCGACGAGACGATCACCGCCAGCAAGAGCGAACGCTCGACGCTCCACTCCAAGCCCCAGCGCAGCGCCCCGAAGGTAACCCCGGCCGTGAGGAGCACCCCCCAGGTCGCCAGCCCGCCCGCAGGCAGCGCCACCGCCCGAAAGTCCTCACGCTTGGTGGAGAAGCCGCCTTGGAAGAGGATGAACACCAGGGCCATGTTGGCGACCTGGTTGGCCAGCATGACGTCGCTGAAGTCCCAAACCCCCAGCACGTCGCTGCCGAAGATGATGCCCGTGGCGAGAGCGACCAAAATGACCGGAACGCTCCATCGCTCGAGCCAGACCGCCGCCAGGACGACCAGGATGAGGAGCACGGGCGCGACGATGTAGGCGACGTCCAAACGACCTCCAAGCACCGGCAAGGCCGCGAGGCGGCCCGTCCAGGGCCCCCCGTCGGTCTACCTGCCCCCGCAAGGTGAGTGAGTTCATAACCGGCCGGGCGGGCCCCCCGCAACACACCTCGGCGCCCCGCTGGAAAACAGCCGGTGGCCCTGGAGCGGCGCTCAGGTCACGACCGCGTCTCGTGCGGCCAGGGTGTCGGCGAGGGCGTGGAGCGCATCGACGGTCGTGAAGACGCCGACGACCTTGTTTCGTTCGAGGACGACGGCGGAGCCGAGCTTCCGGGTCGCCATGGCGCGCGCCACCTGCGCGAGGGGGGCATCGCGAGCCACCGAATAGACGTCCTGGCTCATCGCCTCTTCCACGGACAGCTCGTCCGCGTGGACGCCGGGGAGGGTCTCCATCAGGTGGAGGTCACGCAGGGACACCACCCCGACGATGCGCCCCGCCCGCAGCACCGGGAGGTGCCGGATGTCGTGACGGTGCATGATCTGATGGGCTGCGCTGAGCGGCTGATCACTCCCGATCGTGTAGGGACTCGGAGTCATGTAGCGCTCGATGGTCACGTCGATGGAGTTGCTCATGACGACACTCCAGCAAGATCCGTGCACACGCAGCACGACGGAGAGCGACGGCGCCTCGCTCGGCGAACGCGCAAACCGTGCGCGCTCCACTCCGGAGGTGCAGGACCTGCGGCTGGTCAGAGGTCGACGCGCATCCCTCGCGCCGCGGAGAGCACCTCCACCCCCGTGAGCTCCGGCGCCAGGCGCTCGGCGAGAGCCCGGCGTGCGCCATTCTCGCCGTGGACCAGGATGACGCGCCGCACGTCTCCGGCGCGCGCCGTCGCCCGAGCGAACTTCACCAGATCGTCGGAGTCCGCGTGGGCCGAGAGGCCCTCGAGCACGTGCACCTGCGCCCGCACTTCCCGCTCCACGCCGAACACCCGCACCGAGCGCCGCCCTTCCACGAGGCGCCTGCCCAGGGTGTGCTGGGCCATGTACCCCACGGAGATCACGCTGTTCCTGGCGTCGCCGAGGCCCTGGCTCAGGTGGTGCAGGATGCGCCCTCCCTCACACATCCCCGAGCCCGCGATGACGATGCACGGCTCACCGCTCGCTTGCAACGCCTTGGACGACTCGATGTCCGACACATAACGCAAGCCGGGCGGCGAAAAGGGGCAATCCCGCCCGAGCACACGCCGGCGCACTTCGGCGCTGAGCACCTCCGGGTGCAGCTTGTAGATCTCCGTGATGGCGATCGCGAGGGGGCTGTCGATGTAGATGGGGACCCGCGGGATGGCGGCGCGATCGTGCAACCGCTCCAAGGCGAAGAGCACCTCCTGAGCGCGCTCCAGGGCGAAGGTCGGGATGAACACGCGTCCTCCGCGCCCGATCGTCTCCTGCACGATCTCTCCGAGCCGATCGTCGAGATCGCTGATCGGGGGATGGGTGCGGTCCCCGTACGTGCTCTCCATGATCAAGAGATCGACGCCGGACACCAGCTCCGGCGCCTCCAGGAGAGGCAGCTCGTGACGCCCCAGATCCCCGGTGTACAGCAAGCGCAGGCGGCGACCGCGCTCCTCCACGTCCAGCTGCACCAGCGCCGACCCCAAGACGTGCCCGGAGTTGTGGAAGGTCAGGTTCACGCCCGGCGCGATCGGCAGCGGGCGATGCAGAGGGAGCGTGAAGATCTGCTGGATGGCGCGCTGGGCGTCGTCGACGTCGTAGAGCGGCGCGATCCGCTCACGACTCCCCTCGCGCTCGAAGCGCTTGTTCAGGTAACGCGCATCCTGCTCCTGGATCATCGCCGCGTCGCGCAGCATCACGCTGCAGAGGTCCCGGGTGGGCGCCGTCGCATACACGTTGCCGGTGAACCCCCGCTTGACCAGCGTGGGGATGTTCCCGCTGTGATCCAGGTGAGCGTGGCTGAGCACGAGGGCGTCGGCAGCGACGGCCCAGTCGGGGGTCTGCCGGTTCAGCCGATTCGCCTCGGCGCGGCGCCCTTGAAAGAGGCCGCAGTCGAGCAGGACGTCGTGCTTGTTCACGCTGAGCCGGTGGAGAGATCCGGTGACCTCGTCCGCGGCGCCATAAAACTCGAGGTACACGGCGTCAGGACCTCTCGCTCTGGAGGACACGCGCCCTCTTCCCGCGAGCGCAGGGCTCTCCGCGGGTGCGGGGCGTACGGCGCGGGCCTGCGTCGGAGGAGCGGGCGTCGCCGGGGACCGGCGGGGAGGAGCCTACGCCGGAAAGCGCGTGGGGAGGGAGCTTGCGCATCGGCTCATCATTGTAGCGGTTCGCCCGGCCCAGGAGCCAGGGCAAGCCGCCACCGCGCCGCGCGAGGTGCGGGAGCACGACGTTCACGCCACACGACGTTCGAGAGACCTCACTCCCCTCGCTTCGTCTCGATCCGCACCTCACCGCGCAGCGTACGGTGCACGGGGCACTTGTCGGCGATCTCCAGCAGGCGCTCG
>JAAZAA010000166.1 GCA_012514535.1 Myxococcales bacterium | reverse complement strand
GGCTCCGAAAGCCAGCTCCGGTCGACGGGGCCAGGGCACCGCCTCTCCGTGGGAATGCCCGCCGTGGGAGTGTCCGCCGTGGGAGGGTCCACCGTGGGAATGCCCGCCGTGGGAGTGTCCGCCGTGGGAGTGTCCGCCGTGGGAGTGTCCGCCGTCCTGGCTCATCGTTCCGCCGTCTCCCGCCGAGGGTTCGTGTCCCCGGGGCCATGCTTGACCATGCGCGCGACCGCCATCGCCGCGCCGAAGCCGTTGTCGATGTTCACGACCGTGACCCCCGCGGCGCAACAGCTGAGCATCCCGAGCAGGGCCGCATACCCGCCGGCGCCGACGCCGTACCCGATCGACGTGGGCACCGCGATCACGGGCGCGGCCACGAGCCCTCCGACGACGCTCGCCAATGCGCCTTCCATGCCCGCAGCGACGATACAGGCGGGGGCCGTCGCGAGCCGATCGAGCTCTCCGAAGAGCCGGTGAATGCCCGCCACCCCGACGTCGTAGATCCGGTCGACGGGCACGCCGAGCAGCTGGAGAGTCTCTGCGGCCTCTTCGGCCACGGGCACGTCGCTGGTGCCCGCGGTGACGAGCGCCACCGGCTTCCCGCCGTAATTCGCGACGGGCCGCAGCTCGAGCGTCAATGTCCGCGCGATGGGGTTGTAACGGAGCTCCGGCAGCTCTTCGCGCACGCGCGCGGCCTTGTCCGCGTCGACGCGAGTGACAAGCACGTTCTCCCCCGCCGCAGCCAGATCCTTGGCGATCGCCTGGATCTGCGCGGGGCTCTTCCCGGACCCCAGCACGACCTCCGGCGCTCCCTGCCGCAGGGCTCGGTGATGATCGATACGAGCGAAGCCGAGATCGGAGAAGGGAAGCCGCTTGAGCTCGTCGAGCGCCGCTTCGACGTCGACCTCACCCCGCTGGAGGCCCTCCAGCAGGCGCCGAATGCCGTCCGCATCCATCGACGTGGGTGTACTCGACGGGCCGCGCAGCGTCGACCCCCACCACCTTGGCCACCGACGCGACCCGTGGTCTCCTCCCCGCCGTGCCCGCCCCCGTCGCGCCGCTGATCGGTTTACTGGTTGGTGTGACCTTCCACTGGAGTGGAAGCCGTCAGCTCGCCCGCGCGGCCCGGGGCACCGCGATCGAGATCCGGGCGCAGCTCCTGGTCCTCGCCTACACGTTGCTCCTGTTCGCGCCCTTCAACGCCTATTTCCTGGCGTTCTCGACGGACTGGGCCTTCGTCTACCTGGTGGACGTGACGGACAACCGCAGCGCCCTCGTCCTCGCGTCTCTCTTCGCCGACTGCGCCAGCGTGCTCGTCGGGTTCAACCTGGGCCGACGCTTCATGGCGGACAAGCGCCCGGGTGCCCTGGCCGCGCTCCTCGTCCCCACGGGCGCCCTGCTGCTCTTGTTCCTGGTGGGGGCCTCCCGTCGGCTCGGAGTCGCCGCCACCTACGCCCAGTACCACGGCGACTTCGGCGTCCGCCCCCTCGGGGGTAGCCCGCTCGGGTATGCCCTCCTCTGGTTCGGGGCGGTGTTCGTCGCCGGGACCGTCTGGACCGCGCTCCAGCTCCGTCATCTCGGAGAATGACCGCTCCCCGGCACTTCGCCCCGGCACGCCCAGCTCACGCGCCATCGAGAACGGCGCTGCCTCCTGCCGATGGGGGCGAGCGCGTGGTACGACCCCTTCCATGAGGGACGAAACGGATGAGCTGATGACCTTGGCCCACGGGGTGGTGCAGCGCGCCCTCCAGGGGGTGGACGTGGTCGAGGTCAGCGTCGGGCGCACCTGGGATCTGAGCGCGAAGGTACGCCTCGGCGAGCCCGAGCTGGTGGAGGAGGCCGGGCAACGGGGTCTCTCCCTCCGGGTCATCCGCGACGGACGGGTGGCCATGACGTCGACCAGTGACCTGAGCGACGAGGGCCTCGCCCGCTGCGTGGCGGACGCCCTGGAGCTCGTCGAGCTCAGCGAGCCCGATCCCTGGGTGGGCCCCGCGCCGGCCGAACTCCTCTGCGGGCCACCCCACCCCGATCTCGATCTCTTCGATCCGACCCTGGATGCCCTCGACGCGGACGGCGCCATCGAGCGGGCGCGACGGGCGGAGCGCGCGGCCCTCGACTTCGATCCGCGCATCACCTTGAGCGAAGGGGCGACCTTCTCGCGCACCTCGGGCACCGGGGTGATGGTGCTCTCCTCGGGTTTCGAAGGGGCACAGCGCGGCTCCTACGCGGCGCTCTCCGTCGCGCCGGTGACGGAAGACGAAGGCGGCAAACGCCGCCGGGGTTCGTACTGGACCGCGCGACGTCACCTCGCCGACCTCGAAGACGAGGTGGCGGTCGGGGTGGAGGCGGCGCGCCGAACGCTCGCCAAGCTGGGTGCCCGCAAGATCGACACCTGCGAAGCGCCGGTGGTGTTCGACAAGGACGCGGCGCGATCGATCCTGGGCACCTTCGCCGGTTGCGTCGTCGGCGGAGCCCTCTGGCGCAAGTCGAGCTACCTGCTCGGCCGCCTCGGGAGCCCCGTGGCGAGCTCGCTCGTCCACATCGTCGACGATCCCCTGCTCCCCCGCGGTCCGGGTTCCCGCCCCTACGACGGCGAAGGGCTCCGGAGCCGCAAGAACGAGGTCGTCCGCGGCGGCACCCTGGTGAGCTACCTCCTGGACTGCTACGCGGCACGAAAGCTCGAGATGGAGTCCACCGCCAGCGCCTCCCGGAGCGGCGGGTCCATCGGCGCCTCGACGACGAACTTCATCATGCAGGCGGGTGATCTGTCCCGCGACGAGCTCATCGCCAACACCCCCCGTGGCCTCCTCGTCACGGAGATGATGGGGTTCGGCTTCAACGCGCTCACCGGCGATTTCTCCCGGGGCGCGGCAGGCTTCTGGATCGAGGACGGGAAGATCGCGTTCCCGGTGAGCGAGATCACCATCTCCTCGAACCTCGACACCATGCTGCTCGGCGTGGACGCCGTGGCGAACGATCTGGAGCTCAAGACCTCCACCGCCGCGCCGACCTTCCGCGTGGCTTCGATGACCATCGCAGGCAGCTGATCCTCGGTCCTCAGTCCACGGTGTTCGGCCCTCCTGGTGAAGCGCCCGGAGCGGCGTGGGGCCCGAAGCCGTCCACCTCGTCGCGGGACCACGGATCCCGGCGGGCGATGCTGACCCCAGCCTTGCGGGCGGCCAGCGCTGGCACCGCGGACACGACACGACCGGTCGCGTCGACGAGGCGGAGGGGCTCCCCGCCGTTGGTGAGTCCCCGGTGGCCCACCCGCTCCACGACGAGGGGGACGGCGGTCGGGAGGGGGACGACGTCATCGCCGGCGCTCGCCGAGTAGTCGCGGGCGACGATCAACCCGAAGGCGCCGACAGGGAGCTCGACGGCGGGCAACGGCGTGGGGCCCCCGCCATCCTCGAGCACCCACCCTTCCAGGAACGCGGGCGCCGTCCCGACGTTCACGAGCTCGATCCACTCCCCTTGGGGCTCGGGTCCCAGGGGATCGGAGAGCACCTCGTTGATCACGACCCGCGGCCGCGGCTCCCCCGCGGAGAGTCGCACGTCGCCGCGCACCGAGCGGCCCCGTTCGTCGAACCGATACGCCACGATGTCGTACTCTCGGAGGGGTTCGAATGCGGGGATGGTGAGCGACGGCGGCGAGGCGATCCCCCACCAGCTCACGTTCTCCTCACCCCGCTCGGACGCCCCGCTCACGAACCAGGCGCTCGGGCGGTCGAGCTCGACCACCAGCTCGGCTCCCTCGAACACCGCGCAACCCTGGGCCAGCGCGGCCCGATCTTCGCCACATTCGGCGCCCGCCTTCGGCGCGTCCTCGGCGACGACTGCGATCGGCGCCGGATCGAAGAGAAGCCCCGACGACGTCTGCGGCGGGACCACGAAGCCCTCCGGGAGGTCCTCCCGGGGGATCAGGGTGGCACACTCTCCCCGCGCGATCCCTTCGTCCCCCACGCCCGGCCGCCACTCCGCGGCGATCCCGAAGGGCGGCAACTCCACGTCGTCCAGCGCATCGAAGAGCGCTCCTTCGTCGTCTCCAAGAGCATCGTCCGAGCCGTCGTCGACGCGGTCCGTCGCGAGGCAGTAGATCAACGATCCGCGGGGATGGACGTGAGGTGGCCACAGCCTGGACAGCACCGGGGCTCCCTCCTCCGCGACGACGAGGCTCGCGATCACTCCCCGCTGGAGCACCGCGAGGCTGTACTCCTCACCAGGGGCCAGGAGCGCTCCCGGACGAGCGACGACGGCGTCGCCCGCCGACCAGACGGACAGGGGCACCTCTCGGCCCGCCAGCGCGCCAATCACCTCGCCACGACGCAACCTCCCGTTGGCGTAGGAGCTCACGGCGCCACCGAAGAGCCGCAGCCCTGCGACCGCTGGCTCGAGCTCCAGGCCACGCACCTCCAGCTGCGGAGCTCGGGAACAGGCGTCCAGGGGTCGACCATCGACGGCGGCGACGACGACCTGGGCTTTCTGCGTGGGTTCGGGGAGCTCCGATCCGCAAGCCACGCCGAAGAGGAGCAGGGCGACGAAGCCCCGGCGCGCGCCCCGGACGAAGAAGCCTGGGACATGGGAACGGGGGGCCATGATTTGCACACCACCTCCGTCGGTCGCTGAGGTCTTCGCGTTGCGTGCTAAGTTCTCGAGGTGCTCTCGGTGGACGTGACCGAACTGAGGGAGGAGCTCGGCCTCTCCATGAGCGAACTCGCGCGAGCGCTGGGCGTGCCGGTGGACGACGTGGTGGCCTGGGAATCCGGGGAGCGCTTTCCCACACGCCGATCCGTCGAGCGCATGCGCCGGCTCCAGTCCGAGCACCGAAACGGCTCCTCCCGCGATGGCGCCCCTCGCGAGCCGACGGCTTCCGGAGGCGCCCTGGGAGAGACCCCCTGGGGCGCCCTCGCCGATCCAGAGCTGTGGGCCCTCTTTCGCAAATTGGCAGCGTCGCCAGAGCTCCGCGCACGGGTGCTCCAGCTCGCCAACGAGTACCCGGATCCCGCCGAGGGAGCGCTTCGCCAGACCTCTCCTCGCCGACGCTCCCAGGGCTGAACGGCCGGGGCGGAGCCCCGAACGGCGGCGCTGAATCGCGAACCCTGAGCGGCCGGGCGGAGCCCCCGGGGCCTGAGTGGAGATGCTGAATCGCGACCCTGAGCGGCCGGGCTGAACGGCCGCTCGGTCAGTCGTCGTCGTCGTCGTCGTCGTCGTCGTCGTCGTCGTCGTCGTCGTCGTCGTCGTCGTCGTCGTCGTCGTCGTCG
>JAAZAA010000025.1 GCA_012514535.1 Myxococcales bacterium | reverse complement strand
GGTGGAGCGGAGGGGGATTCGATGGTTGGGGGGTGGGTTATCGGGAGCAGGCGTCGCCTTGGGGGGCGCCGGCGTGGAGCCACGTGAGGAGGAGCTCCGCGTCCGCTTCGGGGAGGGGCTCGACGGGCGGATCGAGGGCGAAGGCCAGCGGCGGCATGAAGCCGCGCTCGATGGAGTCGGCCATCGCTTGCCACAGGGGCACGCCCGAACCGGCGAACGTCTCCTCCTGCATTCGTTCCCAGGTCGTGAGCGGGAACGGAGCGAAGTGATCCGGGGGATCGGAGTGACAGCGGAGGCAGTACCGTTCGAGGACCTGCGCGACGTCGCAGGGCACGAGATCTCGGGCGGCGGCGTCGCCGTCGGAGCCGGCGCAAGCCAGGAGCAGCAGCGCGCCCCCCGCGCTGGCGAGCAGGCAGGCGAGGAGCGCCGCTCCGTGGCCGCGCGGGGATCGTGCGTGTGCTGGGATGGTCGGGGTCATGGGGATAGTCGGAGGGGGCGGGGCTGGTGTGTCGGCGCGCGCGGCGACGGTCTCGGGAAGATAGGGGGCGGCGGGGGCAGCGTCACCGCGTCCGGAAGGAGTGGTGGGTTCTCGGGACGGGGGATTCCTGTGATGTCATAGGAATGTGACCCCTTTCCGACGTCGAAGGCACAGCTGGACGATACTTGGTAGGGACATGCCGATGAGGACGACGCCGATGGATCGCTGGTTCGTGAACCGCGCGGGAGCGCGCTGGACGCGGTGGGTCGCGGCGAGCGCGCTGGCCGGCGGTCTATCGACCTTTTCGGTGGGGGCGGCGGCTCACATCCGGCTCGACTACCCGCCCCCGCGCAGCCTGGGCTCCGAAGTGGGCCCCTGCGGCGACGCGGGCACGACGCGGAGCGCGACCCCGACGGTCCTGCGCGGCGGTGACGAGATCACGGTGACCTGGTCGGAGGTCATCGATCACCCGTCCCACTATCGCATCGCCCTGCTGCTCGATGGCGAAGCCTTCCCCGAGCCCGCGAGCACGTCGGATCGGTGCGATCCGAACGTCGACGAGTGGTGCATCGCCGACGGGTTGCCGGACGAGTCCGGCTCGATGCAGAGCTATAGTCACACCTTCACGTTGCCGAACGTCGACTGCGACAACTGCACCTTGCAGGTGATCCAGAACACCTTCGTCCGCTACTTCCAGTGCGCGGACATCACGATCGTGGCCCAGGGCGACGACATGGAGGATCCCGGCGATCCGGACGAGGTCGATGGGTCCGGCGGCACCGCCCCCGGGACGGGGGGCGCGAGCACGGAGGGGACCGGCGGAGGGAGCGGCGGGCTCGCGGAGCCGGCCACGGGGGGCGCCGAGGGGCACGACGAGCACGACGGGCACGGCGATCCCGGGGAGAGCGCGTCGAGCGCCGGATCGAGCGAGGGCTCGGGGTGCTCGCTGGTCCACGGGGTGCCTCAGGGGGCGCCCTGGGCCTTGCTGGGGCCGCTGCTCTGGGGGCTCCGGCGCAACGCCGCCCGTCGTCGCTGTACCTGAGCCGCGCGTCCATGGACCGTGAACGCGCCACTTTGACGATCCATTCGCCACTCTGGCGAAGAGTACGTCATTTTGACGGCCACCTTTGCCATGTTGGCGAAGAGTGCGTCATTTTGGCGGAGGGCGTCGCCGCGCCTGCGCGGCGCCGAGCGGAGGAGTGCCTCTCGCGCCCCTCCGCTCGACGAGCCTCAATCGACGAATCGGCTCACCGGTGGGTGTTGAGGAGCTTCTCCGCCTCGGTCTGCTGTTCGCAGGCGAGGGTGTTGTCCTCCT
>JAAZAA010000165.1 GCA_012514535.1 Myxococcales bacterium | reverse complement strand
TAGCGCCCGCTGTGGGCGTAGCGCAGGTAGGCGCGTACCTTGTCCGCCCAGCGCCGGTTCGCCTCGGTGGCGCGGTAGATCTCCAGGAAGAAGTGGGCGCGGCGATCCCCGAGGTCCAGGGAGAAGTAGCCGTCCGGCACGAGCGGCACGCGGCGCGCCGTGCCGTCCTCCCGCGTCACGTCCACGCCTTCGGCCTGCGCCTTGAGTGTTTCCTCGTCCAGCCAGCGCTCGACGGCATAGCCGAGGTGGCGGGCGGCGAGTGTGAGGGCAAGACGTACCTCGTTCGTCATCAGCAGGTGCTCGAGGAAGGGGCTGCTCACCCGGTTGTGGGCGTCCTTCCAGTCGATCGCGTCGCGGTCCACTCCGACGGAAGCGGCCACGAGCTGGGCGCCGCGCTCCGCGAGGAGGTAGAGGGCCTGGCTCGAACCCTGCCCGTACTCCACGGGCAGCCAGCGCCGGGCGAGGTAGCCGTGGTGGTAGAGGCGCTTGAGGCGTTCGTTGGCCGTGTTCTTGCCGGTGAAGAACATCCGCTGGATCTGGTCCCGCCGGAGGACGCGGTACTCGTAGACGGCCAACACCACCGCGACGTCGCGCTCCGTGAGGCGCATGCGCGGGGGGTGTGCGAGGCGGGTGTGGCGTGGCGTGGTGGTCGTGGGCATTGGCCGTAGTGTAGCATACGGATGGCCGGCGCTCAACGGGCACGCGCTCCCTCACGGTGCGAGGGGTCGCTCCGCGCCCCTGTCCTGGCGTCCAGCGGGGATGGGGAGTCGGGGTGCACGGGCTGGGGATTGGAGGGGGACGATCAGGCGGGTGGAGTGCGGCGACCGGGCGTCACCCCTGGTCGTCAGCGACCAGACCCGCGGCCAGGGGACGGAGTGATGGCGTGTCCTCCGGAGATGGCGTCCCTTCCGTGGGCTTCTCGGCAGCCCGGTACGTGAGGGCGCAGGAGCGCGCGAGGACGCGCTCCATCGCGACACGCAGCGTGCCATCCCAGGGCGTGCGCACCTGCGCGACGGCGTAGGGGTTCGGGAGCAGCACGACGGCCCCCGTCTCCGTGACCTCCAGGAGGAGGGAGCGGGCGAGCCAGGCCCGGTACATGAGGTCGGACACCTCCTTCCGCGCCAGCCGCAGCACGCGCTCCCACAGCTGACGCCGCTCCGCGCCGATGCCGTGCGCCTCGGCGGTCGCGCGGCGCCAATCGCGCCCCGCACGCTCCACGGGCTCGGCGGCATCCGCCGCCACGAGGGGTGACGCCCCGCGCGAGGAGGTGCGGGTGGAGGGCGCCCGGCGCGTGAAGCGCACCCGGGTGTAGCTCCGCACACGGACCACCTCGGATGCGGCGAGGAACCCCTGCGCCACGAGTTCGTCGATGCCCGGCTGGAGCTTCTCCCGGACCTTCGCGGGGTAGGCGTAGCGGGACATACCGAGCTGCTGGGCGAACTGGAAGATGTCGATCTCGTAGGTGGCGCTGCGATGCAGCTTCTTGTCCAGGAAGCGGTAGAGGCGGCGCGCGACCGGGGTCTGGAGGGCATAGAAGCGTCGCAGGTCGAGGTCCTTGAGGTAGCCCTGGCGGATGCTGCGCCACAGCTCCGCGCCCCAGACGATGTAGCCCGGCACCCCCTCGCGCTGGGCGAGGTCGCGGTCCCGCTCCCGGTAGGCCAGCCAGTAGCGCTCGATGAGGTGAAAACCGTTCAGCAGCTCCACGAGCTCATGCTTCTCGCGGTCCCAGAAGGCGCCCTCGGCGACGATGCTCACCCGCAGCAGCCGCTCCAGGGAGCGTTCCACGCTCTGGTAGTGGCGGCTGTCGGTGGACTCGCCCATGATGCGCAGCAGCCCGTAGACGCTAAAGGGCACGCGGGGCTCCGTGAAGCCGTGGCGGCGGGTGACGGCCATCAGGGCCACGTAGACGCGCTCGTCGAACTCGGTGGGCAGTCCCGAGGCGCTGCCTCCCTGTACCGTCCACAGCTGGCGGTGGCGCTGACCCTGGGGGTCGGTGATCCAGCGCTCGCAGCGGATGCTGCCCAGCGTGGCGCGCCGGGAGAGGGTGGCGAAGGGGAACTCGATGAGGTTCATCTCGTCCCGGCCGCGGTCGGTGGGGGCGGGTTGGGCGTGCTGGCGGGTCGGGTGGGTGGTGGCCATATCGTTCCCATTGTAGCAGAACGCCGCCCCTCCTTTGTA
>JAAZAA010000164.1 GCA_012514535.1 Myxococcales bacterium | reverse complement strand
CGGACGGAGGAGGACAAAACGAACACCCCACCGCGAAAAAATGCAGGCCGGAGTGCAATTCGCGGGCGGCGGCGCAGCGGCGCGCTCGCTCCAGGCGATGGGCTACGTAAGCTACGGGGAACCCCGGTGACGTTCCGGTGTCTGCCTAGCGGATGAAGCGGGCCTTCCTCTTCGCGGTTTTGTGTTCGGCCTGCGGCAGCACGCCCCGCGGGCATGGTGTCCGCGACGTCGAAACACCTGCTGGCGGAGCCCAGGATCTCGCAGGTCCACGGGGGCGGGTAGCGGTGACCCCGGTTGGCCCATCGCCGCTGGTCGAGTTCGAGACAGTGATCTCTCGCAGACGAGATGCAGCGATCGCCGCATACGTAGACCGTTGTCGATCGGTGGCCAGGGGGGATCTGCGCGACTGGAGTGCCTTGTCGCCGGGCTCGAACGATGCCTTGAACGAGCACGGCCCCGCGTGTCGCTGGAGGGTCGCTCATCGGGAAGGGGGGCTGATGGTCGACGTCGACGTCCCCGCCTTCCGCCGAGACGTGAGCCTCCCCTTCGAGCCGCTCGTGCGCCCGCGACGCGAGAGCGCCCGGTGTGATGGAGCGGAAGAAACGTTCGTCCCACCGCCCCTCGACGTGCGCGCCTTCCTCGACTTGGAAGGCGGCTACCTCGTTGGGTACAACTCCGGGGAGTGGGGTGGCGGCTTGTATTGGTACGACCGAGCAGGAGCGCTTCTCCAGGTCGTCAGCAGGACGCAAGTTCGCTGGATGTTTCCCACGCGGCGGGGGGCCCTCGTGGTCGGAGGCTTCGCGCACCAGGGGCTCGAGCGGGGGGAGGTGTTGCGGCTGGAAGCCTCGGAGGGCCGGTGGACCTCCCACGTGCTGCATCTCCCGAGCGCGCCGACCGCCCTGTGGTTCGAATCGGAGGCGTCCGTGCTCCTGGCGGCGTGGGCAGGTCTAACGCGCGTGCGGTGGGGAGAAGACACGGAGGACTTCACGCTCGAACCCCTGCACGAGGCCCAGGGGACCTGGACACATGTGACGTCGATCGCGCAGGAGCCGGACGGCTCGATCTTCCTGGGCGCGGCGCACGTCGTGGTGCGCCTGCGCCCCGATGGTGATGGCTACGCCGAGCACTGGTTGGTCCCCCAGGGCCCTCGTTCGGAGCGGAGACCAGAGAACGAGTGAGGTGGGGCGCATCGATCTCGGCGACGCGGGACGGAGACGTCGTGACGTGCGGTCGCGCCGGAACCGAGCGTGCGCGAGGTGCTCGATGGGCGGCCGCGGGTCTCGGAGTCCTGTTGCGGGTCGTTCTCCGGGGATGATGCGTGCTGAGCTCAGTAGCCTTGTGGCCGAACGAGAGCGTGTCGCTTCTCTCCGTCGTCGCCCGGAGAATCAGCTTCTCCAGGCCCGTCTCGCTCATGTTCGTCTTCATGGATCTCCTCCTCTCAGCACAGGCAAGGCAAGTGGTTCGGCAGGGTCCGTGCCCCCTGGGCGTCCCGGGGGCTCTGCCAAGCGAGGGGTGCCCGATTACTGCTTCGAGCAAGGGAGCCTCCGGCTTTGCTAGGTCCTTTGCTAGGTCCTTTGCTAGACCCGACTTGGACGGGGGCGCCTAGCAAAGGCGGAAGGATGCCCGGGGCCGGCCCGAAGAGCCGGGCCGCTAGGATGGCCCAGCTCAGCCATCGCCTCTTCTCTCGGGCGCACGTCGTGCGGCCCAGCTTGGCCGGCTGCGGCTCCCTGTGTTGACGATGCATCGCCGGTATCTTAACGGACCAGGACGCCCGCCGATCTCGGGTT
>JAAZAA010000163.1 GCA_012514535.1 Myxococcales bacterium | reverse complement strand
TGCGCGGGGACGGCGAGCGTCGCGACGACGAGGAGGAACGCCGCGGTGCGGAAGCGAAACTGGAGCTTGGCCAGGCAGTAGGCGGCGGGCAGCGCCACGGCGATCTGCAGCGCTGCGATGAGCAGGGCCATGAGCGTGGTGTTCCAGAGGTAGTGGGCGAAGGGCATGGCCTCCAGGGCCGCCGCATAGGCCTCGAAGGACAGGCCGCTGGGGAGCGGCGTCGTCGGGGCGCGCACGATCTCGGGCAGCGTCTTCAGGCTGGTGACGACCATCCAGAGGTACGGCAGGAGCCACAGGAGTCCGACGCCGACGAGCAGCGCGCCCCAGCCGAGCCGGAGCCAGACGGGCCCGAGCGGAGCGCCGTCACGGGCGAGCGGAGCGCGCTTCATGGGTGCGATCCTCGCGGGGCGCGGGCCGACGGGTCGCGCCGCGTCCAGGCCCAGAGTTGTAGCGCCGTGAGCGCGGCGAGGAGCACGAAGAACACCACGATGGCCGCGCTGGCGCGCCCGACGCGCAGGTTGACGAACACCTGCTCGTAGATCGCGTAGACGAAGACGGTCGTGGCGTGGACCGGCCCCCCCTGGGTCATGACCCGTACGACGTCGAAGACCTGGAAGCTGGCGATGAGGGACGTCGTCACCACGAAGAGGGTCGTGGGGCGCAGTAGGGGCCAGGTGATGTGCCAGAACCGCGCGAGCCGCCCCGCGCCGTCGAGGGCGGCGGCTTCGAGCAGCGCAGGGGGCACGTCCTGGAGCCCCGCGAGGAACAGGACCATGCCGTAGCCGGCGATCTTCCAGAGGGTCACCCCCGCCACCGCCAGCAGGGCGAGCCGAGGGCTCCCGAGCCAGGGCACCGCCTCGAACCCGAAGAACCCGAGGAGCCCGTTGAGCGCCCCCGCGTCCGCGTCGAGCACCCAGAGCCAGAGCAGCGCCACGCTCACCCAGGACACGACGTACGCGCTGAACACGGCGCTCCGCACGAACCCGACGAGGCGCCCCGGACGATTCAGGAGCAGCGCGAGGCCGAGGCCCAGCCCCGTGGCGCCCGTGACGACGACCAGGCTGAAGAGCACGGTGGTCGTCGTCCAGTGGAGCAGATCCCCGGACTCCCACAGGGAGCGGTAGTTGGCGGTCCCGACGAAGCGCGGCTCCGTGAGCAGATCCCAGCGATGCAGGCTCGTGTGGACCGCGTGGAGCAAGGGATAGAAAAAGAACACCGCGAGCAGCAGAGCCGTGGGGGCCAGCATCCACAAAGGATCGGTCCTGCGACGGGGGACCAGCGCCATCAGCCGAGCTCCCGGGTGGCGCGGGCGCGAGCGCGGGTCAACACGTCGGCCGCGGGCTGCCCGCCGAGGACGGCGTTCTCCAAGCTGGGCTGCACGATCTCACGCTGGATGCGGAACAGCTCCGGGGCCCACGGCCAGGGCCGAACCGACGCGAGCTGATCGAGCGCCACGCGATCGTTGGGGTGTCGTCGATAGAAGCCGCTGCCTTCGAGCTGCTCGACGGCGCGGGCCGTGACCGGCAGGTAGCCCGTGCGTGTCGCCCAGGCGATCACCTGAGCGGGCTCGTGCATGAACTTCAAGAAGGCCCAGGCCGCGTCCTTGGCCGCGGGCGGGGCGCTGCGCGGGATGATCCAGTGCGTGCCGCCCGTGGGAACCGCCGCGCGTCGGTGGGCGGGCAGGGGCGCCGCGCGCACGGGGAAGGGGGCGTTGTCCTCCAGATAGCGGAGGAACGCCGTCGAGGTCCAAATCATCGCCGTGCGGCCCGCGAGGAAGTCCTGGTTGGTTTGTTCCCAGGCGTTGTAGTCCCGGCCGGGAGGGGGCTTCATGCTGCGGTCCTGGCGCACCATGCGCTGCCACAGGGCGAGCGCCTCGGCGCCGGCGTCTCCGCCGAGGGTGACGCGCGTCCCCTCCATGAGCTCGCCCCCCGCCTGTCCGACGAGGGCTACCCAGAACCACCAGTCGATGGGGCAGCCGAAGCCGTGGCGCGTGACGCGACCCCTCGCGCTCCGGACCGTGAGGTCTCGCGCGTGGCTCACGAGCTCTTCCCAGGTGGTGGGCGGCTGGAGCTTGGCCTCGTCGAACAGCGCGCCGTTGAGGTAGGCGATGGGGGTGGAGCGGTTGAACGGGAGGCACACGAGGGGACGTCCCGCGCCGTCCTGCCACGTCTCCGCTTGGCCGAGGGCGGGGAGCACGTCGAGCTCGGACGCCCCCGGATACCCCGCCAAGGGCTCGAGCACCTCCGCCTCCGCGAGATAGGGGATGACCTCCCCCACGACGTGGCTCAGGGCAGGGGCCACCTGGGCGGCGAGAGCAGTGCGGAGCTTGGCGAGCCCCTCGTAGTAGTCGCCCTGGTAGATCGGATGGATCCAGTAGCGGTCCTGCTCCGCGTTGAAGCGGCCGACCAACTCCTCGAGGACCTGGCGATTGCGGCCCCCGTAGGTGAACCAAAGGCTCGCCTCCCGGCGCCCGCGCGGGGCGCGCCGGGGATGACACCCCGCCGCGCCGAGGGACGCGGCAGAGCCCAGCGCGGCCGCGGCCCCCAGGGTCGCTGCGGCGCCCAGGAAAGCCCGACGCGGGGCACGGAGAGCGAGCCCGTCAGAGCGCATGACCCGAGTCCTCCGCGAAGAGCCGGAGCGCGTCCCAGGGCACCTCGACGCGGAGCACGTCACCGGGCGCGACGTTCAGGAAGCCCCCGGCGCGCGCCCGCACGACGTGATCGCCGCAGGCGAGGGACACGTGGGTCTCGGCCCCCAAGGTCTCGAGGCTCGTCACCGGGAGATCGGCGCTGGCGAGGGAGCCCCCCGGAGGCGGGGCGGGGACGGCGCCCGAGACGAGCCGAACGTGCTCGGGGCGAAACCCGACGGTGACCGCCGCCTCGGCGGCGGGGAAGCGTCCGTCAGAGGGGGGCGTCCACTGCAGCGTTCCCGCGCGCAAGCGCTCGCCGTCCCAGCGTCCGCTCAGCAGGTTCATGGGGGGCGCGCCGAAGAACGACGCCACGAAGGTCGACGCGGGCCGTTCGTAGATCTCCCGCGGGCTGCCCAGCTGCTCGAGGCGCCCCGCGCGCAGCACGGCGATGCGGTGGCTCAGGGTCATCGCCTCGACCTGATCGTGGGTGACGTAGAGCGCGGTCGCGTCGAGCTCACGCAACAGGCGGGCGAGCTCGACGCGGAGCTCGGCGCGCAGGGCCGCGTCGAGGTTCGACAAGGGCTCGTCGAAGAGGAAGACGCGAGGACGCCGCACGATGGCGCGTCCCATGGCGACGCGCTGCTGCTCACCACCGCTCAGCTGCGCCGGGCGGCGATCGAGGAGCCCGGTGAGCCCGAGGAGCTTCGCGGCGCGCTCGACGGCGCGCTCGCGCTCCGGCGCCGGGACCCGGCGCATGCGCAGCGGAAACCCGAGGATGTCGCGGACGCGCATGTGGGGATAGAGCGCGAACCCCTGGAACACCATCGCCACGTCTCGCTCCTGGGGCGGCACACCGACGACGCTGCGCCCGTCGATCAGGACGTCACCCGCGTCGGGGCGGTCGAGGCCCGCCACCAGACGCAGGGTCGTGCTCTTCCCGCAACCGGAGGGGCCGACCAGGCTCACGATCTCTCCCGCGGTCACCTCGAGCTCGAGCCCGTCGAGGGCGGCGCGCGAGGCGCCGGGGAAGGTGCGCGTGAGACCTCTGAGGTGAATGGACGACATGACGAAGTGGTTCGATGGCGCAGACTCTTCCTGAGAGCGGCGGCTCTGGCTATAGCTGAGCTGGAATTCGTTGACAGCGACGCCCCGCTCTCCATTCGACGCGCTCCGCGTGTCTCGGCTGCTGCCCTTGGCGCTGCTGTCGCTCGTGTTGGTGGGGGGATGTGAGCGGGGGCGCTCCAGCGAGCGGTCGGAGCCGACGTCCGAGGCAGCGCCCGCCGCGCCCCCTCCCGAGAGCCCGGAGACGGCCGCCCCCTCCGCGCAGGAGGCGGCTTCGGCCACCGGGCCAGGGGCCGAGGAGCCGGAGGTCGAGGAGCCGACGGCCCCGACCTGCCCCGAGGGGATGGTGCTCCTCCCGGGGGGGCCGTTCTGGGCGGGGGCCGAGCACGAGAGCTTCGCCGGCGAGGAGAACCCGCGCTTCCTGACGCGGCTCGCGCCCTTTTGCCTGGATCCCACGGAGGTGACCGCCGCCGCGTACGAGCGATGCGTCGAGGCGGGGGCCTGTCGACCCGCGCGCACGGAGTACAAGACCTGTAACTACAAACGGGCGGGCCGCGCCGATCATCCGATCAACTGCATCGATCACGACGAGGCGACCGCTTACTGCGCCTGGCGCGGCGCGCGGCTGCCGTCGGAGCTCGAGTGGGAGTACGCGGCGCGGGGCGGCGCGGAGCAGCGCAAGTATCCTTGGGGGGACGACTCGCCCGACGGCAAGACCTGCTGGAAGCAGCCCCACAGCTGCGCCGTGGGGAGTTTCCCGGCGGGGGCCTTCGGGCTCCACGACGTGGTGGGCAACGTGTGGGAGTGGACCGAGGACTGGTTTGCGCCCTATCCGTGGCCGGCCGCGAGCGGTCGCCACCGGGTGTACCGAGGGGGCAGCTGGAGTCGTCGCTTCGAGAAGTGGCTCCGACCGACCTTGCGGAACCGCTTCGCTCCGGACCACTGGGGCTCCCACCTCGGGGTGCGTTGCGCCGCGTTCGCCGAGCCCCTCGACTGTCCCTATGGCGTGGAGCCCGCAGAAGAGGGTGACGCGGCGAGTCGCTCGGCCGGCGCGGAGACCGGCTCCGAGCGGAAGGCGCAGCGCTGTCGTCGCGGCGTCGACGACGCCCAGTGCCTCGGGGGGAAGCGCTGGAACGGCGTGCGCTGCGCCGATCCGGGCGCGCCCCGCTGCCCCGCCGGGGCGGAGGTGGTCCCCGGGCGGGGTTGTGTCGGCGGCGGCGGGATGGAAGCGCCGCGGGCGGCGGGCTCGAAGGGCGGCGCGGGGGCTCCCGAGGAGAGCGCGGCGGAGGTCCGCCGGGTGCGCTCGCCGGAGTTCGACGAGGATTGCCGCCAGAACTCGCCCACGCGCCCCCACGCGCATCGTTTGGAGGGGGGCACCCACGCGGCCCGCAACGCCGTCGGGGCGAAGCACGGGTGCAAGAACCGTGACGTGGGCGTCGGCTGGAACTCCGCCTGCTGTCCGTGATCCAGCGCGGGCGCCCGGGACTCGGCCTGCGGCGTGGTGAGTTCCGTGCCCGTTCCGTGCCGGCCTCGCGCACCGCCCGGCGTGCTCTCGATCCGTGCTCTCGGCGCCGCGTTCGCACACCGGCCGCGGGGCGGCGCGGTGTTTCCCCATGGAAACGTCAGCGGTCGCTCACCGATGGGACGTATGTGAGAGGGGGATGTTATCCCACAGTTTCATCCGTAGCTCCCAATTGCACACCACCACCATCGAACGGCGCGGATGGGGGAATCCACGCTGTAAGCACGGAGGAGTATTCGCTAAACTGCTCGCGAATATGTCGCGCTCCAGACCCCCTCGTTCCGCCCGCAAGTCGAGTGCCCCTCAGCTCCCTGCCGACCTTGCGGAGGCGTTGGAGGTGTGCGGAGCGCACCCCGAGGACGCCGCGAGCTGGGATCGCGCGGAGGATCTCGCGCGGGAGCATGACCTTCCGGAGCCGGTGCTCGCGCTGCTCCACCAGGTGCTCGACGGAGACGCGCCCGTGGAGGTGCGCGTGGACGCAGGGCGGCGGGCGGCGGACTTCTCCGAAGAGTGGTTCGACGACACGGAGCGCGTGTTGGCCATCCTGCGGCGGGTGCTCGAGGTCGAGCCGGGGGCGCGCTGGGCCTTCGATCGGTTGAGCTTGCTCCTCACCGCCGCGGGGCGTTGGGACGATCTGCTCGGCGAGTACGACACGGCGCTGCGCGCTTGTCAGGATGCCGCGGCCCGGGTCGCGCTGCTCGAGGAGGTCGCGCGGGTGGCGCGGGACTTCGCGGGCGAGTCCCACCGCGCGAACGACTACCTCAAGGAGCTGTTGTTGCTGCGTCCGGAGGACGACCAGCTGGCAGCCAACCTGGAGCGTCGGCTCGAGCAGCAGAAGCGACACGAGGATCTCATCGACGTGTGGAGGGCGCGCCTGCCGGTGCTCGACACCGCCGCGGGCCTCACCACCCGAGTGCAGATCGCGCGGCGTTACCTGAACGAGCTCCGAGACGCGGAGGGCGCGCTGAGCACGATCGAGGCCCTGCTCGAGGTCGGCGGCGCCGAGCTCGAGGCCTGTGAGCTCTTGGAGGGGTTGGCCGCCGACGGGGCCGCGCCCGCCGACGCGCGCCGGCGCGCGCTGCGCATCCTCGAAGAGCGCTACCGCGCGGCGACGCGGTTCGAGGACGTGGTGCGGGTGCTCGGCGGTGCCCTCGGGCTCGCGGAGTCCGCCGACGCGCGCGTGACGCTCCATGGCCAGGCCGCGGAGCTCCTCACCCAGATCGGACGCCCCGGCGAGGCGCTGCAGCACTGCGCGGCCATCCTCCGGATCGCGCCGGAGAACGGCGCGGTGCACGAGCAGGCGCGCGAGCTGGCGGGGCAGTCGGGGGAGTACGGTCTCTACGCGACGGGGCTGGTGGACGCGGCGGACGTGTGCGAGCGCGGCACGGCGCGCGCGGCGCTGCTGCTCGAGGCGGCGCAGGTGCGCGAGGCGGCGCAGGGGGACCGGAGCGCTGCCATCGACCTGTATGCCCGGACCCTGGCGGACGAGGGGGCTGGCGTGGAGGCGCAGCTGCAGGCGGCGCGGGAGCTCGTGCGGCTGCTCGTCGACGAGCACCAGAAGGCCCAGCGCCTGGACGTGCTCGAGCGGCTGGCAACCCTGCAACCGACGGAGCCCGGCACCGTCGACATCCTCGGCGAGGCCGCCGAGCTCGCTCGGGAGCTCGGCGACGCGGATCGCTCCCTGCGCCTGTGGAGGACGCGCCTCGACGGGAACCCCGGGGATCTGGTGGCGCTCTCGGCGCGGATCGATCTGCTCGCCGTCGTCGAGCGGTGGGAGGAGCTCATCGCGGATCTCGAGCTGCGCGCGGGCGCGCGCGCTGCGTCGGATCCCGACGACGTCCGCGCGGCGCGGGAGGATCTGATCCGCGTCGCAGCGCTGGAGGTGGACAAGCGCAGGGATCTGGGGCGCGCCATCGAGGTGTGGGAGGAGATCGAGCAGCGCTTCGGGCGTGACGCGGAGAGCGTCGACGCGCTGGTGGAGCTGCTCGCCCTCGCCGAGCGCTACGAGGCGGTCGTGCAGCTGCTCGGCGAGGCGCTGAGCGCGGAGCCCGATCCCGCCCGCCGCATCCGTCAGCACGCCCGCCTCGGCGACGTGCTCCGGCTCCACCGCGGTGAGCCCCTGCGCGCCATCGATCACTACCGGAGCGCCCTCGAGCTGGCGCCGACGGACGAGATGGCTCGCGCGGGCTTGCGTGCGCTCCTGCAGGACGCGGAGCTCGCGGAGCAGGCGGCGGAGGCGTTGGCGCAGGCGCTGCGGGCCGCCGAGGAGTGGCACGCCCTCCTCGATCTCGTGGAGATCCGGCTGGGCGCGACGGACGCCCCGCAACGCCGGCGGGACATCCTGCTCGAGGCGGCGGCGGTGCACGAGCAGCGCACCGGTGATCTGGCGAACGCCCTGCACGCGGTGCAGCGCGCCTTCCCCTTCGAGCCCTCCGCGGACATCGAGGCGGAGCTGCTGCGCCTGGCGCGGGCGACGGGCGACTTCGAGGCCGCGGTGGTCGGGTACCGCAGGGCCAGCGAGGGCGTCGACGACGAGGCCCGGTTGCACGAGCTGCTGATGGCCCAGGGCGCCATCGAAGAGACGGAGCTGGGGCGCCTCGACGACGCCCTCTCCACGTACCGGCGCGTGCTCGCGGGCGCGGCGACCCACGGAGGAGCCGCCGGGGCGCTGCTCCGGGTCGCGAACCGCGCGCGCCGCTTCGAGGACGCCGCCTGGGCCTTCGTGGAGCACTGCCGGGCCCTCGACGAGGTGCGGGGGGAGCTGGTCGTCGCGACGGAAGAGCAGATCGACGCGCAAGGAGACTGGGACGCCTTCGTGGACGCTTTCGCCGATCGCGTCGCCGGCCACGACGGGTTGTCGGAGCGGGTCTCCCACGACCTGAAGCGCCAGCTCGCGGTGTGGCACCGCGATCGCCGGGGCGACGCGGACTCGGCCGAGTTCGTCCTGCGCCGCGCCGCCAAGGACTACCCCGACCTCACGACGCTGCGCATGCTCGCGGAGCTGCAGCGTCGAGCGCCCGGGCGACCGCTGGTGCTGACCCTCGTGGCCATCGCGGACCACGCGGATCACGAGCTCGCCGCGCTGCGGGAGGCGGCGGAGGTCGCCCTCACGGCGGAAAAGGATCTCACCCTGGCCCAGCCGATCCTGGAGAGGGCCTGGGAGCATGGCGCTCGGCGCTTCCGAGAGGCCGCCGAGGCCAGCGGCGGGGGCGCCGCCCTGGAAGAGGTGCGCGCCGCGGAGCCCGCGGAGGTGGCCTCCTGGGCTCTGGAGCGGCTCGTGGAGATCGCCTTGGGCGCCCAGGAGCCGGCCCGGGCCCTCGAGCTCCTCGTAGCCGGCGCCGAGCTGCCCTTCGAGGGGCAGGAGGCCATCGCGCTGCGGTTCCGCGCGGCGGAGATCGCCGCCCGCGATCCCGACGATCGCGCCGCGGTCCAGCTCTGCCAGGAAATCCTGACGACCGACCCGAACCACGCAGGGGCGATCTCCCTGCTGAGCTCCTTGTACGAGCGCTCCGGTCAGCTCGATCGGCTCCTCGAGCTGCGCCGTCGGGAGCTCGCCCTGGAGCCGCCCCTCGAGCGGCGCATCGCTCTGCGGCTCGACATCGCGGCGGTGCTCGGGGATCTCGGAGGACCCGCCGAGGAGCGCCTGGAGGCCCTGCGGGCCAACCTGGACGAGCTGCCGGGGGACGCGGCGTCCGTGAACGCCCTGGCCCAGGTCCTCGCGGGGCTCGAGCGGGACGAGGAGCTCGCCACGCTGCTCGGGGAGCAGGCGGAGGCGGTCGCGCGGACGGGCGACTCGTCGCGGGCCGCGGCCCTGTGGGCGCGAGCCGGCGTGGTCGCGGAGGAGCGGCTCGGCAACGTGGAGCGGGCCCTCAGCGCGTTCCGCAGCTCGGTGAAGCTCGAGCCGACGCTCCTGGTGCTCGATCGCCTGGCCGCGATCTGCACGGCGCGGGGCGAGCACCTGGCGGCGGCCGGGTGGCTCGAGCAGCGCTTCGCCCTGACGGATCCCGCGGACTCCGGCCCCTGGCGTGCGACCCTGTCCGCTCTCGCCACGGCCCTCGTCCAGGCGGACGAGGAGCCCCGCGCGCGACGCTACCTGGAGCAGGGCCTGGAGACGGATCCGGCCGCCGACGAGGCGCGCCGGCAGCTCGCCGGGCTGTACCGCCAGGGAGAGGACTGGAGCCTGCTCGCGCCGCTGCTCGCCGGGGGCGTGCGCCATGCGCCGAGCGACGCCGCCAAGGTGGAGTACCTCCGCTCCGCCGCCCAGGTGGAGCGGCGACGGCTCGGGCGCCTCGAGGCGGCGTTGCCGCTGCTGGCCCAGGCCGTGGAGCTCGACAGGAGCGATCGGTCCTTGCGGCTCCTCCTCGCCGACGGGCTCCGGGTCGCGGGGCGCCTGGACGAGTCGCGGGAGCTGCTGACGGCGCTCCTCGAGGAGTTCGGCCGCCGCCGGACCAAGGAGCGCGCGGCGGTCCATCACCACCTGGCCAAGATCGCGCTCGCGCTCGGGGACCTCGACGAAGCGCTGAGCCAGGCGGAGGAGGCGTCGAAGATCGAGCGGACCGATCCGGCGATCCTCATGCTGCTCGCGCAGGTCGCGCGCCAGAAGGGACAGCTCGACCGGGCCGAGCAGGCGTACCGCACGCTCCTTTTGTTGGTGAGCCGCCAGGCGCCGCTGCCCGCCGAGGAGGCAGACGCGGTGGGGGAGAGCACGATCCTCTTCGAGCTCTACGGCATCGCCCGGGACAAGGAGCAGGCGGATCGAGCCCAGGACTTGCTCGACTCGGCTCTCGAGGTGGCGACCCGGGATCCCGCGGAGGCGGCGCTCCTCGAGGAGGCCCTGCGCAGCGCGGGGCAGTCGGAGCTCCTGCTCCAGGCCCTCGATCAACGGCTGCTCGCCCTCGGAGAAGGCACGGCCGGCGACGGGACGGCCGCGGCTCAGATCCTCCTCACCAAGGCGCAGGTCCTCGCCAAGAGCGGCCGCCTCGACGAGGCCCTCGACGCCCGCCTGAGCGCCCTCGAGCGCGCCCCCCACGACGCGCGCCTGCTCGAGTCGACCAAGAAGCTCGCCGACGAGCTCGGGCAGACGCCGCGGCTCGTCGAGCACCTCACGGCGCTGGCGGTGCAGGTGGCCAACCGCGATCGCCGCACCGCTGGCGAGCTCTGGCTGCGCCTCGGCAGCTACGCGGAGGCCCAGGGCGACGACCTCGAGCGCGCCGCCGCCTTCTACGAGCTGGCGCAGCAGTCCGGCCACAAACCCATCCAGAGCCACGCCGCGCTGGATCGCGTGCTCGGCGTCCTGGGCGATCAGCCGCGCATGCGCCAGGCCCTCGAGCGCTTCGTGGTCGCCGACGGTGCCCAGGCGGATCCCGAGGCGCTCATCGGCGCCCTCATCCGGCTCTCGGCGCTCGAGCTCGACGAGGGCAGCATCGAGGCCGGGGTCGCTCACCTCGAGCAGGCGCTGAGCCTCGGGGCCCGCGCCGATCAGGGGCTCGATCTCGTGCTGCCCTTGATGCGCAGCGGAGCCAGGAGCCCGACCCTGGTGCGGCTGTTCGCGCGTCTCGCCACGGCGGCGGACGA
>JAAZAA010000162.1 GCA_012514535.1 Myxococcales bacterium | reverse complement strand
TCGCCCGCAGCCACGACTGCAGGATCTTCCAGGACCAGAACGTCCGCGACATCGTCAGCCGCGTTCTGGCGGATCACGGCTTCCCCGGAAACGCCGTCGACTGGCGCCTCCGGGGCAGCTACCCCACGCGCGAGTACTGCGTCCAGTATCGCGAGACCGCCCTGCACTTCATCTCTCGCCTGGTCGAGAGCGAAGGGATTTACTTCTTCACGGAGGCGGATCCGGAGGCGGAGCTCGAGCGGCTCGTCTTCGCGGACAAGAGCTCCGCCGCCGAGGCGTGCACGGACGACGCGCTCCCCGTCCGCGCGAACGCGCAGCTCCAAGGGGAAGGGGCGGCCATCTACTCCCTGGACGAGACTCGCGCCGTGCGCAGCGGCCGCGTGACCCTGCGTTCCTACGATTTCCGCCGTCCCGATCTCGATCTCACCTGCTCGGTCGACGCGGGTCACACCAAGGATCTCGAGGTCTACGAGTTCACGGACGAGTACGTCGATCCGAAGGAGGGAAAGCGCCTCGCGGAGCTCCGCCTCGAGGCGCTCCAGAGCGAGACCCACCGGGTCCACGTCACGAGTGACAGCCCCGCCATTCATGCCGGGCGCCTGCTCACCATCGACGACGGCGGGACCCGGAAGACGTACTTCGTCGTCGCCCACGAGCACGCTTACGACAACGATCGTCGGCGGCGCACCGACGCCAGCCAGGACCAGCACACCTACTGGGTCCGCGCCGATCTGCTCCCGGTCGAGCTCCCGTTCCGCCCGCCGCGCGTGCACGCACCCCCGCGCATCCAGGGTCCGCAGACGGCCACCGTGGTCGCTCCGCGCGACTCGGAGCTCGAGACCATCCACACGGACGAGCACGGTCGCTGCAAGGTGCGCTTCCACTGGGACCACTCGGGGGAGTTCTTCGATCAGGCCTCCTGCTGGATGCGCGTCGGTCAGCTCCAGACCTCGGGGTCCATGGTGCTGCCTCGGGTCCACTGGGAGGTGCTCGTCGAGTTCATCCAAGGAAACCCGGACTGGCCGGTCGTCACCGGTCGCCTCTACAACGGCACGTTCATGCCGCCCTACGCGCTGCCGGAGGGGAGGACGCGCACGTCTCTCCAGAGCGCGAGCACGCCGGCCGGCGGGGGACGCAACGAGGTCCGCTTCGAGGATCGCGCCGGCGCCGAGGAGATCATGATCCACTCCCAGTACGACACCGCCATCGCGGCGGCGAACAACCGGGAGCAGGTCGTCAACAAGGACTCGACGATCGTCGTCGGCAACAACGCGAGCCTGGAGGTCGGCGCCGATCAGACCATTCAGGTGACGAACGGCTTCGAGACCACCGTCGGCGGCAACCAGCAGGTGAACGTCGGCGCGAACCGCAAGATCGGCGTCAACGCCGTCTACGGACTCACCGTCGCGGGAGACGCGAGCACGACCATCGGCGGCAACCTGTTCGAGATCGACGGCAACCCGCTGCAGGCGCTGCTCACCCTCGCGGCGAGCCGCGCGGTGGAGCTGGCCTCCGCCGAGGCGGCGCGGGTCGCTGCGGAGGTGCAGGGGGCCGTGCAGGGCGCGGTCAACCAGGCGCTCGGCCCCATCAACGACCTGCAGAGGTCGGTAAACGCCCTCGGCGCGGGCATGGCCGCCCTCAACAACGGCAACCTCGCCGCCTCCGCGGGGTTGATCGCGGGAACCAGCTCCTTGCCGGACATGGGCGCGCTGTCTCGATCCATGGGCGCGGGGCCCGCCGCCACCCGCAGCGGGCCGGAAGACGACAAGTCCGCTGGCGGCATCTCCGCCCGCGCGGCGATCGACGCTGCCGTGACCGGCGGGCTACGGCGCGCGGTCGGCGCCGCCCTCGGCAAGGCGACGGGCAAGGACGGAGCCGGCGCTCGCGGGCGCTCGGCGGCGAACGTCGCGGGCCCCGTCGCGGATCTCTCCGGGTTCGCCGAAGAGGATCTGTCCCAGGGGCCCGGCTACACGGAGCTCGGTGTCCAGGGGAACCACTCGGAGGAGGTAGGCGCGATGCGCGTCACCGCCGCGGCCGCCGCCGTCATGATCAACGCCCAGAGCGCGTCGGAGTCCGTGGGCGCCGCTCACATCGAGCTCATCAAGGGCTCTCGAGCGGAGTCCGTCGAGGGCGCCTCGAGCGAGACACAGCCGGCGCAGATCGTCGTGGTCGGCGGCGACCAGAGCGAGAGCGTCAAGGGCGCGCTCCAGAGCATGGTCGGGGGAGCCGTGGTGCGCCAGGTGGGCGGCGATCGCACGGTGTCCTCCAGCGGCGCCGTGAGCCTGGCCGCCGCGGCGCACCAGATCGAGGCGAAGTCGAAGATCACCTTGAAGTGCGGCGGCAGCAGCATCGTCATCGACGGCAGCGGGATCGTGATCCAGGCCCCCGTCGTCAACATCTCCGCCGGCAAGGTGGACCTCCCCAAGAACGTCAATGACGGCTGAACGCGCGAACCGAGGGGCCCCCGCGGGAGACGCCCCGGCGACCGAGCTCTGCGAGGCCCCGACGCCGGAAGCGGAGCGCCTCGAAGCGCTCTTGGCCTTCGTCCCCGAGCCCCCCACGGCGGGCGCGCCCCCCTCTGACCGCCCCTCTCGCTCTCCCGAAGGCAGCCAGCCCCACGCCGCCGTCGAGCTCCCGCCGTCCCCCACGTCGCCCTCCGCGCACGACGCGGCGCTCGCGCGCACCATCGAGGACGCCGCCCCCTCCACCGCGCGCACCCCGCACGACGCGCCCACCCCGCATCCGGCGAGCACCCCACCGACCACCGCGCGCGCTTCGACGCCGCACACCCCGCACGAGGCGCCGCACGACGCGCCCACCCCGCATCCGGCGAGCCCCCCACCGACCACCGCGCACGCTCCGACGGCCCCCGCTTCGACGCCGCACACCGCGCACGACGCGACCTCTCGGCTCGCTGCGCACACCACGGCGCACAGCGCCCCCTCCACCGCGCCCGCCCGCACGGCACACCCCGCCCACGACGCGAACCCCGCCCGCACGGCACACCCCGCCCACGACGTGAACCCCGCGCTCGCCGCGGACCCCACGCCCACTCCATCCGCCGCGCCGGAGATGTCCTCTCCCTTCGGCGTGCGCAGCGCCGAGCTCGTCGGGCTCGCGGACGGTGTGGCGCGGATCCGCTTTCGGGGAGATCTGCGCGTCGTCGAGGTCCCCGTGGACGGCGACGTCGAAATGGATCTCCTCGAGGACGCTCGCCGCGACCGTCAGCGGGTGTTGGTGGAGACGTTCCCGGGAGGGCAGCTCGTCGTCGGGGTGCTCCAGGTGCGTCGCCCCCGCGAGCTGAAGCTCCGCGCCGAAGTGCTCGAACTGGACGCTACGGAGAGCATCACGCTCCGCTCGGGGCGCGCCGGGATGCGCATGCGCAACGACGGGGACATCGAGGTGGTCGGCTCCCGCATCAGCGCCATGTCCCGCGGCCTCATGCGCCTCGTCGGCCGCGCCCTCCGCCTCAACTGAACACGCCACAGCGCGCTTCCCCGCGCCCCTCCATGCTCCGAGGCGAGGGCAAGTGCGGGGGTCACGGCTACCCCCCGCCCGTCCTTCGATTCACCCCGCCCACGCAGGCGCCCCCGATCCGCACCTCGGATCCACGCCGCTCCACGCAACCCGCCGTCCACCTCCGGGGACCCGCGAGCCCCCCGCCTGCTCACTGATCCTTGGCCAACTCCCGCAGGCGCGCCTTCGCAACCCAGTGGTCGGAGCGGACCTGGAGCGCTCGCTCATAGCTCGCCTTCGCGGCGGCGAGGTCTCCGGCCTGGCGCGCCACGTCGCCGAGCACGACGTGCGCCTGGGGGTTGTACTCGCTGATGTCCAGAGCGCGACGAGCCATGGTCTCCGCCTGGGCGAACCGCTCCGTCTGCAGGAACGCCTCCGCGAGCCCGTTGAGCGCCAGGATGTTCGTGGGGTCGAGGGCCGCGGCCCGCCGGAACCAGCGCTCCGCCTGGGGCACCGCGCCGCGCCGGAGGTGACCCTGTCCCTGCTTGTCGAACTCCCGCGCCGCCGCCCGCCGCCGCGCGGTCTCGTCGGGTTCGAGCTTGAGCGCCTTGAGCCACGCCGCCAACGCCCCCTCCGCGTCCCCGAGCTGGCTCAGGATGTCGCCGCGCAGGTTGATCAGCTCCATCGTCTCCGGGCGCGTCGCCTCCGCGCGCTCCAGGTAACCGAGGGCGCGCTTCGGCGCCCGCTCGGTGAGGTAGAGCATCGCGAGCCCCTCGAGGGCGGCGCTCTCCTTGTGGAGCTGCACCGCCTCGCACATCTTCCGCTCGGCGAGGGCGAGGTTACCCTTCACGATCGCCTCACGGGCGTCCTTCCAGGCCAGGCTCGCCTCCTGCACCGGATCGACCATCTGCTGCTCGAAGCCCTCCAGGAGCGCGTCGCAGCCCTTCACCTCCGCCTCCTCCACGAGCAACGGATCCAGAGGTGCTCCCGAGCCGCCAGAGCCCGCGCCGTCCGCGGTGGTGTCGCTCCCACCGTCTGGTTGGGTCCCCGCCGTCTGGCTCTCCGCCGTTTGGGAGCCGTCTCCCTGGGCTCCGTCGTGCGGGGCACCGTTGGCCTGGCTCCCGTGGTTGCGTGGAGTCGCGTCGTTGGCGACGTCCGCCGCGGCGCCCTGCACCTGCGCCCGCTCTCCGGGGACGATCAGGGGCAGCGCCCAGTAGCTCCCTCCAGCGGCCGCTCCCAGCGCGAGCACAGCGCCGAGGATCTTGCCCTTGCGGCGTCCCGCGGGACGGCTCGAGCGCAAGGACGCCGCGATGTCGTCGACGTTCGTGACGCTGGGCGCCGAGTCCGTCCAGTCCGCGGGCACCGAGTCGCCAGGCGCCGTCACGCCCTGGAGCGCCGCGCTCGGTGACGCTGCGCTCGGTGAGGCTGCGTTCCCGGAGCTCGCACCCGGCGACGCGGAGGGCACCGACTCGATCGCCGCCGCCGGGATCGAGTCCGCCGGGATCGACGGGATCGAATCCGCGGGGATCGATGGGATCGAGTCGGCTGGCGCCGAGTCCGTGGGGACGGAGGCAGGGGGGCCGGAGTCCACCGCGGTGACGTCTTCGACGGAGAAGGGCGCGTCGAGCTCCCCCGCGTCGCTCGTGGGCGGCTCCGGGGACGGCTTGCCAAAGCCCTCCGGAAGCGGCGGCGGAACGGAGCGCTCCGTCTGTACGTCGAAATCGGCGGGCTCCAACTCGAAATCCGCCACGGACATCTCCGTCACGGAGTCCGGCGGCACCGAATCGGGCGCCACGGACTCCGCTGCACCGCGGTCGAGGAGCGACACATCCAACGACGACGACGCCTCCCGCGCGCTGCCGAGCAGCGGCGACGACGCGGCCGCCGCACCACGCGGCGACGCTTCCCTGGACGCTGCCTCCGTTGACGCCGCCTCCGTTGACGATGGCGCCCGCGTCACGAGCGTCTTCGACGAGGGCGGGGGCGCATCCGCGGACGAGGGCGGGGGCGCATCTGCGGGCGGCGGCTGCTGCGCGGTCGACGGCGAGCTTCCGACGGGCGGCGCGCCCGCGGACGTCCCCTGCGACGAAGGCGCAGGCACCTCGGGTGCCGACGACGGCGCCGCCGCCACGAGCCGAGAGGACGACCGGGACGACCCAACTTCCGAGGACCGCGCCCCCGACGACGGCCCGCTCGACGACGTCCCCTTCGAGGACGACGCGGGCACCTCGGGTCCCAAGGACGGCGCCGCCGCCGCGAGGCGAGACGATCGCGACGATCCCGCCGCGGAGCCCCCCACGTCCGAGGTCCGCGCGCCCAGGGTCATTCCCTTCGAAGACGCCCCCCGCGACGACGACGCTCGCGCGGGCGCCACCGACGTGTCCTGGACCGACGTCTTCTGGGCGAATGTCTTCTGGGCCGACGCCGCCGCGCTCCGCGCCTTCGACGAACCCCGCGACGGAGACGCCTTGGACGATGTCTCGGCCGCGCTCTGGACCTTCGACGAAGACTTCCGCGCCGACGACTCCGCCGCCGCGCTCTGCGCAGACGAACCCGCGCTCTGCGCAGACGCCGCGCTCTGCGCAGACGACCCTGCGCTCTGCGCCTTCGACGCGGAAGCCTCCGCGGGCGTCGGCGCCTTCGACGAGGCTCCCTCGATGGGCCCTGCCGACGCGTCCTTCGGGGTGTCCGTCGGGACCGACGTCTCCTTCGGGGTCGACGGCGCCTTCGCGGGCGCGTCCGCCTCCGACGAAGACGAGCCCGCCGGCGCCTCCGCGGGAGTGGGCGTGGGCTTCAGCGACGGGAACAGGGGATCGAGCATGCGCCGGCTGTCGATCCCCGCGAAGAACTCCGGAGCCGTCGGGTTCGCGGAGGGGCGCGGCGCCAGGGACGTCGAGGCGGGCACGGCGCCGAGGCCCCCGGGCGACGACCTCTTCCAGCCGCCCTGGCGCAGCTGCGCCGCTTGTCGCGCGAGGCTCTGGAGGCGCTCCACCACGAGGCGCTCCCCGAGATCGCTGGCGAGCAGCCCCGCCACCACGTTCCGGTTGAGCCCCTGCAGCTTGGCGAGCTCCGCGCGCGGAGCGGTGACGACGAGGCGCGGGCGCGTGCCCTGCAGGCCGTCGTCGAGGAGGGTCGAGATCACGGCCGCGCCGCGGGTCCCGCACAGCACCACGAGGTGCGGCGCCTCCTGATCGATGTCCTGCTCCGCGTCGGCGACGGTCGTGCGCCACACGCCCATCCGCCGCCGCTCGAGCTCGGCGACGAGAGCCCGCGTAAAATCGTCATCGGCGGCAGGCTCCCCTACGGAAACCAGCATCACCTTGAGCTCCAGAGGCCCCGGGGACACCATGGCAGGCCAGTGTAGGGTTCCCCTTCGCCGACGTCACCTCCGGGCACACCAGCGCCGAAAGGCCCCCTTGTCCGACCTCCTCGCACCGCGCCATCTTCACTCACACTGTGCGCTTCACTCACACTGTGCGGCCCCTTGCGCGCGGTGGCCCTTGGCGGGCAGGGTCGAGCGCACCGTGAGCCTCGAGGTCCGAGAGCGAGACGGCGCGGTCACCTTCGACGTGCGCGTCTCTCCGAACGCTTCCCGCACGAAGGTGCTCGGGGTCCATGACGCCGCGCTCAAGCTGTCGCTGGCCGCGCCCCCCGTCGAAGGCGCGGCCAACGCGGAGCTCCGCAAGTTCCTGGCGCGGGCTCTTGGGGTGCCTCAAAAGGCCGTGACGATCGTGCGGGGCCAGCAGGGACGCACCAAGACCCTGCGCGTCGAGGGCGTCGGCGCGGAGCAGGTGCACGCCCTGCTCCGCTGACGCGTCGTCCCGTTGCCGGTCTCTCGACGGATCGCGCCCCGTACTCGACGCCGTACTCGACGCCGTACTCGACGCCGTACTCGATCCCGCGCTCGCCCTGCGGCGAAGCGCTCAGCGCCGCTGACGACGCCGCGCGAGGGGACCGACGAGCAAGAGCGTCATCAGCCACCCCGCAGCTCCGCTGGCGCCCACCGCGCCGACGCTGCAGCCGCCTCCGGAGCTGGAGTTCGATCCGGGCGCGGCGCTGCCGCTGTCCTCGGCGCTGCCAGGCGCCACGTCCCTGGCTTCGTCCGTCTCCACGTAGCCAGCGCCGCCGAGGGCGTCCGGGTAGCAGGCGCCGCGCTGGTCGGCATCGCTCATCGTGCGGCTCTTCCGCTCGTCGAACGCCGGCTCGGGCGCGGGCTCCGTCGGCTGCGGTTCGCCCACGTCCACACCGCCGCCGCTGCCGGAACCGCCGCAGCTCCAGTCCGTGGGGCAGTCGTCGTCGCCATCGCAAGCGATGTGCTTCGGCTGACAGACCTCGTAGGTGGTCGGGTCGCAGCGGGGGCAGTCGGGCTCGTCGCCGACGCAAGCGATCTCCGGACACGGCGTGGAGTGGGACACGCACTCGAACTCCCGCGGGCAATCCGCGTCGGAGCTGCAGGTGATCTGTGCGACACCGCAGTACTTGGGCGCGTCGGGGTCGGGCTCGTCGCAGCCGCTCTCGCCGTTGGGTCCCGCCCAACAGGTCGTCGACTGTGAGTCGACGCAGCTGAGGTATTCATCACAGTCCGCGTCGGTGGTGCAGGCGACGGGCGCGACCTCGCACCGGCCGTACGCGTCCTCGACGACGCCGGGTTCGGGGCACTCCCCGGCGGGGTCACAGCCCGGCGCGCTGGCGCCCTTGGCGCAGAAGTAGCCCTCGGCGCAGTCGGTGTCCTCCTGGCACTGCTCGGGGCCGTCGGCGAGGGCGGCGCCCGACCAGAGCAGGAGAAGCGCAGGGACGAAGACGGTGGAGAGTTTGATGGGAGAGCTCATGGCGTTGGGTCCTTTCCCCCTCGAGAAGCGGGGCATCCAAGAAAACGAGACATCCAAGAAGGGCATCCAAGAAGCCGGGCCCCGAGAGCCCGCACTCCCATCCTCCACGGAAGGGCCCCCGCCAGCTACCCGCGCTTTGCACTATTTATCCTGCTCGGCGCTCCTGGATGTGCAGAACTCCCAGATCGACGCTCCCGCGGCTCGAAGGTTTTCAAGGTGTCGGTAAGGAGAACAGGCCGCCATCGGTGAGGGGTGTGACGCCGTCCGCGCCGCCTCGGCCCCCGAACACGAGCAGGGCGTCGCCGGTCCAGATCAGCGCGGGCTCGCCCCGGGGGGCGGGCGCGCCGGAGCCGCCGAGGCGCTCCCAGGTGTCCCCTTCGGGATCGTAGCTGCCCACCAGCGCGCAGTCCCCGAAGTCGCCCCAGGTGAGCACGCGCGCTCCGGTCCACACCTCGCGCGTCGACGGGGGCGCTCCCTCGGTGGACAGGGTGCGCCAGCGATCCGTGATGGGATTGTAAGCGCCCGCTCGGTAGCGCGCCCAGGTCTCCGCCGCGAAGGCCCAGGCCAACACCTCCTCGCCCGTCCACAGGGCCGCCCCCGAGGGCACCGGGGCGCCTGCGCTGCTCACCTCCGACCAGGTGTCCCGCGACGGATCGTACTTGGCGCCGTAGGTCACGTCGGCGACGGCCGCCCAGATCACCATGTGGGTGCCGGTCCACACGGGCGCGACGTGGGCGCGGGGGTTCCCGGAGGCGTTCAGCTCCCGCCAGGTGTCCGTCTCCGGATCATAGGCGAAGCCGAAGACGTCGTCGTCGGTGAGCGCGCCCTCCTCGTCGAAGCCGCCCCACACCACCATCTCCGTGCCGGTCCACAGCGCCGAGAAGCCGAAGCGGCCCCCAAAGGGAGACGCCGCCATCGGGGTCCAGACGTCCGTCTCCGGATCGAAGCGCGCGCCCCCGTCGAAGACGCGGTACGCCTTGCCCTCTTCGGGTTCCTCGGAGCTCTGCCCGCCCCACACGATCCACTCACTGCCCGTCCACACCGAGCCGGCGAAGCGCGCGCCCTCGAGGGCTCCGTTTCCCTTGGAGTCGTCGCTGGCGGAGTCTTCCTTGGAGCCGTCGCCGAAGGGGCCGCCGAGGGGCCCGGCGACGATGGGGCGCCAGCTCTCCTCCGCGGGGGAGTAGGCGGCGCCGACGATGGGTCGGCCGTCCTCGCCCTCCTCGGTGGCTTCCCCGAACACGAGCAGCTCCTCCCCGGACCAGGCGTGGGTCAGCCCCGTCGGCACGATCCCGAAGTCGAGCTCGGGGATGGGGCGCCAGGTGCCCCCGCTCACGGTGGCCGGCTCACAGGTCGCCCGCGGCGGCGGGATGGGATCGCCCTCGTCGCACCCGACCGAGCTCCCCCCGAGCACCAAGATCCC
>JAAZAA010000161.1 GCA_012514535.1 Myxococcales bacterium | reverse complement strand
GACTCCGTCGACCAGTGACTCAGTTGACGAGGCGGAGCTGAGCTCCGGCGGCGAAGGCCGCCAGGTGACCGCTCTCTTCGGCCACGTACAGGTTGCACTCGTCGTCGACCTGGAGGAGGTCCGGGATGAGGTCGCAGGGCACCTGCCCGATGAGCTCCCCGGTGCGCGGCCGCAACACCTTCACCTCGTGCTGGGGCACGAACAGGGCGCCCCTCCGCAGGATCGGCTCCAGGCGACGCGGCTGATCCGCCTCGACGTGCCGAGAGAAGACGTGGCTGTAGAGCAGCTCGCCCGTGTCCGCGTCGAGGCAGAGTAGGGTCCCCGACGCGCTATTGGCCACCGCGAGCCCCTCGAAGGCGAGCCAGGAGGTGGTGGGCGCGACGAACCCTGGAGCGTGCTCCCAGGTGGTGCCACCATCCCGCAGGCGTAGCCCCAGGACGCCCGTGCCGCGGCGATCGCGCGTGGGCACCAGGACGTGATCGCCGGAGACGAGCGGCATCTGCCCGAAGATGGGTTGTTCGTCGAGCTCCGCGCTCCAGCGGACGGCGCCCGTCCACAGATCGACGTGGTGGAGGCGCGCGCTCCCCACGGGGCTGGCACACACGGCGAAGGCGCTGTCTTCGACGACCGCGATGTCCCCGGTGAAGGGGAGGCGGTCGCGGAGCTTCCAGACGACGTCGCCCGTGGTCACGTCGAGGGCGAGCAGCGCCGAGTCCCCACCGGAGACCAGCACGAGCTTGCCCGCGCGGCGCAGTCGGAACGTCGACGGGCGGCGTGAGCGGTAGCGCCAGCGCACGTCGCCGGAGACGAGGTCGACCGCCGTCACGCAGCGCTCTCCCTCCGCCACGATGAGCAGGCGAGGCAACCCAGGCGTGTTCACCAAAGCTCCCGCGGCGCCACCACCGGCGCGGGGCTCGAGTCGGGTGATGGAGCGGATCTCGCCCGTGGCGAGGTCGTGGATGCGGAGCCGCCCGTCCGCGTGCAGCCGCGCCACCCCGAGGGGAGTCGCCACGGTCGCGGCGCGATCGCTCGAGACTCGCCAGGTGATGGCCCCCGTGCGCGGCTCGAGGCAAGCGACCTCCCGGCTCGAGCCGACGATGAGACGATCGCCGCACAGAAACGTGGAGCGCAGATCGACGTGGGGCACCGCGGCGACCCACCGCGGGGTGAAGCGCATGTGGCCGCCGGTGCTCCAGAGGCCGTCGGCCTTGGTGGCCGCGCTGGGGAGCCCGAAGCTGCGGTAGGTGTCGGGCTCCTGGTTGGTGAGCTCGTCGTCCGCGAGGACGTCCTCGAGGCGCTCCCGGAGCAAGCGCCCGCTCTGGAGGAGCACCGCCAGGCGCAGGTTGTTCGACTGGGCGGGATCGTGCTTCTCGATGCACGCCCCGAAGGCCTCGGTGAACTCGGAGATGGCCTCGACGAGGCTCGGCGGATCGAGGTCCGGCAAGGTGAGGCTGCGCGGCGCGCCGTCACCCCCGCCGATGGAGAGGGTCAACGCCACGGGGCTCTCTCCGGGGCCGCGACGGACCGCGACGCGCGCGTTGTCGAGGTGCACGCGCCGAAACAGCGGGCGCGCCGCCTGCCAGGAGTCCAGCACGTCCTCCGCGATCCAGAGGAGCCGCTCGGTGAGGAGGAACAGCTGGGCCCGCTCCAGGGTGATGCTGCGGCGTCCGTTGCCGATACGCAGGGAACCCCGCACCAGGAGCGAGTGGAGATCCGACCGCTCCACCGTCGCGGTGGTCCCGCGCAGGTGCGGCTCCCCCACGCGAAACGCCGCGGAGGCCGTCAAGCGCACGTCGCCGGAGGGCGGGGGCTCCACGCGATCTTGAATCAGGCGCCGGCCGAGGCGCTTCGGGCTCTTGGGGGCTCCGAGGAGCTGCGCCCGAGCCGACTCCAGGAAGGAGCCCACGTTCGTCGGGAGGGGCGCCGCGAGGGCTTGCTCCAGGGCCTCGAGGACTCCCTGGCGCAGCGCGGACGTCTCCACCCGGCGCTCGTGCACCGCCACCTCGGGACAGGCTCCCGTGCGGAAGACGGTGAGCAGGGTGTGGGCGCCATCCGCCTCGAGCCCAATCTCCCAGGCCTGGTCGTCCCCGCAGATCTGCGCGGTGGACCGGCTCCGGCGTCCGGCGGCGATGGCGGCCACGGCGTGGGCGAGCTCCGAGAGGAGGGCGAAGGCCTGGGTCTCTCCCACCCGAGCGGTGATGTTGACCCCGTCCACCACGATATCCAGGAGCCCGGCCAGGGGGGCGAGCAGGGCTGGACGGGTGGGCCCCGGGCGCATGACGACGTGTATCGCTGACATCCGCGACAATCGTAGAAATTCGTGGAGATGCGCTCCAACTTTCAACCGAGAAAGCCAGGGAGTGGACAGGTTCGCGCGAAGAGGGTAGGCGGGGCGGCCCCGGAGGGAACGGCGGCGTCGGCATGGACTCTGAAGCCCGCAGCGAGGATCGGGCCCGAGGACGCCCACGGGAGGGACCTCGTCACGAGGAGCCCGCGGGGCGGGCTCCTGGGGGGCCCGGGCAGAACTCTCGCCCCGGCTGGAAGCGGCCGTCGCCGGCCGCGCTCGGTGGCGCGCTGGGCGTGCTCCTGGCGCTCCCCTGTGCGCTTTGGCTCTGGGGCTTCACCGTCGACGACGCCCTGATCCCGGCCCGTGTCGCGGCGCACCTCCGCCAGGGGCTGGGGCCACGGTTCAACCCCGGGGGCGCGCTCACCGACGCGGTCACCCCCCTGGGGTTCGCCCACTGGATCGCGGCGTGGGCGAGCCTGGTCCGCGCGGAGCCCAGCCTGTTCGGATCCCTGGCGGTGGCTCGGGGGACCGGGTTGCTCGCGTGGCTGGGGGCGGCGGGGCTCCTCGGGGCCGATCTCGTGCAGGTCGCTCGAGGACGCCGGGGCACGCTGGCCCTCGGGGCGCTGGCCGTCGGCGCCTTCGGGCTTCTCGGCTGCGTTCCCCTGGGCGCCTGGGCCGGGAGCGGGCTGGAGACGCCGTGGGTGGCCCTGTGCTGCACCTGGGCCGCGCGCCCGAGGCGGGGGGCGTCCCTCGCGGCAGGGCTCGCCGCCGCGTGGCGACCGGAGCTCCTCCCCTGGGCGCTGGTGCTGATCGTCGCGCGCACGTTCTTCGAGGTGCGGGAGGGAAACGCCGTGGCGGAGTCGGGCAGGTCCGGGTACGCCGTCGGGGGGGCGAGGGGGGCTCTGGGGCGGCTCCTGCCCGCCCTGGCCGCCTGCATCGGTCCGGCGCTGGTGGTCGCGAGCGTTCGGCAGCTCTGGTTCGGGCGCCCGACGCCGCTCTCCGCCGTGGCGAAGGCCCCGGATCTGGATCACGGCCTGATCTACTGCCTGGGGGTCCTCGTGTTCTCGGGGCCCTGGTGGCTCCTCGTGTCCCGCTGGACCTGGCGGGTCGCGCGGGACGAGCCGGGCACCTGGGGCGCGCTCGCGGCGGCCCTGGGGGTGCACCTGGCGGCCCTCATCGTGGCGGGCGGTGACTGGATGCCGTTCTACCGGCTGGCGGTCCCCGTGCTGCCCTCCGTCCTCTTGCTGGGGGTGGCGGTGGCCGGCGCAGCGCTCGGGGAGGGGGGGACTCGGCGGGGTTCCCGGTGGGGCCCCTGGGCGGCGGGGCTGCGGGGTGCGCTCGCGCTCTCCGCGGGGCTCCTGCTCCTGGTGGGGCGCGGCGAAGACGCTCGGCGGGTGCTCGAGCGTCGTCTCGAGGTGGTGGCCGCCGCGCGACCGTTGCTGGCGGGGCGGACCGTGGCCGCCGTGGACGTCGGCTGGGTGGCGGCCGCCAGCGGCGGGGACGTCCTCGATCTCGCAGGGGTGACGGAGCCGAGGGTCGCGGCGCTGCCGGGGGGCCACACGACGAAGCGGGTCTCGGGAGCGCTCCTGGTGGAGCGGGGGGTGGACGCGCTGGTGCTCCTGGCGCAACAGGGGTGGCCCGCGGAGGAGTGGCCCAGGGCTCGCTTTCGCTACGGGGTGGACGCGCGGCTCGCTCCGGCGGCCTTCGACCTCGGCTTCCGCCTCGAGGGGCGCGTGCCCCTGCCGGGCACGAGCTGGGAGTACCTCGTGTGCACCCTGCCGGAGAGGCCCACGGCTCAGGCCGTGTCCCGCTGACCGGCGTCGGCCAGGGCGCGCAGGGCATCCCGGAGCGCCCGCGCGTCCTGGAAGCGCTGGTTGGGCCACGGCGCCAACAGCCGCTGCACGATCTCGCGCCAGCCCTCCGGGACGCTGGTGTAGTCGATCCACGGCACGGGCGGCCCCGCATCCGTGGTCACCGGCGGGATCGGCGGCGGGCGTCCCACGAGGGCCTCGTAGAGGACTCCTCCGAGAGAGAAGAGATCGCTGCGACCATCGACGACGCGCCCTGCCTCCTGCTCGGGCGCCATGTACCCGGGCGTCCCCAGCGGGGTGCCCGACCGGGTGAGGCGGGTCTCCGCCCAGGCCACCTGGGCGACCCCGAAGTCCACGAGCTTCAGCTGCAGGTTGCCCTCCGCATCCGTCGTGAGGAAGAGGTTGCTGGGCTTGATGTCCCGGTGGACGACCCCGGCGGCGTGCACCGCGTCCAGGGCGTCGCAGGCCTGCAGCGCGACCTCTCGGAGCACGGCCCGATCGAGCTGCGGCTCTCGCTCGAGGCGCTGCGCGAGCGACTCCCCGACGAGCAGCTCCATCGCGATGTACGCGATGCCGTGGGGGAGGTGTCCGTGGTCGAAGACCTGGACGACGTTGGGATGCCAGGCGAGGCCGAGCGCGTCCGCCTCGCGGCGCAGTCGATCCGCCGCCTGGGAGTCGTGAGCCACGGCCGTGCGCAGCAGCTTCAGCGCCACGAACGCGCCGTCGGCGAGCCGTTCGGCCTCCCACACGGCGCCCGCGGCCCCCACACCGATGGGTCGGCGCAGACGGAACTGACCACCGAGCACGGCGCCGCTCTCGAAGGGCGCGCCCGCGGCGTCCCGTCGACTGCTCAGTGAGCCGCTCCGCTCCAGGGCGTGGATGCGGAACGACTGGCTCAAGGCGCGTGCGCGCCGTTGGGCGTCGTGCCACCCCGCCGCGCCGCACGCCAAACCCAGGAGCCCCCCCACCGCGAGCCACACCGCGGGGAGCCCGCTGGTGTTCTCGCTCGCCCCGAGCAAGGCGCCCGCCACGGCTCCGCCGAACGCCGCTCCGGGGCGAACCCAGGACCAGGGGCGGGCCCAGCGGATCGCGAAGCGCGTCACCCCTTCGTCCGGCGCCTGGTGGGCGCGGAGGCTGACGACGCGATAGCCGAACAAGGAGGTCAGCGCTCGGAGCTCCGCGAGGCGTGCCCGGGTGACGCGATCCACGTCCGCGGCGCGGGGGGGGAGGGGCGCTTCGCCGAGCCAGCCGTCCCCCGTCGCGGAGACGGTTCTCCAATCGCTCACACCTTCCGCGTTCGTGACCTGCTCCCGGCCGAGCTGGTGGAGCTGGCGGAACGCGTCCGCGGGGGTCTCGGCGCCGCGCAGCACCGCCGTCCACACCGCGAGGTTGTCCTCGTGCAGGTAGCCATCGACGCAGTCGTCGATGGCTCGTGGTCCGAGCGTCGCCTCGAACTCGGCGAGCGCGCGGTACCAGAGCTCCGCCGGGACCGGTCGGGTCTCGTCGGCGACCAAATCTTCTGGAATGCCGGCGCGCTCCAGGAAATGCAAGGCCGCGTCGACGCCCTCCGCGTCGAGCAACACGAGAAACAAGCACTTGATGCGGGAAGCGGTCGTCCTCTCCCGCGTCCGACGTTCCACCGGGCCAGGGTCCGTCCTTTCCGAGGAGACGTCAACGATGTCATCGTCTCGGCGACGATCCAGCCGCGCGTCGCGTGTGCGGGGCGCCGTGCTTTTCGGCGACCGGCCTGCGACGGCCGAGCTTTCGGGAGCTGGTCCATTGGAGCCCCCGTGCGGGGCCCCCCCGTGCGGCCCCCCGTGCGGGGCCCCCTTTGCGTGGCGCCCCTTTACGTGGAGGGAGTGCTATAGTCACCCCGCTCGGGTTCCCACCGGGGGCGTTTCCCCGTCCGTCGGAGCCAGAGTAGGTTGGAAGGATGGGAGCCGCGGGCGTACGGCCTGCGGCACGGCCCACGAGGGGTCCATGGCGGCGCCCATGGCGCAGAGGGCCCACGTCTGGTAACCCGAGAATCACTCGCGAACTTCATCGAGCATGGAAATCAAGCAACAGCTTCGCCTCACCCAGCAGCTGGTCATGACGCCCCAGCTGCAACAGGCGATCAAGTTGCTGCAGCTGTCGCGCCTCGAGCTGATCGACGAGGTCCGCAAGGAGCTCGACAACAACCCCGTGCTGTCCGACGAGGAGCCGGACTCCCGAGGGAAGGAAGCCGCCGACCGCCGCCGAGCGGCCGAAGAGAACCCCGACCTCGGGCGCAGCGACGACGCCAAACAAACGGAGAAGGCCACCCGTGAGGTCGACTGGGAGAAATTCCTGGAGAACCGGACCCTCCAGCAACCCTCCGGGGCCCGTGGGGGCCTCGAGGACCTCCCCCCGATCGAGCAGAACCTGACCCGCCCGCGCAGCCTCCGCGATCACCTGCTGTGGCAGCTGCAGATGAGCGACTTCACCGACGTGGAGCGGCGCTTCGCGGAGCTGGTGATCGGGAACCTGGACGAGCGAGGCTACCTCGATCTCGACGGAGTCGACTTGCCCGATGGCACCCGCACCCCGGATCTCACCATCGAGGACCTGGCGGAGGAGGTGGGGCTCCACGCGGACGACGCGCCCCTGGTCCTGGAGATGATCCAGAATTTCGATCCGGTGGGTGTGGCGGCTCGCGATCTGCGCGAGTGCCTGCTGGTTCAGGCGAAGGCGGCTGGCTACGACGACGAGGATCTCATCGTCGAGATCATCCAGAACCACATCCACCACCTCGAGAAGCACAACTATCAGGCGATCGCCCGGGCGATGAAGATCTCCGTGGAGGAGGTCTACGAGACGGCCAAGGAGATCCAGGAGTTCGAGAGTCGCCCCGCGCGGAACTTCACGGACCAGGACGACCGCAGCATCGGCATCACCCCCGACGTGTACGTCATCAAGGACGGCGAAGAGTGGCGGGTGGTGGACAACGATCGCGGGGTGCAGCGCCTCTTCATCAACGAGGCCCTCACGCGGCGCCTGCTGAACGATCCGCAGGCCAAGGAGTTCATCGGAGAGAAGCTCCGGAACGCTCAGTGGCTCATCCGGGCCATCGAGCAGCGCCGCAAGACGATCATCCGGGTCGCCGAGTGCATCGTCGACAAGCAGCGTGACTTCTTCGACAAGGGGGTGGGGCACCTGCGACCCCTCATCCTCAGGGACGTCGCCGACGCGGTGGGCATGCACGAGTCCACCATCTCCCGGGTGACGACCAACAAGTACATGCACACACCTCAGGGCCTGTTCGAGCTGAAGTATTTCTTCAACTCGAGCATCCGCCGGGTGGCCAACGAAGACATCGCCAGCGAGAGCGTCAAGCAAGCCATCAAGCAGATGATCGATGGCGAGGACAAGGCGCACCCCCTGAGCGATCAGGCCATCGTGGAGGCCCTGGTGGAGCAGCAGGGCATCAAGATCGCGCGCCGCACCGTGGCGAAGTATCGGGAGATGCTGGGGATCCTGGCCTCCTCGAAGCGTAAGCGGCTGTTCTGACCTTCACGGGGCCCCTTGGAATGGGCGGGCGCTCTGGGGGGTTGTCCCCATAGAGGCTCCGGTGAAGTTCAGCGCCGACCGCTCCCGCCCAGCGACTCCCCACGGACCGACCTCCTCCCAGGCCGGCCTGCTCGAGGCGAGCCTGACGGCGAGGGGTCGGTGGCGTTGCGGAGGGCATTGCGCGGCCTCGGACGCCTCGGAGAGCGTCGCGCGGCGACGATTCCGGCCGCCTGGACGAAGTGCAGGTGTGGAGACGCGTGCTCCCGTACGAGCGCCGGCGGAAACCTGGTGGTGCCCTGCGCTGGGCGACAAGGGGAGCATGGAACCGGATGTGGGTGCGCCCCTCCCCAGAACGACGCTCGCGGGGCGATTCCCCCACCCGAGCGACCTCGTTCGAGCTATACTGGATTGGTTGGAGCGTCGTTCGTTGCTTTCTCGCAGCGCCCGGCAGGCGCGACCTCGCGGCGACGACCGATGCCCTCCTGTCTCCGCGGCGGAGCCCGTCGCTCCCCGCGCAGAGGGGGAGGGGGCGCGCCACCGCTCGGCAGGGCGCGCTCCTCGGCAGAGCGCGCTCCTCGGCAGGGCGCGCTCCTCGG
>JAAZAA010000160.1 GCA_012514535.1 Myxococcales bacterium | reverse complement strand
GCCCGCCCGCGCTCGGCACGAGCCCCATGATGGCCCGCAGCAAGGTCGTCTTGCCCACGCCGTTGCGCCCCATCAGGCAGGTGCACTCGCCCGCGCGCACGTCGAGGTCCACCTCCCACAGCGTGTGGCTCCCTCCGTAGTACTGATCCAGCTTCGCGACCTTCAGCATGACTCCCCCAGGTAGACCTCCACGACGCGCGGATCCCGCTGCACCTGGTCCATCGAGCCTTCGGCGAGCACGCTGCCCTCGTGGAGCACCGTGACCCGCCGGGCGATGCTCCGGACGAAGTCCATGTCGTGCTCGACCACGACGACCGTGTGTTTCCCGGCGAGCCCGTCGAGGAGCTCCGCCGTGCGCTCCATCTCTTGGTGGGTCATGCCCGCGACCGGCTCGTCGATGAGGAGGACCCGCGGATCCTGGGCCAGGAGCATCCCGATCTCGAGCCACTGCTTCTGCCCGTGGGAGAGCGCTCCCGCCGGGCGCGAGGCGTGCTCGACGAGCCCGATGATCCGGAGCACCTCGTCGATGCGCTCCCGCTGCTCCCCGCGCAGGGCCCGCCACAAGCTCCCGAAGACGCCCTTGCCGCCCGCCAAGGCGAGCTCGAGGTTCTCGAGCACCGTGTGCTCCGCGAACACGGTGGGCTTCTGGAACTTCCGCCCGATCCCGAGCCGCGCGATCTCGTGCTCCGAGAGCAGCGTCAGCTCCCGCGGATCGCCCACCAGGAACACGCTGCCGCTGTCCGGACGGGTCTTGCCCGTGATGACGTCCTGGAGCGTCGTCTTGCCGGCGCCGTTCGGCCCGATCAAGCAGCGCAGCTCGCCCTCTTCGAGGAGCAGCGACAGGTTGTTCAGGGCCTTGAAGCCGTCGAAGCTGACGGAGACGTTGTCCACGCACAGCAGCACGCCCCGGGAGCGGACGTCGTCGTAGCGCGCCGGATCCACCGTGCGGGAGACCTGCTGCCGCGCCGATCCCCGCTGGGTCTTCCTGGGTGTCGTCATGGCCGCACCTCCGCCGAGCCTTCGGTCACCACGCTCTCCTCCGCCTCCCGATCAGGCTCCGGCGGCCGCGGCGTGTCCGCCACCGCGCGCCGTCCACGCAGCAGCTGCGCCAGCACACCGCCGTATGCGGCGATACCCCGCGGCGCCAGCACCGGGATCAGCACGAACGTCGCGCCCAGCACGTAGAGCCACAGCTCCGGCGCCAGCCCGGTGAAGACGCTCTTCGCGCCGTTGACCACGAGCGCCCCGGCGGCCGCACCGAACAGGGTGCCTCGGCCGCCCACGGCCACCCAAATCGCCATCTCGATGGACGCCGCGGGCTGCATCTCCCCGGGATTGATGATGCCCACCTGGGGGACGTACAGGGCGCCCGCGAGGCCGCACAGCACCGCCGACAACGTCCAGACGAAGAGCTTGTAGCGGAGCGGGTCGTAGCCCATGAACCGGACCTTGGCCTCGTCGTCGCGCACCGCGCGGAGCACCCGCCCCAGCTTGCTGCAAACCAGGTAGCGGCTCCCCAGATACACGAGCAGGAGGGCCGCGCCGGAGATCACGAACAGCCCCGTCTTCGTCGCGGGGTCGGACAACGAGTAGCCGTAGATGTGCTTGAAGTCCGTGAGCCCGTTGTTCCCGCCGAAGCCCGTCTCGTTTCGGAAGAAGAGCAGCATCGCCGCGTATGTGAGCGCCTGCGTGATGATCGAGAAGTACACGCCGCGGATCCGCGAGCGGAAGGCGAAGTAGCCGAAGACGAAGGCGATCACGCCGGGCACCAGCAGCGCCATGAGCACGGCGAACCCGAAGTTGTCGAAGCCGCGCCAGAACCAGGGCAGCTCCTTCCAATCCAGAAACACCATGAAGTCGGGCAAGTTGCTGCGGTAGACGCCCGCCGTCCCGATCTCCAGCATGAGATACATCCCGATGGCGTAGCCGCCGAGGGCGAAGAAGACGCCGTGTCCGAGGGACAGGATGCCGGTGAAGCCCCAGATCAGATCGATCGCGATGGCCGCGATGGCGAAGCAGAGGAACTTCCCCAGCAGGGGCACGAGGTAGTCCGGGAGCGTCAGCGGCAGCACCAAGAGGAGCAGCACGGCGCAGGCCCCGAAGGCGGTCCAGCCGCGCCGATCGTGCAGCCGGACGAAGCGAGCGAGAATCGACGTGTCCATCAAACCTCCGCCGCGCGCCCTCGAAGGGCAAAGAGCCCCTGAGGTCGCTTCTGAATGAAGAGGACGATCAACGTGAGGATGATGATCTTGCCGAGCACGGCGCCGACCATCGGCTCCACGTACTTGTTCAGCAGCCCGAGGCCCATGGCGCCGAGCACCGCGCCGAGGAGATCGCCGACGCCGCCGAGCACGACCACCATGAAGGAGTCGACGATGTAGCTCTGGCCGAGCTCCGGACCCACGTTGCCGAGCTGCGACAGCGCGACCCCGCCGAGGCCCGCCACCCCGGAGCCCAACCCGAACGTCAACGCGTCGACGCGCTTGGCAGGGATCCCCATGCTGGCGGCCATGCCTCGGTTCTGGGTCACGGCGCGGATCTGCAGCCCGAAGCTCGTGCGATAGAGGAGCAGCCCCACGAGGACCACGACGCCGACGGTGAAGGCGACGATCGCGAGGCGGCTGTAGGGCATCACCAGGTTCGGCATCAGCTCGAAGCCGCCCGACAACCAGCTTGGGTTCGCGACGGTCACGTTCTGCGCTCCGAACAGCAGGCGCACGGTCTGGATGAGCATCAGGCTGATGCCCCATGTGGCGAGCAGGGTCTCCAGCGGGCGCCCGTACAGGTGCCGGACGACGAGCCGCTCCAGGGCGATGCCCACCCCGCCGCAGACGAGGAAGGCCGCAGGGAGCGCCGCCAGCAGGTACCAGTCCAGCGCGCCCGGCGCGAAGCCGAGGAAGAGGTTCTGGACGACGAAGGTCGTGTAGGCGCCGATCATCAACATCTCCCCGTGGGCCATGTTGATGACGCGCATCAGCCCGAAGGTGATGCCGAGGCCCAGGGAGGCGAGCAGCAGGACGCTGCCCAGGCTCAGGCCGTAGAAGGTGTTCGCCACCAGGTTGATGAGGGTGGTCTTCGTCTCGATGGCGCGCAGCGCCGCGTGCGCCTTCTTGCGGATGCGCCGGTCGGTCTCCACCAGGCTGCCGTCGGGACGGGCGGCGACGAGCCTCTCGAGGTCCTCGCGCAGGCTCACGTCGACGAGGCGGCGCATCGTGGTCACCGCCGCCAGGCGTCGTTCGGCGTCCTCCGAGTGGAGCTCGAGCCGCGCGATGCCGAGGCTCAAGAGATCCCTCACCTCCGAGTCGCTCTCGCGCTCCAGGGCGCGGCGCATCACGTCCAGGGTGGCGGCGTCCGGGCGCTTGAAGAGCTCGAGGGCCGCCTCGCGCCGCGCCGCGCGGTCCGGCGCGGAGAGGCGGAGCCGGGACACGGCGGGGCCGAGGGCGCGCCGCACGCGGTTGTTGGCGGCGATCGCCCGGAGCGCGCCGTTCGGGGCGCGGGGCTCACCGCTGATGGCCATCACGAAGCCCTCACCGGTGTCGATCAACAGCGCCCCCGACGCGTCGAAGGAGAGCTTCTGATCCTCCAGCGCCTGCAGCACCGGCAGCGCCCGCGGGTGGCCCGAGCCGGCGATGGACACCACCGCCGCCGCCACCCGTCCGAAGTCGTCGCTCCCGAGGTCGTCCAGTGCCTGCTCGAGCTCCCCGGCGCGCACCGCCCGGGGGCAGAGCGCCACCACGAGGGCGAACAGCAGGGTCAAGACCGCGTTTCGCATCTTCTCTTCTTCTCCTTCTCGAGCGCCGCCGGGTCCGTCGCGGCCCCCCACCGCGACGGCCAGACGGCCCCCACCTCACGCTCCGCGTCGGGCGCGTCCCACGTTCCCACGGGCGCGGATCCGCTCAGAACGCCTCGTACTTCGCCTTGGTGCAGTTGCCGCAGACCCAGGGGAAGCTCCAGTCGGCGACCTTCTCCTTGCTGTCGGGCACGTACTTGCTCCAGGGCTCGGCGCGCACGGGCCCCTCGGTCTTCCACACGATCTTGAACTGACCGCTCTCCTCGATCTCGCCGATGTAGACGGGCTTGTGGAGGTGGTGGTTCTTGCCATCCATCGTGATGTCGAAGCCGGAGGGCGACTTGACGACCTGCGAGCCCATCGCCTGGCGGACCGCGTCGACGTCGGTGGTGCCCGCTTGCAGCACCGCGCCCGCCCACATCTTGATGCCGAGGTAGGTGGCCTCCATCGGATCGTTCGTGACGCGCTTGTCACCGTCCGGGAGGTTCTTCTCCTTCACGTAGGCCTTCCAGAGATCGATGAACTCCTTGTTCTCCGGCGTGTCGATGGACATGAAGTAGTTCCACGCCGCCAGGTGACCCTTGAGGGGCTTCGTGTCGATGCCGCGCAGCTCCTCCTCGCCCACGGAGAACGCCACCACCGGGATGTCCGAAGCCTTCAAGCCCTGGTTGGCGAGCTCCTTGTAGAAGGGCACGTTCGAGTCGCCGTTGATCGTCGAGACGACAGCCGTCGGCGTGCCCGCGGCGAACTTCTTGATGTCCGCGACGATCGTCTGATAGTCGCTGTGACCGAAGGGCGTGTAGGTCTCGAGGATGTCCTTCTCGGCGACGCCGTGCTCCTGCAGGAAGTACCGCAGGATCTTGTTGGTCGTGCGCGGATAGACGTAGTCGGTGCCGAGCAGCACCCAGCGCTTGGCACCGCCGCCGGCCTCGCTCATCAGGTACTCCACCGCGGGGATGGCCTGCTGGTTCGGAGCCGCGCCCGTGTAGAAGACGTTGTAGGAGGACTCCTCGCCCTCGTACTGGACCGGATAGAACAGGAGGCCGTTGAGCTCCTCGAAGACGGGCAGGACGCTCTTGCGGGAGACGGACGTCCAGCAGCCGAACACGACCGCGACGCCCTCCTTCTGGATGAGCTCCCTGGCCTTCTCGGCGAAGAGAGGCCAATCCGAGGCGGGATCGACGACGATCGGCTCGAGCTTGCGCCCGAGCAGCCCACCCTTCGCGTTGATCGCGTCGATGGTCATGAGCGCCACGTCCTTCAAGGACGTCTCGCTGATCGCCATCGTGCCCGAGAGCGAGTGCAGGATGCCCACCTTGATGGGCCCCGTCTCCTTGCCCTTGCTCGGCGCCGCCTCCGCGGTGGCCGCCGCGACGCTGCCGACCGCAGGCGTCTCGTCGGCTCCTTTGCCCTTACAGCCCGCGCCCAGGGCCAGAAGGGACAACGACAACAATGACTTCCACAATTTCATCCCGGTGCTCCTCGCCGTGTTGGCTCGAGCCGCGACACGCGACGCCCCGAAGGGCGGGTCGCTCACTCCGCAGCTCCACATGGCCCCCACCATGCCCACCTTGTGTGACCGGTATGTATCCAAACCATTGCTGCAGGACTTTTCTGGGCCGGCCCCGAGGGCAGCCCGGCCGGGGCGTCGCAGGAGCAGCACGACCCGTGAGGAGAGGGCTCGCGAGGCAACGTGGACGCAACACGACGCGCGCGGACACGGACTCGAAACATGGGCGCGAAGCACGGCCCCGAGACGAGAGGCCCGCGGACCCCGCCCGGGCCCACAATGTGCGACAGGAGCCGACCAGCCCGCTCCTCAGGCCGCGGCCAGGGCCTTACGAGAGGCGCCCATTCGGCCACTCTCACCGGATCTTCGCGGCCCCGCTTGCATCCACGGGGGTCGTCGGGGGAAGACAGGGGCGACGTGACGGAGTCGCCACACGCCGAGACCCTGGGGGAGACCTCGGAGCTTCAGCTCGCCTCGCTGTGGGCGGTGCTGCGCAAGCACTGGCGCCTCGTGCTGATGATCATGGCCGGGGTGACCGTGCTCGTCGGGTTCGTCGTCCGGGGGCAGACGAAGATCTACCAGGCGGCGATGACCTTGAAGATCGAGCCCGCGGCGATCCGTCCCCTGGGCAAAGAGGTCCAGGCGCCCGGTGAGTCGTCGGACTACTACTGGACGAACAAAGAGTATTACGAGACCCAGTACAAGATCATCCAGAGCCGCAAGGTGGCCGAGGAGACCGTACGGATCCTGAGCCTGCATCGGGACGCCAGCTTCGTGCTCATGCGGCCCGCGGACGCGGAGGTGGAGCTCGAGCGGGAGTACACCATCGAGGAGACCGCGGGCATGCTGCAGAAGCGCCTCGGCGTGGAGCCGGTCAAGAACAGCCGGCTCGTGGAGCTCAAGTTCGACGACGCGGATCCGGAGCGGGCGCGGCGCGTCCTGGCGACGTTGGCGGACACCTACATCCAGCAGAACCTCGAGCAGTCCCTGACGAACATGGGGACCGCCGGGGACTGGCTGAACGCGCAGCTCGTCAAGCTCAAGGAGGAGCTCGAGGCCAGCGAGCTCGACCTCCACGAATACAAAAAGAAGAACCAGCTGCTGTCGGTGTCCCTCGACGACCAGTCGAACATGCTGCGGGACGAGATGCAGCAGCTGCACCGGGAGCTCACCGCGGCGCGAGCGCGTCGGGAGCAGCTGGCGGCGCGGGTGTCCCAGCTCGACCGGGTCGATCCCAACGATCCCGACTCGCTGCCCGCGGCCGAGCTCCTCAACAGCGCCGTCTTGCGAGAGCTCCGCAGCAACTACCTCCTCGCGCGCACGACGCGGGACAGCCTCGAGAAGGCCGGCAAGGGCGAGAATCACCCGGACGTGCTGAGCACCAACGCCACCATGGCGACGGCCCGCAAGGCCCTCCTCGACGAGGTCAAGAACATCCAGGAGGCCTACCGCCGCGATCTCCTCGCGGTCGAGAAGGAAGCCGCCGGGCTCGCCAAGCTCTACGAGGCGGCGAAGCAGCGCGCCTTGGATTTGAACCTGCTGGAGATCGAGTTCAACCGGCTCGCCCGCAACAAGGAGAACACCGAGCGGATGTATTCGCTCGTCCTGGAGCGAGCCAAGCAGAGCGACGTCACGAGCCAGATGCGCTTCAACAACGTGAGCGTCGTCGACGCTCCGCTCCTGCCTCGCTTGCCGATCCGACCCCGCGTGGGCCTGAGCCTGGCGCTGGGCATGTTCGGCGGGCTCGGTCTCGGGCTGGGCGTGGTCATGGCGCGAGAGCTCCTCGATCGCCGGGTGAAGGTGCCCACGGACATCGAGCAGCACCTGCAGCTGACCTGCCTCGGCCTCTTGCCTCAGATCGAGGCCGCTCCGAAGAGCGCCGACGCCGCTCCTCTCCCCTCACGCCGCCGCCGTCACCGCGGCAAAGCGACGGAAGGGCCCCAGGAGCTCTACGTCCACGCCCACCCCACCAGCGGCGTGGCGGAGGCGGTGCGCGCCCTGCGCACGAACATCGTCTTCATGTCGCCGGACGAGCCGTTCCGGCGCCTCCTCGTCACCAGCGCGGGCCCTTCGGAGGGCAAGACGACGGTCGCGTGCTGCCTCGCCACGGCCCTCGCCCAGTCGGGCAAATCGGTGCTCCTCCTGGACGCCGATCTGCGGCGCCCGCGGCTCCACAAGGTGTTCGGGACCAGCGGCGCCCGGGGCGGGGTGACCACGGCGCTGCTCGATCCGAGCCTCCTCGACGGCGCCATCACGCCGACGGAGGTCCCGAACCTCAGCGTGCTGCCCACGGGCCCCATCGCCCCCAACCCCGCCGAGCTCCTGCACAGCGCGAGCTTCCAGAGGCTCCTCGACACGCTCTCGGAGCGCTTCGATCAGATCGTCATCGACAGCCCGCCTCTGGTGCCCGTCACGGACGCCGCCATCCTGTCGAGCCTCGTGGACGCCACGGTGGTCGTGGTGCGCGCCTTCCAGACCCGCAAGGATCTCGCCAAGCAGGCCGTGCGCTCCCTGCGGGACGTCAACGCGCGCATCGCCGGGGCGGTCCTGAACGACGTCGATTTCGGGCGCAGCGAGTACGGCTACTACCAGTACTACGCCTACAAGAAGGAGGGCTACGGCGCCGACGAGTCCGCCGCCTGACCCTCGCCGTTCTGGGATGGAGATGGACTCGACCCGAGCGCTCGCGGAGCGCTCGCCCGCACGCCCTCGGCGACGCAGAGCTCGACGCAGTCGCCCGCGCGCGCGACGCACCGCCACCGGGCCCCTGCTGACGGCGCACCTCGGCGCGCTGCTGCTCGGCTCCGTGCTGGCGATCGGCACGGTGCACCGCCTCACTTTACTCGTGGTGGCGGTGTTCGCCTGCGCGGGCGTCGCCTGGGCCCGGGCCGCCGACCGTTGGAGGTCGATGCCCGCGGTCTCTCTGGCCTTCGGGGTCGCTGCGTACTGCCTGGTGCAGAGCGCCCCGCTGCCCATCGAGCTGCTCCGCGCGCTGGCTCCCGCGAGCGCCGACGTGTGGGCCCGCGCGCTGCTGCCCTTCGGCGAGGAGGTGACCTGGGGCAGCCTGTCCATCGACCGCGGCGCCTCCCTCGCCGAAGCCCTCGAGTGGATCACCTACGCGGCGACCTTCGGGCTGGCAGCGAGCGTAGGGCGGGAGCACGGCGCGCCCGCGGTGGCGACCCTCGTCTTCTCGAGCGCCGTGGTGCTGGCGCTCGTCACGCTCGCCCACGGGTTGCTCGACGCCTCCCGGGTGTTCGGGATCTACGAGCCGACCTTCACGCCGACGCGCTGGGTGACCTCGCCGCTCCTCAACCCCAACAACCTCGCGGGCTACCTCAACCTCGGGACCTTCGCGGGCCTGGGTCTGCTGCTGTCGTCCCGCACGTCGTGGTCCCGCGCGTCCGGGGCTGCAATGACCGGGGCTGCTGTGACCGGGCCTGGCAGCGCCTGGTCCAGCGTGGAGGACGCGCCCGGTTCAGGAGCGTCCGGTCCAGAGACGGACAGCTTCGACGTGTCGAGCTGGACGGGATCGTCGACGTGGACGGGCTCGCGCCGAGGTCGCTCCTCCGTCGCGCGCTGGGCGGTGGCCCTCGGCACGGCGCTCCTGATGGGACAGACGGTGCTCGCCGCGTCGCGCGGGGGCCTGCTCGCGCTCTTCGGCGGTTGGACCCTCGTGGCCCTGCTCGTTCCGCGGGTGGGGGATCCTCGGGAGCGTCGCCGCCGGATCTGGAGCTGGCCCGTCGCCTGCGCGCTCGCGGGGGGCGTGCTCCTCGCGCTCGTGGGCGCCCAGCGGACGACCTGGGACGACCTCCGCCAGGAGGGGCTGGAGAAGCTCGCCGTCATCGAGTGGGTCACTCCGCTCGTCGCCGATCACCTCTGGTTCGGCGTCGGCGCCGGCGCCTTCGAAGCGGCCTCCCCCAGGTACCGCCCCGAAGGCGGCTCCCTGTGGGCGCACCCGGAGAACTTCGCCCTCGCGTGGGTCGCCGAGTGGGGCGTCCCCGTGGGGCTCGGGACTCTGCTCGCCCTGCTCTGGACGTTTCGCCCGCGCCGGCTCGGAGCCCACCGCAGCCGCCTCGCCGCCACCCTCGCGATCGGCGTCGCCGTGGTGTGCCTGCAGAACCTCGTCGATCTCGCCTTCGCGTTGCCCGGCGTCTTCATCGCCGTCGCCGCGGCCCTCGGCGGTCTCTGGGGCGCCCGGGATGGGAGCGTCGACCCTCCCGCGCGCGCCTCCGCCCCCAGGACGGCGTGGCTGCTCGTGGGGGCCGGCGCGCTGAGCTGTGTCCTCGTGATCTTCGGGGGCCTCCGCAGCGCCCACGCCGATCGGCGGGAGCTGGCGCGTGCCTACGACGCCGCCGAGCTCACGGATCCCCGCGCCCGCGACGCATTCTACGCCCAGCTCCGCGGCGCGATGGCACGTCACCCCGGAGAGGCCTTCTTCCCTCGCCTCGGCGCTCTGGCGGCGCGGCACACGCCCGGCGCGACGCCGCTCCCGTGGATCGGTCGTGTCCTCGAGCGCGACCCGAGGAGCGGACGCATGCACCTGTTGCTCGCGGAGACCCTCGCCCGACGCGGCGCCCGCTCCCAGGCGCTCCTGCACCTGCGCCTCGCCACGGAGCACGAGCCGGGCCTCGCTCCCTCCGTGGCCCGGCTGGCCCTGGCGTGGGCGAAGGATCTCGATGACGTGGAGCGGGCCGTGCCCGAGCACCAGGGAGGCGCGGTGTTGCTGTCCCGGCTCGCGGTCACCCTGTCGCCCAAGGATCCGGAGAGAGGCCCCTGGCGGCGCCGTTTCCTCGAGGACGCCCTCACTCGGGATCCGACCCTCGGGAGCGCGCGGGTGACCCTGATCCGCGATCTGCTGCGGGAGGGGGCGACGGAGGCGGCGGCGGAGCACCTCGCGCGGCTCCGCGCCACGGATCCCGGGAACGTCCACGCCGTCGAGCTCGAAGGTTCGCTCCTGGCGGCGCGGGGAGAGCAGCAGGCGGCCATCGCGTTCCTGCTCGAGCGCTGCCCCCGGCGGGACTCCACCTGTCTGCGCCGCGCCGTGGAGCTCAGCGCGGCAACGGACGATCTCCCCCTCGACGCCCCGAGCCAGGCGTACCTGGCGGCGGCCTGTCGCACGCAGGCCGCCTGCGGCGACGCGCGGCTGTGGATCGGCGATCTCCACGCGCGCCGCCAGCTGTGGGGGCCCGCCCTGGCCCACTACGCCGGCGCAGCCGGCGCCCTCGAGACCGCGGCGGCGTGGCTGCGCGTGGCGGACGCGGCGAGTCGCCAGGGAGCTCATGGCCGCGCTCTCGCGGCCTTGCGGCGCGCGGAGACGCGCGTCGACGCCGAGGACGAGCGGGCGGCGCGGCACGTGGAGGCTCGGCGACGGGAGATCATGGAGCGGGCGAGCCGGTCCGGCTCCGCGCCGAGCGCTCCCTGACGGGTCGCTGGCGTCCACCGATGAGGGCCCGCGGGTGAGCTCGAGACCTGCTCGAGACCTCGGCCCGCAACGTCGACCCGCAGCCCCTCCATCGAGCGTCAACGATTGGGGGAACGGACGAGCGGAGGAGCGCCAACGTCTCCACCTCCCCCGCGACGATCGTCCCGGTAGTGCCGGCACAGCTCGAGCCAGTCCTGGAGCGCCGTCGTCATGTACTTCCGCTCGTGGACGACGCAGTAGAACTCCCGCTCGAAGCTGCGGCAGGCCACCGGACACGGCACCAGCGTCCCCTGCGCGAACTCCTGCTCGAGGGTGATCTTCGACAGGCACCCCACGCCGAGCCCCGCGGCCACCGCCCCTTTGATGGCCTCGTTGTGCTCGAGCTCCAGGGCCAGATCGAGGTAGGGCAGCAGCCCGCTCATGGCCCGCTCGAAGGTCTGACGCGTGCCCGAGCCCGCCTCCCGCACGATCCAGGCGCCGCGGACCAGATCCACATCCTCCAAAGGGCGCCCACGACGTCCGCGCGCCGCGCTCCTCCGCGCGCCGCGCTCCCTGCCTGCCCCGCGCAGCCCCCCGGTGAGGCGCGCCCAGGGGTGGTCGGGGGCACAGAACACGACCAGCTCGTCCCGGTACCAGGGGGTCGCCACCAACGAGTCACTGGTCAGCTCCCCCTCCACCAGGCCCACGTCGATCTCGAAGTTCTCCACCCGGTGGGCGATGTCCCGGGTGTTGCCGAGGGTCAGGGTCACCCGGGTGCCCTCATGCACTTCGGCGAACCGCGCCAGGAGCCGGGGCGCCAGGTAGTTGCCGATGGTCAGGGTCGCCCCCACCGTGAGGGCGCCGAGGGTTTTCGGCTCCGCCAGCGCCCGCTCCATGGCCTTCGCCTGGTCGTACAGGCTCTCCGCGCGCGCCCGGAGATCGCGCCCCAGGGAGGCGAGGCGCAGCCGCTTGCCGATCCGATCGAACAGCTGCACGTCGAACTGGCGCTCCAACTCCCCGAGCGCGCCGCTCGCCGCGGACTGAGACATGCCGAGCTCCTCCGCCGCGCGGCTCACGCTCTCGTGACGCGCCACGGCGAGGAACACCTCGATCTGTCGCAAGGTGAAGCGCATATCGGTTCTACCGATAACAATAATAGAAATATTCGGTTTTGCCGATACAAATGGACGCGCTACACCTCTCCCATGGCCCACCTCGGCACGGAGCGCGTCCTCAGCGTACACCATTGGAATGACACGCTTTTCAGCTTCACGACCACCCGCGATCGCGGGCTCCGTTTCCGGAGCGGTCACTTCCTCATGTTGGGGCTGGAGAGCGAGGGGCGCCCCCTGCTCCGCGCCTACAGCCTCGCCAGCGCCCACTACGAGGAGCACCTCGAGTTCTACAGCATCAAGGTGCCCGACGGCCCCCTCACCTCGCGCCTCCAGCACCTGAAGGAGGGCGATGAGGTCCTCGTGAGTCGCCGTCCCGCGGGCTCGCTGCTGCTGAGCCACCTCCGCCCCGGCAAGCGCCTCTACCTGTTGGCGACCGGGACGGGCCTCGCGCCCTTCTTGAGCATCGTCCGCGACCCGGAGGCCTACGAGCGCTTCGAGACGATCGTGCTCGTGCACGGGGTGCGCTTCGTCAGCGAGCTCGGTTACCGGGACTACCTCCAGAACGAACTCCCGCAGCACGAGTACCTCGGAGAGCAGGTGCAGAGCCAGCTGCGCTACTACCCCACCGTGACCCGGGAGCCCTTCGAGCACCAGGGCCGCATCACGACCCTGCTCGAGAGCGGCCGCCTCGCCGCGGACCTGGCCCTGCCCGACCTCGACCCCGCTCACGATCGCCTCATGGTGTGCGGGAGCCCGAACATGCTCACGGATCTCACGAGCCTGCTCGAGGCCCGCGGCTTCGTGGAGGGCGCCGGGCACGCGCCAGCGGACTTCGCCATCGAGCGCGCCTTCGTGGAGCGCTGAGGAAGGGCCCGCCGGCCCAGCTCGGCGAAGACGGTCTCAGACGCCCCGGGAGGCTTCGACGAGCCCCTGAGCGAAGGCTCCCGGGGGCGCGCCGCCCGGGGCCGTCGATCCCTCGGCGCGCTCCGGCGGGAAGGTGATCTCGGCGGCGGTGCTGGTCATGACCAGGGTGGCGACCACGACGGCGAGCACCAACAGGCTCGCCCCGACCCAGCGCAGCTTCTTCATCTGCCACCACATGAGCAGGCCGCTCAGGCACCAGAACAGCAAGGTGATCGCCGTGAGATCGGCGAACAGCGCCCAGACGCTGCTCGCCGCGAAGCTCGGGGGATAGTGGTGCTGTTTGTGCAACGACTCGAGCAGCTCGATCGTGGGCGTGCTGGAGACCTCCTGGGTGGGGCGCCCATCGAGCAGGCCCGTTCCGAGGTCGTAGACGACGTTCCAGGAGTCTCCCCGATCGTCGCGCACCTGGAAGCGCAGCTCCGGGCGGATCCTGGGGTGCGGGCGCAGCGGCGCCGCGTCCGCGCCCAGATCGTCCGCGTGGATCGGCTCGAGCACCTTCGCCAGGGCCTCCGTGTTGTGCTCCGGGAGGCTCACCCGCTCCCCGAAGAAGGGCGGCTTCGCGCTCTCGCTCGTCGGAGGGCGGGTCGACAGGAACGCCTCGCCCCGATCGAGGGCCAGGATGACGACCCGCTGCCCCTCCGGCGCGGGGCGAGCGAACAGAGCCCAGCCGTGGAAGGACGCCGAGCCCGGCACCACCTCGTAGCCGCCGCGCTCCGCGGGCGGGGCGTTCGGAGCCGGTGACGACGCCGCGGGCGAGGCCACGACGCCGCCGGCTTCCGTGCCCGTCCCCGCAGCGTCGCTCGGCGTCGCAGCGTCGCTCGATGGCACGGCGTCGCTCGATGGCACGGCGTCGCTCGGCGTCGCGCCCATCGCCGTCGCCACCCGCTCGGCGAGGACGTCGGCGTCCCAGGGTTGGAACCCGACGAGCTCGCGGACGCGCTCGGGAGACAGGGTGCTGCCCTGCAAATCGCGCCACATGCCGGGGTGGTTGAAGGACAGGGCCGTGATCGCGAACAGCAGCACCCACGGCATGAGCAACAGGCCCAGGTACAGGTGCACGCGGCGGATCAGCCGCAGAGAGCGCAGCCACCATTTCGGCTGCTGCGCGGGGCGGGGCTCGACCGAGCGGGGGACGGGGATGGGCTTCATGGCTCAGGTCAGCGCAGCTTCACGAACGAGAACGCGAGGCCCGGGGTGGAGGCGGCGACCGCACCGAGGCCCGCGGCCTCGAGTTCCACGATCTCCGTCGACTCCCGCCCCGCGAACACGGGCAGGTAGACGTCGTCGCCGAAGGCGGCGGGCAGGATGCTCCCGGGCAACGGGTCGCCGTCGAGGAGCTCCACGCTCGGCGCGTCACCGGTGGTCAGCTTCGCGAGCCGCCACACGGGGCTGCTGGCGAGGACGCGGGGCACCGGCGGCCCCTCGTACTCCGCCGCGTCGAGGGCGAGGAGGTACGGCTGATTGCCAGGCCCGATGAGCAGCGTGCCCGCGACCGCGTCGTCGAAGAGGGTCGTGAGGTCGACGTGGAAGGACTCGTCGAACTCACCCGCCTCCGGATCGAAGCGCAGCAGGCACGGCGGCGAGGCGTTCTCTTCGTTCATGTGGTGCACGGCCGCGCCGAAGGCCTCTGTCGCGAGGTAGACGAAGCCATCCTCCGCGAGCACGCCGTCGCGCACGTAGCCGCAGCGCTCGTCCGTGGCGATCGTGACCGCGTCCGTCTCCGTGTCGACCAGGATGACGGCGGCTCGATCGGGGACCTGGGCGTTGTCGTTGGTGCGCCACCCCGCGAAGGCGAGCAGCTCACCGCCAACGCGCAGCGGCACGCCGCCGAAGGTCAGGAGCTCACCGTCGAACACGAGCGACGACAGATCGAGGGACTTGGTGTACGTCATCTCCTCCGGGTTCCAGACGATCACCTGGGCCGTGCTGCCGTCGAAGAAGTACGCCTTGTCCTCGGCCACGAACTGGAACTGCCCGGCGTACTCCCCCAGGGAGGTGAGACCGGCGCCCGCGAAGCTGACCTGCCCCGCCCGCTCGAGGTCCCCGTCGGCGGTCAGATCGTAGCGGGTCACCGTGGCGCCCAGGTCCGTGCCGACGAAGAGCCGGCCGCCGTTCGTGGGGCCGGCGGCGATGGCGCGACCATTGATCTCGATGCCGCTCGCCAGGGACAGCTCGCTCCCCGACAGATCCTGCGTGGTGACGATGTAGCTCGTGTTGTCGCTCTCGCCGAAGACCTGGGTGACGACGGCGTAGACGGCGTCTTCCCCGCCGCTGCCCTCGCCGCCCTCGCCGCCTGCTCCGCCCCCGCCCGAAGACCCACCCCCCGTCGACCGATCGCCTCCCGTGGATCCACCAGGGTTGCTCGAGCTCGAGTCGTCGCTGCAGGCCACCAGACCCACGAGGGGCCCGCCCAACAGCGCGACGAGTGCGTACTTCCAAGTCGATTTCATGTGCGTTTTCCTTTGCGGGCGCTCAGTTCACGTCGAGCGCGATCTTGACGAACACCGACCTCCCCGGGCGCTGGACGCCGTAGAAGTCGAAGACCTTTGCGTTGGTGAGGTTCTGGACCTCGAGGGTCGTCGCGAGGGTGGACGACCGGGGCTCGGGGCCGTGCTGCCGCAGGTAGGTGAGGGCCAACCCGTGGGTGAGTTGATCGGGAACCGTGAGCTTGAGGTTCGGATCGCCGGCGCTCTCCCAGGCGAGGAAGAAGCGGCGCACGAAGGAGGTCGTCCAGAGCAGCTCCAGGGAGTCCCGCGCGGCGAGGACGTCGAAGGCGCGCAAGCGGCCCTCGGCGCTGCCCTGCAGATAGGGGAGGTTCGGGATGCGATCCCCCTCGAAGGGCGCCGCCGGCCCCGAGCGGGAGAGGTTGCGGACGTCCTGCCAGCTCACGTTCCCGGCGAGCCCGGCCACGCGCCGGGGCGCCTCCCAGCCGAAGGAGCCGAGGACACCCCACGTGCGCGCCGTGAGCACGTTCTCGTAGACGAGGTAGTTGCCCCCGTTGACCAGGCGGATCAGGTCGTCGGAGAGTCGCCCGAACAAGTTCACGGAGCCGCGAAGCTCACCGATCCGCGTCGGGTGGGCGTCGGCGAAGGCGCCGAGGTTGAGGTTGTGGCTCCGCTCCGGCAAAAGGCCGAGGTTGCGCACCACCAGGCCCCCGTTGCCGAACACCTCTTCGGGGTTCGGGAGCCGCGTCGCGTACTCGTAGGACGCCTTGAGGTAGGTCTCGTCGGTCAGCAGCACCCGCAGCGCGTTGCCCCCGCCGCCCTCGAAGGTGACGCGCTCGGGGCGATCCAAGATCCCCGTGGCGAGCAGCTGCTCGCTGCGCATCAGCTGGCCGTAGGCCTTGCCGAAGGCGATGTTGGCGATGCGGCCGTCGAGGAAGCGCCGCTCCCACTCGAGGCCGAGCACGGCGCTGTCGAGCTCCTGGGTCGCGTTCAGCGCGTCGTAGCGTTCGCCGGAGATCTCCCGATCGTCCCCCCAGCGCCGGAAGACCGTCGGCGCCAGCGCCAGCCGGATCTCATCGTCGGGGCTCGCGAACCAGCGCAGCTCCGCGCGCGCGTACCCGGTGTGATCACTGACCCGCCGATCCACCGGGATCTGGTTGATCTCGCCGCGGATCGGGGCGAGGTCGACGAGGCACCCTCCGCGCCAGTCGTAGCGGCAGCTGCCCACGTCGACGAAGCTCGTGGCCACGTGGCCGTAGCCGGCGGTCGCGTCGATCTCGAGGTGCGTCGAGAGCGCGTGGGCGTAGCGCAGGTGACCGCCCGCGCTGCGCTTGCCGAAGGTGACCTCCCCGTAGGGCACCTGCATCGCCGGGTCGTGCTGGATGTCCCGCTCGAAGGCGGTGACGAAGGCGGTGGCGACGATCCGATCCGCGAAGCTCTGGTCGACGAGCCCCACGGACAGCTGCCCTCCGCCAGCCGTGTACCCGTCGTGGAAGCGCCGCGCGGTGGTGGGGACGAGCCGGCCCGAGGCGTCGACCTGCTCGACGTCCACGGGGTAGTCGTTCTCGGCCGTGTCGAAGAACCCGAGCACGCGCCCGAAGGCGCCCGAGGCGGCGTCGTACTTCTGCGCGCTGGCGGTCACGCGGTGCGTCTCGAAGGAGCCCAGCTGGTAGGAGGCCGACGCGCGATCCCGGCGCACCCCTTCGTCGGTGACCAGGTGCACCGCGCCCCCCAAGGCGTCGGCGCCGAAGCGCGCCGGCACCACCCCCTGGTACACCTCGACGCGCTGGACGACGTTCACCGGGACGTTGGCCACGCCGAAGGGGAAGCCCGCGTACTCGAGGGGGATCCCGTCGAGGAAGAAGCGCAGCTGGTCCCCGCCGAGGCCGGCCATGGACACGCGCGCGGCCGAGCCGAGCCCTCCCTGCCGGCGGACGTTCACGCTGCTCGTCCGCTGCAGGACCTCCCCGAGGTCCGCCGCGTGCCGCCGGGCGTCCTCGACCTCCAGGACCACCACCGCGTTCGCGGAGCGACGCAGGGCGTCCGCAGGGCGACGTCCCCGGACGATCACCTCCTCCGGTGGAGCAGGGGCGGCGTCGGCGTCGGGGAGGGGTGCTCCGTCGACGAGCGGCGGCGCAGAGGTCGGCGGGGGCTCGGCGGGCGATGAGACCGGCGCGGGGCCGGTCGGAGCGACGCCCGCGGGAGCCGCAGAAGACGAAGGACCCGCGGGAGCCGCGGGGGGCTCGTAGCGATACAGCACGCGAGCGGCGACCGCCCTCCCATCCCGCCGAGCGGGCTCGAAACGAAAGCCGAGGGCCGCGTCGCGCACGACCTCCGCCGCGCCCCCTGGGGGCCCGGATCGGATCACCGCGTCGCGCACGGCCCCGTCGGCGCCGACGATCAGCTCGAGCTCGATCGGGGTGCGGCGGGCCTCCGCCCGCGCCTCCTCCGAGAGGGTGAGATCCCCCACGTCGACGAGCTTCGGCGGGACGACGCCGCCCGGAGGGACCGAAGAGGAGCCGTCGTCGGTGGCTCCGTCAGGGTCGCCGTTCGGGGCGTCGCTGGTCTCGTTGGCGTCTCGCTCCACGGCGCGCCCGTCGGCGTCGTGTTCCGCCGCGTCGGGCGCGGTGTCTCGCCGTCCGGCGCCTCGCTCCGCAGCGCCGTGGTCCGCTTCGCGCTCTGCGCCGCGCTTTGCGGCGCCTCGCTCAGCGGCGCCCCGCTCCGCTTCGCGCTCTGCGACGTCGGTCTCCTCCATGGGGGATCGATCGCTCGGCACCTCGGAGCGGGCCTCACGGGGCACCGACAGGAGGAGCAGCGCCGCGGCCGTCGCGACGGACGCCCGGCGATTCGAAGGAAGGAAAGGGAAAGACTCCATGGGGGGACCCGGCAGCACCCGTCGGGTTGTGCCCCACGATAATGAAAGCGATTTTCATTTGCACCACCAGATCGAACTTTCTCGCGGCCACGCGGCCGAAGCTCGGGACCGGGCGAGGCGGAGCCCCGCAGCGCCACACAAACACTGAATTTAATTATGTTTATTTGGACACAAAGCCCCGGAACGGAGGCCCTCCGACGCCAGGAAACGTGCTGCATCCTGGAGTCCTTGAGGAGGAGCTCCCCTGTCAATGATGAAAATCATTATCCGTTCCGGGAGCCATGACGACCCGACGGCGCCCCCGGGAGGGGGACCCGAGCGAGACCCGAGGGGGACCCGAGCGAGACCCGAGCGACATCGCATCGCGCCGGGTCGACCTCCTCCCGCACGCGCACGACCGCGTCCCCCGCGAAGAAACCTGGAGCGACACCTCATCGTCCGCTCGCCTCAACACCGCGAGCGACGACGGAACGAGAAGACGGAGCAGGAGGTGCGCATGGGTGCGCCCCTCTCCCACGAATCGGCGGGACCCGTGAGCTCTTCGTTCGACCCGATGGCACCTATCTCATCCGGCTGAAGTCAGCGTGAACACTCGACTCACGAAGCGCTGGACGCACCGACGTCGCCGCTTTCGACCGCGAGATCTTCACATCCATCAATTGACGCTCCCCCCCGGGTATGAGCATCTTGCAGGGCGAGGCATTCAGGCCGTCGCGAGGAAAAGCCAAGTGTCATCGAACCCGCCCTCACGCCCGAGCCTCCACGAGGGACGCGTCCTGCTGGTCGACGACGAAGGCGCGGTGGCGAACGCCCACGCGACGTGGCTCACGCGCCAAGGGTTCGACGCGGTGCCCGTGCTCAGCGCCGAGGAGGCCCTCGCGCTGGCGTCCCAGGAGGACTTCGACGCGGTCGTCACGGACATCAACATGCCCGAAATGAGCGGCGTGGAGCTCCTGCGTGCGCTCCGCGAGTACGATCGGGACGTCCCCGTCATCCTGCTCACGGGCGCGCCCGCCATCGAGAGCGCGGCGGAGGCCGTGAACTACGGCGCCCTGCAGTACCTCATGAAGCCCGTGCCTCCGGACCAGCTCACCTCCTCGGTGCGCCGCGCGGTCCAGCTCAACCGCCTGGCGGCGGCGAAGCGCCTCGCGCTCCAGGAGCTCGGTACCCACACGGGAGAAGGCGGCCGGGCTTCCCTCGAGGCCAGCTTCGAGCTCGCCCTCGAGAGCTTGTGGGTCGCGTTCCAGCCCATCGTGTCCAAGGACGGCGGGAAGCTCTACGGCTACGAGGCGCTGCTCCGCAGCGAAGAGCCGACCCTCCCCCACCCCGGGAGCCTCCTGGACGCCGCCGAGCGTTTGGGCCGCCTCGGGGACCTCGGCAGCTGCATCCGCCGACGTGCCCTCGCGACGCTCACCGCGGATCAGGAGTGGATCCTGTTCCTGAACCTCCACCCCCAGGATCTCGCGGACGACACGCTCCTCGACGATCTCCTCGAGCACCATGAGCACCTGCCGCGGCTGGTCCTCGAGGTGACCGAGCGCGCCTCCCTCGAGCAGGTCCCTGCGGCACGCGAGCGCATCGCCTCCCTGCGCGAGGCGGGCTGCCGGATCGCCGTGGACGATCTCGGCGCGGGCTACGCGGGGCTCTCCAGCTTCGTCCAGCTCGAACCCGACGTGGTCAAGCTCGACACGTCCCTGGTGCGCGACGCCGACTCCAGCCCCGTGAAGCAACGGCTCATCCGCTCCCTCACGGAGGTCTGCAAGGACCTCGGCTATTCGGTGGTCGGCGAAGGCGTGGAGACGGAGGGGGAGCGTGACGTGCTGATCGATCTCGGCTGTGACCTCCTGCAGGGGTATCGGTTCGGGCGCCCCGAGCGCCCCTTCGTCCAGCCCTCCTGGTGACCGGGCCGCCCGAGGCCTCACCCGAGGACCCTCGCGCGCCATCCCCGCGACGTCCCGGGCTCGTCGGCAAGCCCCACCCCGCCGACGCAACCCGCCGAAGCGGCGCACCCCGACACCGCACCGTGCAGGTCCTAAGCCCTGGCTGCACGTCCGCTGTGCTGGCACCCCGGTGGCTCCCTCCACGGGGCGAGAGTACCCTGGGAGAGGCATGTCGACTCCGCCTCTCGGCCTCGAGCAGCTCTCGGCGTTGGACGAGCACCTCACGGAGCAGGAGCGTCTGATCCGTGCCTCGGTCCGTCGCTTCGTGCGCAGCGAGTATCTGCCCCAGGCCGCAGAGCTGTTCGAGACGGAGCGCTTCCCCCTGGAGCTCGTCCCGGAGCTCGCCCGGCTCGGCGTGCTCGGGGCGTCGATCCCCGGCTACGAGTGCGCGGGCATGAACTCCGTCGAGTACGGGCTGGTGCTCCAGGAGCTCGAGTACGGCGACAGCGCCCTCAGGAGCTTCGTCAGCGTGCAGGGATCCCTGGCCATGTACGCGATCTACGCCCACGGCAGCGAAGAGCAGCGCGCGCGCTTCCTGCCGGCGATGGCTCGCGGCGAGGTCATCGGTTGCTTCGGCCTGACGGAGCCCGACAGCGGCTCGGATCCCGGATCCATGCGCACCTACGCGCGCCGCTCCGGGAGCGACTGGGTGCTCAACGGGACGAAGATGTGGATCACCAACGCGCCCATCGCGCAGGTGGCGGTGGTCTGGGCCAAGGTCGCGGACGACGACGCCTCCGGGGCAGCCCCCGATCGGGGCGCCTCCACCATCCGCGGCTTCCTGGTCGAGCGGGGCACCCGCGGGTTCGAGACGCCGCGCACCCGGGGCAAGATGAGCCTGCGCGCCAGCGAGACGGGCGAGCTGGTGCTGGACGAGTGTCGGATCCCCGCCGCGAACCTCCTGCCCTCCAAGCCCGGGCTCGGCGCTCCCCTCGCCTGCCTCAACCAGGCGCGCTTCGGCATCGCCTGGGGTGCCCTCGGCGCCGCCAAGGCCTGCTACGAGAGCGCCGTCGACTACGTGCGCGAGCGGCGACAGTTCGACGGTCCCCTCGCCCGCAAGCAGCTCGTGCAGGAGCGCCTGGTGACGATGGCGAGCGGCATCGTGCAGGGCGAGATCATGGCGCTGCATTACGCGCGCGCGAAGGATCGTCACGGACGCCTGCGCCCGGAGCAGGTCTCCCTCTGCAAGCGCACCAACGTCGCCGTGGCCCTGGACGCGGCCCGTCAGAGCCGCGCGCTGCTCGGCGCCAACGGCATCTTGCTCGACTACCCCCCGGTGCGTCACCTCCTGAACCTCGAGAGCGTCTTCACCTACGAGGGCACCCACGAGATCCACACCCTCGTGCTGGGCAAGGCGCTGACGGGCGAGAGCGCCTTCTGAGCCCGCGCCGGTCGACGCCCAGCGCCGGTCCCGGACGGCGCCCGAACGGCGTGCCCTCTCACGATCGCATCACCGCGGCCTGACTCGGCCCAGCTCAGGCCTTCACGAGGCGCCGCAGCACATCCACCAGCACCGACGGCAGGTGCTCGGGGTGATGCAAGGCGGCGTACCCGCCGCTCCCGAAGATCCGCGGCATGTACGCGGGCGCCAGGCGGTCGACGGTCACGCAGAAGGGGTGCAGCCCCTGCAGACGTGCTTCGCAGACCGCCTGGCGCGTGTCCTCGACGCCGTAGCGCCCCTCGTATTGATCCACGTCGTTCGGCTTGCCGTCGGAGAGGACGAGCAGCAGGCGGTGCCGGGCGGGCTTGCGGACGAGGAGCGCCGTGGCGTGGCGCAGCGCCGCGCCCATGCGGGTGTAGCGCTCGGGCTCGAGGCCCGCGATCCGGCGCCGCACGAGGGGCCCGATCTGCTCCTCGAAGGACTTCAACCGGCGCACGGACACCGCCTCGGGCCCCTCCCCCGAGAAGGCCAGGATCGTGTAGGGATCGCCGAGCGCGTCGAGGGCGTCGCAGACGACGAGCAGCGCCTCCTTCTCCACGTCCACCACGCGGAGGTCCCCCGTGATCCAGCTGTCCGTCGACGCGCTCACGTCGACCAACAGCGCGATGGCGACGTCCCGGCGGGTGCACCGGACCGCCTCGTAGAGTCGATCGTCGGCGGGGAGCCCGGCGCGTCGGTCCGCGTGGGCCGCCACGTACGCCGCCAGATCCACCTCGACCCCATCGCGCTGCCGCCCGAGGCGGACCCGGCGCGGCCGCAGGCGCTCGAAGCGTCGGCGCACCTCGTGCAAAAGGGCCGCCCGGCGCGCGAGCACCTGCTCCGCCCAGCGCGGATCCCCCAGGGCGGGCACCCGCTCCCGCACGACGGCGCCGCGCTCGCGGTAGGCGCGCCGGCGGTAATCCCACTCGGGGTACACGAGGCCCGGAGTGGTCGCCTCGCGCCGCACCTGCGCCGCACCGACGGGCACGGGTTCGTCGCTGGTGAGCACCTCCCGGGGACGCTCCGGTGTCTTCACCAAGCGCGCCTCCTCCAGCTCCGAGAGGGAGTCGGCGAGGCCCTCGGGATCCGCGTCGCCGTCGCGGTCTGCGGGGCGCTGCAAGCCCATGGGGTCCTCCACGTGCTCCTGCGGATCGTCGAGCTGGACCATCCACATCCCCATGTTCTGGTCGTCCTCGTCGTCCGCGGCGCTGCGCACCCGGGGTCGCCGGATCATCTTGGCGACCCGGGGCTTCGGAGCGTCGCCCTCCGGCTCGTCCGCGGCGCCCCGGACGAGCCGCTCCCCGCCCCCGCTCGGCGCGGTCACCTCGCCCCACGGGATGACGCGCGGGACGCCGCGGAACGGCCCCCGCACGCCCCGAATCCGCGTCGCCTGCTCCGCCGCCCACGCCAGAGACTCCTCCGGCCCCGTCCGCGGGCCTCTCGTCGGATCGTCGCCGAGCACGGCCAGCAGCTCCGCCTCGACGGCGGCCTCCTGCGCCGACAGCCGCTCTCGGGCGGGTCGCTTCGCCAGGGCCGCGCGTCGGGCCTCTCGCACGGCGTCGCCGAGACCCGGCAGTTCGTCCACGAGCAGCCGCTCGACGGCCGCCCCCTCTCGGACGAGGTACAGCGCGCGCTCCAGAGGATCCGCGGGGAGGAAGCGGGGCGTCTCCCGCAGAGCCCGCGCCGCCTGCTCCGCCGCGTAGAGACGATAGGTGGCGAGCCCACCGCCCCCGCGCGCGTCCACGGGCAGCTCCGGTGGGAGGCGCAGCACGACTCCGTCGGTGCCCGGCGCGCACGCGCGCTCGACGAGGTGCGCGGGGATGCGCCGCCCGAGGCGCGTGAACCAGGAGGGCACCGCGGGCGGCTCCGCGGCGCGGATCGTCATCGAGAGCCCGAAGGCGGCCCGCACGAAGAGCTCGAGCCGCGCGCGCACGTCGACCAGCTGCAACACCGCCGGGTCCGCCCCCTCCGCGCCGCGCCGCCAGAGGCGCCGGACGAACTGCGTCGCGTGGTGGGCTCCGTCGAGGAGGAGCTCTTCGGGTTCTGCCATGGCCCGGCTCCAGCCGCCCTCAGCGGCCGATCGTCAGATCGATCAGATCGTGCATCGCCTCGACCAGCTCCGCGTCGTCGGACAGCGGCGCCACCAGGCCCACGCGGCAGGCCGTCTTCGCGTCGATGCCGCCGGCGATGAGCCGCGCCGCGGCCACGAGCAGGCGCGTGCTCGGCACCTCCGCCAGGCCGCGATCGCGGAGGTGACGCAGCCGCCCTCCCAGGGCCACCAGCTCGTGGGCGACGGCGCGCTCCACGGAGCTCTCGTGCTGGACGATCTCGATCTCCCGCTCCGGCGGCGGGAAGTCGAACTCCAGGGCCACGAAGCGCTGGCGCGTGCTCGGTTTGAGGTCCTTGAGCACGTGCTGGTAGCCGGGGTTGTAGGAGACGACGAGCTGAAACCCCTCGGCCGCCTCGATGAGCTCCCCGGTCTTCTCGATGGGCAGCAGGCGACGATGGTCCGTCAGCGGGTGGATGACGACGACCGTGTCCTGCCGCGCCTCCACCACCTCGTCGAGGTAACACAAGGCGCCCATGCGCACCGCCTGGGTGAGCGGCCCGTCCTGCCAGATCGTCTCCCCGCCCCGGACCAGGTAGCGCCCCGTGAGGTCGCTCGCGGACAGATCGTCGTGGCAGGACACGGTGATCAAGGGACGCCCCAGCCGCCACGCCATGTGCTCGACGAAGCGCGTCTTGCCGCACCCCGTCGGCCCCTTGAGCATCACCGCCAGGCGCCGCTCGTGGCACTGCTGGAAGATCCTCACCTCGTCGCCGGTCGCGAGGTAGTACGGCTCCTCGCGCAGCCGGCGCACGCCCTCGGTCGAGCTCGAGCTCCCTGATGTGGTCATGCCGAGTCAGAGGGTGGCCCGTCCCGCGGGGCACGTACAGCGCCGCGCCCGGGGACGAGCCCGCGCCAGCTCATGCAGGCTCCGCCGCCGCGCCGTCGTCGGGAGCGGCCTCCTCGTCTCCCCGCGGCGCCCCGTCCCCTTGCGTGATGAAGCGGGGGCGCGCCCGGAAGAAGTCGTAGACGAAGAGCCCGACGCCGATGCTGAACAGCACCCCCGTCGCGGTGAGCATGATCATGTGGACCTGCAGCTTGAGCTGGGTCTCGAGGTAGCCGAGGCCCATGATCCGCTCGAGGTACACCTGCCCCACGCCCGCCGCGGCGAAGGCCAGAGTCATGCCGAACATCCCCGCCGACATGAGCCAGAACGCCCAGTACCCGAGCTTCTGGTCCTCGCCCTCACGACGGTCGGTGAGCGTCGGCAGGGCGAAGGTGATGATGGCGAGGTTGATCATCACGTAGGCGCCGAAGAAGGCGGAGTGCCCGTGCATCGGCGTGATCAGGGTGCCGTGGGTCCACTTGTTCACCGCGGGCCAGGTGTGGGCGAGCCCGAGCAGGCCCGCGCCGAAGGCGGTGAAGATGGCGCTCCCGATCGTCCAGTGCAAGGCGAGGCTGTTGGGGTGCTTGAGCCCCGAGCGACGCATCGCCACGTAGGCGTAGGCCACCATCACGAACAGGGCGAGGGGCTCGAGGGCGCTGAACAGCCCACCGATGGGGAGCCAGTATGCGGGCACCCCCACCCAGTAGTAGTGGTGCGCCGTGCCGATGATGCCGGCGATGAAGACCAGGCCGACGATGACGTAGAGCCATTTCTCCATCACCTCCCGATCGGCGCCGGACAGGCGGATCAGCAGATACGCGAGCAGGCCCGCCTGGACCATCTCCCAGACGCCCTCGACCCACAGGTGGATCGTCCACCAGCGATAGAAGATGCTGATCGTGTAGTTGTCGAAGGAGATCAGCGCCGGCAGATAGAGCAAGGCGGCCAGGCCGAGCCCGGCGATCAACACCCCCTCGGTGGTGGTCCAGCGCCCCGCCTTCCGGATGGTCATCAGGATGTTGTAGAGGAACATCAACATCACGATGACGATCGTGAGCTTCACGGGATACGGCTGCTCGAGCAGCTTGTGCCCCGTGGTCCAGCCGAAGAGATACCCCACCACGGCGGTCACGCCGCCAGTGGCCCAGAGCCCGAGCTGGAAGTAAGCGAGCTTCGGGCTGTAGATCTCGGCGCGCGACTCCTCGGGCACCACGTAATAGCTCGCGCCCATGAAGCCGGTCAGGACCCAGACGATGAGGAGGTTCGTGTGAACCGCCTTCGAGCGATCGAACGGGATGATGTCGATGAGCGGATCCGGGCCGAGGTACTTCACCGCGGAGAGCAGCCCGAAGACCATCTGCAGCCCGAACAGGCACACTGCGAAGGCGAAGTACCAGTAGGCGATGGATTGGGTACGGTAACGCATCGGAACTCAACGCAGGGTCATGAGATAGGCGACGAGGTGGTCGATCTGCTCGGCCTCGAGGCGCGTCTTGTAGTCGGCCGGCATCAGCGAGACACCCCCAGGGCCGGTCGAGAAGTTCGGGCCGGGGTTGAGGTACACGCTGGGCTCCACGATGGACTCACGGATGAAGCCCTCCACGTCCTTGGCCGAACCGGTATAGGAAGGATCCTTCAGGATCTCCTCGGCGCGCGCCTTGATGCCTGCCAAGGAGGGGCCCGCCAGGGTGACGTCCGCTCGCGTCGAGTGGCACGCCTGACAGGCCAGCTCCGCGGAGAAGAAGAGCGCGTTGCCCAGGTCGACCGGGTTGTCCGAGACCGCCTGGGCGGGTTCTGGGGTGTTGCTCACTTGGGTGAACTGCCCGCTCGTCACGACGATGGGGCGCGGAGGCCACCCTTGGTTGTCGATGTTCGACACCCACTCGAGGAAGGTGATGACGTTGGCGATCTCCGTCTCGCTCAGGTTGGGGTTCGGCATCAAGCGCCGATGCACCTTCTCTGAATAGAATTGTGACGGATCTCGGAGGAAGGCCGCGAGATAGGCGGCGCCGCGCTGCTGGGCGATCTTGGTGAGATCCGGCGCATAGTAGGCGCCTTCACCGAACAAGGTATGGCAGTTGATGCAGTTGTTCCGGTGCCAGACGTGGTTCCCCGCGATGACCTCGTCCGTCAGCTTGTCCGCGTTGGTGAGCCGGTCGAAGTGACGGTGCGTGTCGATGGTCATGCCCGCGAAGATGAGGGCGAAGAGGATGGTCCCTCCGAGGAAAAACAGGCGTGTATGGCGCTTCGTCATGGCGGATAGGAGCTACGAGGGAGAGGGCACGCGCTGTGGGACGATCTCGTTCAGACGCGGATCGCGCCCCAGTTCTCGAGAGCGACCCAGCCGGAGTAGATCATCGTCGCGAGCATCGAAATCAGCACGACGAAGGCGAAGACTCGGAAGACGACATAGAGTGGGTTCACTCCTCCCGCGGCGGGAGGCGATGGCTTGATGGGTGCGGAGGTCGTCATAGGCCAGGACCGTGTCAGCAACTGCTCACGAATTTCACCCAGGGTACTGTTCGCAAATGTCGACGTCTAGACTCTTGGGACATTCGTGCACTCTCACGAGCCCGTCACAGGAGCGCGCTCGACCACTCGAGCCTTCGCGCAAATCGTGCGCGACATCGGTCGCTCTTCAATCTCTCACACTGTCGCCTTCGCCCGCGCCGCCACGACGAACGCGGGGGCCGCGTCCCCCAGAGGACGAGGATTGAATGATGGAAGCAGGATTCATTTGCCTGGCCCCAAAGCCGGCAGGCACTCCCTCCGTCGAGCTCCTCTCCTTTCCCGCAGGGTTCCCGAAGCGGGGTTCCCGAAGCGGGGTTCCCAAAGCCTCACTCCTCCTCCAGGGAGTCGGGAGCGCCCGGCCCCAAGGCCGGGCGCCTGTTTTCGAGCTCGTCGCCGGATCGAAGCTCCGACGCGGAAGCCGAGCGCTCGCGGGGATCAGCTCACCGCCTCGGCGACGAACATCACCGCGCAGAGCCGCGCCTCGTGCTTCCGAAACATCGAGCGCATCTCTCCCAGGCGCCTCCAAGCCGCTGGCGTCCGCGCGACGTTCGCGGCGAAGCGCAGCGCCCCCGCGAGCCCCTCGTCCGCCAGGATCCGCGTCGGGTGGAGCAGGTGCATCGGCGCGGTCGTCGTCTGCAGGATCCGGAACCCCGCCCCCTCGAGGAGCTCACGCCACTCGCCGACGGTGAGCGGACGCGCGCCCACGTGGATGGCGTCGGAGAGCTCCCGCTGGATGGCCTCCTTCTCCGCCACGGCCAGGTCGTCGGGGGCGATGGCGAGCTCGTGGATCCCATAGCGTCCCCCGGAGCGCAGGACGCGCCGCGCCTCCCGCACGATCGCCTCCTTCTGCGGAGTCGTCTGCATGGTCAACATCGCCTCGCCGTAGAGGACGGACGCGAAGGCGTCGGGGAGCTCCGTGTTCGCGGCCACGCCCCGCCGACAATCGTCGCGGCCGGGGCGCAGATACCGCCTCGTCGACGCGACCGCCGCCTCGTCCCGCTCCACCCCGACGTAGGAGGCCGGGGCGCGCGCCAGGGCGAGGCGCGCCGTGGTCCCGAGCCCCGGCGCGAGCTCGACGACGGTGTCTCGAGGAGAGATGTCGAGCCCGTCGAGCATCGCTCGGGTGAGCTCGAGCCCGCCGGGGCGGAGGACACGTTTGCCCAACCGCGCCAGGAGCCAGTGACCTGGCATCTTCTCCCAGTCGAGGTGAGCGCCGGGGAGGGCGTGAGATTCTTGTCGAACGGCCATGAGAAACTCCCTTTCGGTGACAGCTGCGGTCGGAGCTCTTTGGGGAGGCGCGTCAGTACCGCGGCACGCTCGGGTCCATCGTCGACCAGGCGTCGATGCCCCCGACCACGTACCAGACCTCCTTGAAGCCCTTCTGCTCGAAGGGCCGAGCGGCGGTGCGCCCATCGGTGCTGTGATGCCCCAGCAGGACGAGCTTCCTCTCCCGCGGAGCGGCTTCGAGCTCCGCCGCGTAGACCTCGTCGAGGGCGCGCGCCATGACGATGCTCACCTTCGCGCGCTCCGCGGCCGGGCGCGCGTCGATGAACTCGAAGCTCTCCCCGGCCTCGAGCATGCGGACCACCTCCACCGGGCGCACGCCTTGGATGCGACTGGAGGCGTTCGGGTTGTCGAGCTTGAACCCGGTGGCGCTCGGCCCCTCGACGTAGTCGATGTGCAGACCGTCCGCGCGCTGGGCCGTGCGCGGGTTCATCGCGATCCGGAGCCCGTCGACGACGACCACGACGTCCTTGGGCTCGACGGGCGCGAAGAAGAGGTCGTTGTGGAACTTCGCGTCGATCGACAACCGCAGCACGTCCCCCTCGCTCATCTGGTGCGCCGCTTCGCGAAACGCCCGCAGCGCTCCCTCGCTGACGGTCACCCGCGGCGCCCTCATGGCGCGCCCTCCCCGCGCTGATCTCGGTCGCAACACACCTCGGTCCCTGGAGAGGCCATGCCCAGGTGCCTAGCCAGGCGCGTGCCAAGTGATGCGAAGGCGTCCGAGGGCCCCGGAGGCCGCCCTTCCGGGCTCCACCTGCCAATTCTGACACATCCGGTATGCCAATCCTGTCAGATGTGGCATATCCGAGGCGATGCTCCTCCAGGTCCGAAAGAAGCCCCCGCCCATCGGCGACAACCTGCGGGCGATGCTCGACCGCGTCGCCGAGCCCGCGATCCTCATCGCCATGAACCACGAGATCCTCGCGGCGAACGCGGCCTACCGCGAGAAGTACGGGGACGTCGGGAGGTCCTGCTACGCGGCCTCGCGGGAGTTCGACTCGCCCTGCGATCAGAACGGCGAGCCCTGCCCGCTGCGGGCGACGATGGAATCGGGGCGCCGGCAGCGGGTCTTCCACATCCACCACGGCGCCACGGGGCCCCGGTACGTCGACGTCGAGGTCGAGCCGATCCTCGATGATCGGGGCCGCGTCGCGTACTTCCTCGAGCGGATCCTGGAGGTCGACGAGGCCCGCGAGTACGAGGGCGAGCTCGTGGGGCGAGCGACGAGCTTCCTCCGCGCCCTCGGCCTCCTGCAGCGCGCCGCGCCGAGCGAGGTGCCGGTGCTGCTCCTCGGGGAGTCGGGCACCGGAAAGGAGCTCGCGGCGCGGGCGCTGCATCGCATGAGCCCACGCCGCCACCGGCCGTTCATGCCCGTGGAGTGCAGCGGGCTCCCCGAGAACCTCTTCGAGTCGGAGCTCTTCGGCTACGAACAGGGCGCGTTCACCGGCGCGAACAAGGCCAAGCGCGGCCTGGTGGGCGCGACCGCGGGCGGGACGTTGTTCCTCGACGAGATCGGCGACGTGCCTCTGCCCGTCCAGGTGAAGCTGCTCCGGCTGCTGGAGTCGGGGACGTACCGCAGGGTGGGCGGCACGGAGTCTCACCGCGCGGATTTTCGCCTCGTCTGCGCGACACACCGGGACCTCGCGGCGATGGTGGAGGCGGGCACCTTCCGCCAGGATCTCTACTACCGCATCAACGCCTTCCCGGTGGTCCTCCCGCCCCTCCGCGAACGGAGCAGCGACATCGGGGCGCTCTGTGAGAGCTTCCTCACCAAGAAGCACCCCGGCAAACGCCTCACCAGCGACGCCCTCGCGCGCCTCACCCGTCACCACTGGCCCGGCAACGTGCGCGAGCTCCGCAACGTGGTGGACCGCATGGCCCTGCTCGCGGACGGCGACGAGCTCGGCGTCGAGCACCTCCCCGTCGAACTCACGAGCGACTCCCGAATCCCCGGACGCCCCGACACGCTCAAAGAGGGGGCCCTCGCAGAGGGCGCCTTCACCGTGGGCGCTTCCCCGAACGGCGCTCGCCGCGGCGGCACCGACGACGGCGCCTTCTCCGTCGCGGAGCTCCTCCCGCTCGCGCAGCTCGAGGCGGACTATCTGCGCTGGGCCGAGGCGCGCGCCGCGGATCGCGCGAGCCTCGCGCGGGCCCTCGGGATCTCCGAGCGCACCCTCTACCGGAAGCTCGACGAGGCACGGCGACGAGCCTGACCTTCGACCTGGCATCCTACGTGCAAGGGCGTGAGGTGGAATGCTTCCCCTCCCCCTCGGCGTCGGGAGCGCGCCCGCCCCTCGCGGGGCGCCCGCCCTCCCCAGCCTCTCCTCCTCGGTGCTGGTGCCCCCCTGGCTCGCGGGGCAGCACTTCGCCGCCGCGCTCGTCTGCTACGGGCTCGGCGCCCTCGGGCTGGTCGTCTTCGCCCCGGACCTCGCGCGCGGGTGGTTCTTCGTGCCGCGGGTCATCGCGCTGGTCCACTTCTTCACCCTGGGCTGGATCGTCCTGTCGATCTTCGGGGTGCTCTGCCAGTTCCTGCCGGTGGCCGTGGGGCGCTCGCTGCGCTTCCTCCCCTTGGCCCACGTCTCCTTCGGGGCGCAGAGCCTCGGCCTCGCCCTCTTCGTCGCAGCGCTCCTCGCGACGAACCGATCGCTCCTGCTGCTCGGCGCGCTCCTCCTCACCGTCGCCTTCGTCACCTTCGCGCTGAACCTCGCCGCGACCTTGGTGGCGGTCCGTGAGCGCAGCCTCACCTACTGGGCGCTCGCGGGAGCCGCAGTCTTCCTGCTGGTCACGCCCGCCTACGGGTTCGTGCTCGCCCTCGGTCTCCACGACGGCATCACCGATCGCTTCGCCACGGTCGGCCACCACGCGCACATCGCCCTGCTCGGCGTCGTCTTCCTGGTGGTCATCGGGGTGGCCCACCGGCTCCTGCCGATGTTCTTGCTCAGCCACGGCGTGGACGAGCGCGCCGCCTGGCTCGCCCTCGGCTCCACCTTCGCCGCCGCCACGATCCTCGCCGTGCCGCCCGGCGCCTGGGGCGGCTCGAGCGCCGGGGCCATCGCGGTGCCGGTGGCGGGGGCGCTCGGCGGAGCCGGCGTGATCGCCTTCGTCGTGCAGGCCGCGTCGTTCTTCAAGCATCGCCAGCGCCGCGCCCTCGACCCGGGGATGCGGCTCGCGGCGGCCGGCGTCCTCGGGCTCATCGTGGCGCTGCTGCTGGCGCCCTTCGCCCTCAGCCGCGGCCTGAGCGCGCCCCGCCTGCTCACGACGTACTTCGTCGTGCTGCTCGGCTCCTTCACCCTCTTCGTCGCCGGTCACTACTACAAGATCGTCCCGTTCCTGGTGTGGAACCATCGGTACGGGCCGCTGCTCGGCAAGCAGCGGGTGCCGAAGGTCTCTGAGCTGTTCTCGGAGCGGGTGGCGAACGTCGACGCCGCCCTGCTCGTCTCCGGTCTCGCCGGTGTGGCCGTCGCCACGGCCCTCGGCGCGGAGCTGCTCGCGCGCGTCGCCGCGATCGTGTTCGCGGCGGGCGCGTGGCTCCAGGTCATCGTCATCGCACGCATCGCCGCGAGGAAGCCCGCATGAACGACACCGATCTGTCCACCACCGGCCCGATCTACGCTGCCCTGAGCGAGGTCATCGATCCGGAGATCGGCCTGGACATCGTGACCCTCGGCCTCGTCTACGACGTCGAAATCCAGGACGGTGACGTCGACGTGACCTTCACCCTCACGACGCCCGGCTGCCCCATGGAGCGCATCATCACCGATGGGATCGTGAACGCGGTCCGCAACGTCCCAGGGGTCCGCGAGGTGATCCCGAGCCTCGTGTGGGATCCCCGCTGGCACCCGGGCGTGGTCCGAAAGGGGGCGCTGTGATCCGCGCGGAAGACAAGCTGTCGACGGTGCTGGCGCGCGACGAACGTCTCCTCGACGTCCTCGTCGCCGCCACCCCGAACTTCGAGGCGCTGCGCAGCCCCGGTCTGCGCAAGAACATGGCCCCCCGGGTCACCGTGGAGCAGGCCGCCCAGATGGCGGGGCTGGAAGCGGCGATCCTCGTCGCCCGCCTCAACGGGGCCCTGGCGGATCTCCCCGCCGCCTCGCCTGCGCCCCGCCCCGCGCCAGAGCACGAGGAGTCCGCTGCCCAGCCCGCCGCGCTCCCGGCCGCCTTGGCGGCGATCCCGGCGGAGCGTCTGCTCGACGTCGACGTACGCGAAGATCTGCGCGCGGGCATCGAGCCCTTCGCGCGGATCATGGGGGCGGCGCGTTCCCTCTCCCCGGGAGTGGTGCTGCGGATCCGGGCCATCTTCGAGCCGGTGCCGCTCTACGGCGTGTTCCGCAAGAAGGGCTTCGACCACTTCACGGAGCGCATCGCCGCCGACGACTGGCGCGTCTGGTTCTTCCGCGCCGAGGGCACGGCCGCAGCGGACAGCGCGGCGCCGGCCCCGACCACCGCCGACACCCCCCGATCATCTCACACGCTCGAGGCTCCGCAGAGCGACGACGACACGGAAGACGTCCTCGTCCTCGACGTGCGCGGCCTCGAGCCCCCCGAGCCGATGGTCCGCACCCTCGAGCTCCTCGAGACGATGCCCCGCGGCAAGACGCTCCTGCAGCTCAACGTCCGCGTGCCGCAGTTCTTGCTCCCCCACCTCGAGGAGCGCGGCTTCGTCTACGAAATCCGCGAGCAGTCGACCGATCTCGTTCGGCTGTTCATTCGCCATCGACCCGATCGACAAGGAGAGAGATAGCCACCATGGCCAACTTGGAACTCGACATCCGCATCGTCCCCCCGCGCGAGAAGCACCCCGCCATCTTCCGCACCTTCGACGCCCTCGGCGCCGGCGAGGGCTTCACCTTGATCAACGATCACGATCCCTTCCCGCTGCGGCGCCAGTTCGAGGCGACCCGCCCCGGGCAGTTCCAGTGGACCTACGTCGAGGAAGGTCCCACCGTCTGGCGCGTCCTCATCGAGAAGAGCAAGGCATGAAGCTGTCCCTGAGCACCGCGGCAGCCCCGGGCGGCGAGCTCGACACCTTCGACGAAGCGTGTCGAGCCCGTGGGCTCGAGGGCATCGAGCTCGTCATCGGACCCGGCGATGACGTCCCCACCCTGGCCGCGCGCCTCGCCGCGGCCAGGGTCCGGGTCGTCGCTCTGCGCGTCGAAACCCTGGACGGGATCCCTCTCGCCGACCTCGCGCGTCTATCCGGCGCCCTGTCCCTGCCCCTGTCGCTCCCCCTCGGGATCGTCGCGGGCGTCTCCCTCACCGACCTGGCGCGGACCTTCACCGAGGCCGGCGGCACCCTCCTGCTCGGCTTCGCGACGGACCTCGATCAGGTCCTCGCCGTGACCACGGCCCTCCGAGAGACGAACGCGCCCCCCGACGTGGGCCTCGCCTGGGAGCTGCGTCCCAGCAGCGAGGATCTCGGCGTCTCCGGGGCGGTGCTCCTCACGGCGCGCGAGCGCCTCGGCCTGGTGCGCCTGTACGGCGGCGGCCCCGAACAGCGCGATCAGGACGGCCGCGGCGTGGGCCCCCTGTTCGTCGACCTCGCCCTCAGCGGCTATGGCGGCCCCATCGTCCTCACCCCGAGCCGCCCCGAAGAGCTGCCCCGCTGGCACAAATGGCTCACATCCAAGAACGTCGTCGGCTGCGGATCCGCCCGCGCGACGGGCGAGATGGAGCTCGACGTCCGCGACGTCGAACCGAAGGATCGCCTCGGCACCATCCTCGGGGCCTTCCGCGTCCTGCCCCGCGGCGCCACCCTGCACATCACCCTCGATCACGACCCGAGCTGCATGTACTACGCCCTCGACGAGAGCGAGCCGCCCGGCACCTTCGACTTCCGCAAGATCGGCGACGGCCCAGAAGTGTGGCACGCGGAGGTGAAGCGACTCTGAGGCAGGCTCGGCGCACCACGCTCATTTCGTGAGGGGGTCACGGCTACCCGCCGCCCGTCCCCGGGCCCCCCCGCGCCCCGCAGGCGCCCCTCGCTGGCTGCTCGTCGACAGCTCCGGCGCCCCCCGGCCGCGAAGCCTAATCCTCGCCTCACCCACACCAGCCACCGTCCCTCGAGGGGCCTCCGGTCATCCCGCGCGGCTCTCTACGGCGGCCTCTCTTCTTCGCCTCTGCGGCTCTTGTCCTCGAACGATCGGGGCCGTGCCCTCGCCAGACGGGCGCGCGCCGGTGTTCTCGCCCGACGGCCTGGGCTAAGTTCCCGCCCATGCCGCGCGCGCTCATCACAGGCATCACGGGTCAGGACGGATCGTACCTCGCGGAGCTCCTGCTCTCGAAGGGCTATCAGGTCTGGGGCATCGTGCGCCGCTCCTCGAGCTTCAACACCGAGCGCATCGATCATCTGTACCAGGACCCTCACGAGCCCGAGGTGCGGCTCCGCCTGGTCTACGGGGACCTGAACGACGCTTCCTCGCTCGCGACGGTCCTCGAGGAGGTCCGCCCCGACGAGATCTACAATCTCGGCGCTCAGAGCCACGTCCGGGTGAGCTTCGACATCCCCGAGTACACCGCCGAGGTGACCGGTCTCGGCACGATCCGCCTGCTCGAGGCGATCCGTCGCTTGAACCTGAAGGCGCGCTTCTATCAGGCCTCCTCGAGCGAGCTCTACGGCAAGGTCCGCGAGGTCCCGCAGACCGAGCTCACGCCCTTTCATCCGCGCAGCCCCTACGCCGCCGCGAAGGCCTACTCGTTCTACATCACGCAGAACTACCGCGAGGCCTACGGGATGTTCGCGACGAACGGCATCCTCTTCAACCACGAGAGCCCCCGCCGCGGCGAGACCTTCGTGACCCGCAAGATCACGCGGGCCGCCACGCGCATCAAGCTGGGCCTCCAGGACAAGCTCTACCTCGGCAACCTCGACGCCAAGCGCGACTGGGGCTTCGCAGGCGACTACGTCGAGGCGATGTGGCGGATGCTCCAGGCCGACGTGCCCGACGACTTCGTCATCGCCACGGGCGAGACCCACAGCGTCCGCGAGTTCCTCGAGAAGACCTTCGCCCTCCTCGACCTCGACTACAAAAAGTACGTCGAACACGACCCCCGCTACGATCGCCCCGCCGAGGTCGACCTCCTCCTCGGCGACGCCACCAAAGCCCGCCGCGAGCTCGGCTGGGAGCCGAAGGTCGGCTTCGAGGAGCTCATCAAGATGATGGTCGACAGCGACCTGCGCCTAGCAAGGGAGGAGCTCGCGGTGCGGGAGTGTCGGCAAACCAACCACGAATCAACATGCATCGAACGCTCTACTATCGGTTCCTGAACGAACTACGCACTGACGCCAAAATCGATCAGAACGATCGGTTTCTTGTGGTCTTCGCGGGCACCACGGACAAGGAAGTGTTCTCCGCGTTGGGTTTCACCAACGCTCACTTCACGAACCTCGAACCGACGCAGCTTCCCGGAACTCAAATCATCGACGCAAAAAACCTACCGTTCCCGGACGAGTCCTACGACCACGTGGTCGCTCATGCCGGACTCCATCACACCTCCAGGCCGCACCAGGCACTGTGCGAAATGTACAGAGTCGCGCGAAAGTCCGTCATCTTCTTCGAGTCTCAAGATTCTCTCGCGATGCGCTTGGCGGCGGCCCTCAACCTCGCCGGCGAGTACGAGGTCAACCGCAATCTCTCCGCGGGCGGCCTTGGTGGCGGAGTCGACGACAAGCCCATCCCCAACCACGTCTATCGCTGGACCTTGCGAGAGGTCGAGAAACTCGTCCGGTCGCTAGACCCAGCTCACAAACCAAGAATCAGAGCCCGACGAGAGTGGTCCATTCAGGAGCACGTACGTCGCCTACTCAGCCGCGCCCTTCCTGGCGGCGGTGATCGCCAATGGCCATCACGCGTCGGCAAGTTGGCCAGCGACTCATTCAATACATTAGCCGGATCCCACGGCAACTCCTTGGCTGTACAGATCGAAAAAACCTACGAACTGCAGCCCTGGATCGAGCAGGACGGCGACGGCTTGAAACTGACCTCTGATCCCAGCCGCGCCCGAAGGCGCTCAGGCCTCGCCAGCCGCTTGCCCATTTAGATCAGGGCAACTCGCTGCTCTTCGCCGGACGCTTACCTGTCTAAGCTCGAGCGCAAGCGCCATCCCCGAAACCTTAGGCGCGGGCGCCGCCCGTCAAGCTCCGCCGCTCCCCTGATAGCCAGCGGCGAGGCTTTCGCGAGCACCGGAGCGGAGCCCCCATGGAACCGAGGTGCCTACGGACCTCGCCCCTGGCGAGGGAGCGCCGCAGGCGCAGTGAACGTACGTGGGTACTTGAGCACCGGAGCGCAGCGCCCCTTCCCCTGAGAATTGGGCCCCG
>JAAZAA010000159.1 GCA_012514535.1 Myxococcales bacterium | reverse complement strand
GCTCCCCGCGCTCGACCCCGCGCTCAGTTTCCGACGAAGCAGCGATGGTAGAGGCCGCGGATCTCGTCTTCGAAGTCGGGGATGGGGCCGCGGACGGGCACGGAGGGGGCGACCTCTTGGATGGGGAGCGCGGCAACGGGGCCGGGCGGGACGCCCCAGGCGCTCAGCCACTGGCGGAGCTGCGCGGAGGACGCGATGTAGACGATGCCCCCGAGCCCGACCCAGGCGTGGGCGGCGGAGCACATGGGGCAGTGCTCGCCGGAGGTGTAGACGGTGGCGGCGGCGCGCTCCTCGGGGGAGAGATGTCGCGCGGCCCAGCGGGCGAGCTCGAACTCCGGGTGGCGGGTGCTGTCGCCGGAGGCCGTGCGGTTGCGGTCCTCCGCGAGGACCTCGCCGTCCGCGCCGACCAGCACGGAGCCGAAGGGCTGATCGCCCGCTTCCAGAGCCTCGCGCGCCAACTCCAAGCAGCGGCGCAGATGGGTGCGCTCAGCGTCGGTCATCCTTCCATTCTACCATCGATCCACGAGCGGCGTGTTCCGCGTGGTGTGTTTCGTGAGCGCGCCCGAAGACACGAAATGCCGTCGCCCCTTGCGGCGCGCGCCCGGACGGCGGACCGTGACGATCCGAAGGGAGGGCGCCTTCCCGGCCGAAGGAGCGACCTTCCGGACGAGCGAGGAGCGGGGGTACACGGACGCCCTCACGAGCCGCTGATCACCCCATGCTGACCGTAGGATGACGCACCCATGACCAAGGCCTCCGACCTCTTCGTCGCCGCCCTCGAAGCCGAAGGCGTGAAGCACGTCTTCGGTGTCCCCGGCGAAGAGAACCTCGACCTCGTCGAGTCGCTGCGGCGCTCGACGATCCAGCTCGTCCTCACCCGGCACGAGCAAGCCGCCGGCTTCATGGCAGCCACCTGCGGGCGCCTGACCGGTCACGTGGGCGTCTGCCTGGCCACCCTCGGCCCCGGCGCCACCAACCTCGTCACCGCGGCGGCCTACGCGCAGCTCGGGGCGATGCCCATGCTCATGATCACCGGGCAGAAGCCGATCCGGAACCGTCGGCAAGGGCACTTCCAGATGGTCGACGTCGTCGACATGATGCGCCCGCTCACGAAGTACACACGTCAGCTGGTCTCCGCCGAGACCATCCCGGCGCAGGTGCGCGAAGCCGTCCGCCGCGCCGAAGAGGAGCGCCCGGGCGCCGTGCACCTCGAGCTCCCGCAGGACATCGCCTCCGAGACCACCGACGCCCGACTGATCCCACCCGCCTACGCGCGCCGCCCCCTGGCCGAAGACAAAGCCATCGCCCGGGCCGCCGAGGCGCTCTGTCGGGCCCAGCGCCCCCTGCTCATGCTCGGGGCGGGCGCCAACCGGAAGATGACGGCGAAGATGCTCTGCGACTTCACCGCGAAGCTCGGCATCCCGTTCTTCAGCACCCAGATGGGCAAGGGCGTGCTCGACGAGAACGGCCCGCTGTGGCTCGGCACCGCGGCGCTCTCCGATCACGACTTCGTGCACCGCGCCATCGACGCCGCCGACTGCATCATCAACATCGGCCACGACGTCATCGAGAAGCCGCCGTTCTTCATGCGCGAGGACGGACGCACGGTGATCCACGTGAACTACGCGGGCGCCGAGGTGGACCCGGTCTACTTTCCCCAGATTGAGGTGGTGGGCGACATCGCCAACGCCGTGTGGCAGCTCACCGAGGCGCTGGAGCCGCAGCCCCACTGGGATTTCTCCTTCTTCGAGCGGGTGCGCCGCGCGATGCTCGAGCAGCTGAGCCAAGGCGCCGACGACCCGCGCTTCCCGCTGCGCTCGCAGCGGCTCGTCGCCGACGTGTCCCGCGCGCTGGGCCCCGAAGACATCGTCTCCCTCGACAACGGCCTCTACAAGCTCTGGTTCGCGCGTCACTACCGCTGCCATTGCCCCAACACCCTGCTGCTCGACAACGCCCTGGCCACCATGGGCGCCGGGCTCCCCGCCGCCATCGCCGCGCGCATGGCCCGCCCCGACCGCAAGGTCCTCGCGGTCTGCGGCGATGGGGGCTTCATGATGAACTCCCAGGAGCTCGAGACGGCGCTGCGCCTCGAGCTCGATCTCACCGTGCTCGTCCTGCGTGACGACGCCTACGGCATGATCAAATGGAAGCAGGCCCACGAGGAGTATCCCGCCTTCGGCATGGATTACGGAAACCCGGACTTCGTCAAGTACGCGGAGAGCTATGGCGCGCGCGGGCACCGGGTGGCCGCGGCCGATGAGCTCTTGCCCCTGCTGCGGCAGGCCCTCGACGCGCCCGGGGTCGACGTCATCGACGTCCCCATCGACTACGGCGAAGACGATCGCCTCCTCAATCAGGACATCCCGCGCCTGAGCAGCGCGGTGCAGTGACCGCAACCCGGCTCGCCCAAGGATCTTCATGGCCAAGCAGACCCCACCGCCCCAGCGTTCCGAGAAGCCCCGCGCAGCGGATCTACGCGAGAGCTATCCCTACTACATCGCCAACGAACCGATCGCGGCGAACACGGATCTCGAGGTCCGCGACAAGTACTCCGGAGAGGTGGCGACGCGCGTGGCGTTCGCGGACCGTGCGGCGATCGAGCGGGCCATCGCGGCGGCGCGTGGAGCGCTCCAGCCGATGGCGGAGCTCCCGCCCTACGCGCGGCGCGACGTGCTCGAGCACTGCGTGCGGCGCTTCCGAGAGCGCTCCGACGAGCTCGCCGTGGCACTCTGCATCGAGGCGGGGAAGCCCATCCGCGACGCGCGCGGCGAGGTCGAGCGGCTCATCGACACCTTCCGCATCGCCGCCGGCGAGGCCACGCGCATCGAGGGCCAGACCCTCGAGCTGCAGATCTCGCCGCGCGCGCGCGGCTACCGCGGCATGGTCAAGCGGGTGCCTGTCGGCGTGTGCAGCTTCATCACGCCCTTCAACTTCCCCCTCAACCTGGTGGCGCACAAGGTCGCGCCGGCCATCGCCGCCGGCTGCCCCTTCGTGCTCAAGCCCGCGGTGAAGACGCCCGTCGGCGCGCTGATCATCGGCGAGGTGCTGGCGGAGACGGACCTGCCGAAGGGCGCCTTTTCCATTTTCCCCTGCAGCAACGAGGACGCCAGCCTGCTGGTCGAAGACGAGCGCATCGCGCTGCTCAGCTTCACCGGGGGCATGATCGGCTGGGACCTCAAGGCCCGCGCCGGGCGCAAGAAGGTCACCCTCGAGCTCGGCGGCAACGCCGCGTGCATCGTCGACGACGAACCCGGGGCGGAGCTCGACGCGATCGTCGATCGCTTGGTGCTCGGCGCCTACTATCAGTCGGGGCAGAGCTGCATCAGCGTGCAGCACGTCCTCGTGCACCAGAAGCTCTACGGGGCGCTGCGCGAGAAGCTACGGGAGAAGGTGGCGGCCCTGCCCATGGGCGATCCCCGGGACGAGCGCACCTTCATCGGGCCGGTCATCGACGAGGCGGCCGCGCAGCGGATCGAAGGGTGGGTCAGCGCGGCCTGCGAGGGCGGCGCCAAGCGCCTGACGGGCGGCCAGCGCGAGCGCAACATGCTCCCCGCGACGCTCCTCGAGGACGTCCCCCGGGACAGCGATCTCTCCCGGCAGGAGGTGTTCGGTCCGGTCGCCTGCCTGCAGTCGTTCGCGCACTTCGACGAGGCCATCGCTCGCGTCAACGAGAGCGCCTTCGGGCTGCAAGCGGGCGTGTTCACGGGCCGTCTGTCCCACGCGATGCGCGCCTGGGATCGGCTGGAGGTCGGCGGCGTCGTCGTGGGCGACATCCCGAGCTTCCGCGTGGACAACATGCCTTACGGCGGTGTGAAGCAGTCGGGGCTGGGGCGCGAAGGGGTGCGCTACGCCATCGAGGACATGACGGAGCCGCGCCTCCTGGTGCTGAAGGGCTAGAACAGGGCTGCCAGCTGGGGGTGCGCTCTGGTATGCGTGCCCCGTGAGCACGCGCAGGAAGCGGCCGGGTCGCAGCGATCCCATCCCCGAGAGCCCCGTCGACGAGGAGGGCAACCCCATCTACGCGGGACCGAGCCGCAGCCAGCTGCGGCGCGAGGCGAGCGCCGTCTCGGACGTCGCCCTGCGCCTGACCAGGCTCTCTCCGGCGCGCCTCGCCCAGCTGCCCCTCGACGAGGAGCTCCGCGAGGCGGTGGACCTCGCCGGGCGGCTCACCAAGAACGCCCACGCGCGGCACCTCCGGCTCATCGCGAAGCTGCTGCGGGATCTCCCGGACGAGATCCGCGCGGAGATCGAGCACCTCACGTCGCCCCACTATCGCCCCGGGGCCACGCCGGAGGAGCGCATGGCGGAGCGCTGGCGCACGCGGCTCCTCGCGGAGGGAGACGCGGCGCTGAACGAGCTCGTGGCGGAGGTCCCCGGCGTGGACCGACAGCATCTGCGGCAGCTGCTCCGCCAGGCGCGCGCGGAGCCTCCCACGGATCGCAGCAAACGCGCGGCGCGGGAGCTCCTGCGGGCGATCCGCGCGTCGCTGCTCAGCGTCACCCCGCCGGACGTCGCCTCCGATGACGCTGAACCGGACGATGCTGTGCTCGAAGACGCTGCGCTCGACGGCACCGCAGAAGACGCTCCGCTCGACGACACGGCGCCCGACGCCGCTACGCCCGACGCCGCTGCGTCCGACGATCCGCGTCTGGAGAACTCTGCGCCCGAGGAGACGGACCCGGAAGGTCCTGCTCCCGGAGACGACGAGCCCTAGAGCGCTGATTCGTTCGCCGCGCTTTGCCTTCGTCGCTCGGCCCTCGTCGCTCGGCCTTCGTCGCTCGGCCTTCGTCGCTCAGCCCTCGACCACCCACAGCCCCGGATAGCTGCGCACGAAGCCCGACGGGGCGACCTGGAGCTCGCCCTCATAGCCCACCTCGGGCGCGCGGTACCCGTAAGCGGTGGCGCTGCGCCGCTCGTAGCGCTGGACGAGGCGCGTCAGGCTCGGCCCGTGGACGTCGAGCCAGGCCGCGGGGGCGTCCGCGGCTTGGCCGATCTGGAGCTGGAGACGGCGCAGCTGCAGGAGGTTCGTGGCGGGCGTGAAGCCGAGGTCCAGATCCACCTGATCTTCGAGGCCTGGGACGAGCTCGTCGTTCAGCAGCCAGCGACCGGCGGCGTCCCGTTCGACGCGGAGCGCCACGGCTCGTTCGCCGATCCAGCCCCGCACGCGGCCCGATTCGGTGTGCCAGCGTCGATCGCAGCGGACCTCGTAGTGGAGGCAGGTGGGCCGCCCGCGGTCGTCTTGGAAGACCGCCGTGCCCTCGAGGAGCCACCCCGCGGCCCCCTCGAGGAGGCGACACGCGTCGTGCCCAGGGCCGTCGAGTCGTCGCCACAGGATGGAGTCGCCAGTCGGCTCGGTCATCGTCGCGCTCTCGGTCATCGTCGCTCGATTTTTCCTTGACCCTCACGGAGCGTGAGGCCGCACAGTGAAGTCGACAATAGTCGAGAACGGCAGAGGCACGGAGCGATGAACGGGACCTCTCGGCGGACGTAAAGGAGGTGTCGCGGCGGCGCCGCGTCGATGCAGGGTTTACGAGCCTCCGCGTCTACTTTACCGTGGCCCTTTCGGTGAGTGCGGGCATCTCTCGAGCCAGCGGTCACCAAGGAGGCATCGTGACGGTCAAGCGACTGGACAACATCGGCATCGTGGTGGAGGACCTCGACGCCGCCATCGAGTTCTTCATCGAGCTCGGGCTAACCCTCGAGGGGCGCATGCCCATCGAAGGCGACTGGGCCGGACGCGTCACCGGTCTGCGCGGCCAGCGCGTCGAGATCGCGATGATGCGCACGCCGGACGGCCACGGCCGCCTCGAGCTCTCCCACTTCGACGCCCCCGCCATCGCCTCCGATCATCGCGCCGCCCCCGTGAACTCCCTGGGGTACCTGCGCGTCATGTTCACCGTCGAGGACCTCGACGACACCCTCACCCGGCTCACCAAGCTCGGCGCGACCGTGGTCGACGAAGTCGTCGATTACGAAGGCATTTACCGCCTCTGCTACATCCGCGGCCCCGAAGGCATCCTCATCGGCCTCGCCCAACAGCTCGCGCAGCAGACGTCCCGCGACGATCCGATGGAACGGAGGGGGTGAGGACAGGCTGGCGACCCACGGCACGGTGACCCCGCGGGAAGGCACAGCAAGCAGGATGCCTCCGGCGACGTCG
>JAAZAA010000158.1 GCA_012514535.1 Myxococcales bacterium | reverse complement strand
CGTTGTTTCGTGCGGAGGCGCAGAGCCGCGGGGTCGCTGGGCCACCATTGGCGCGATACCTCGAGGCTTCTGCTGGGATGCCGTCTTTGGCAAGAGCGTATCTCGCCGAGAGCACGGAGAGCCACGGTGAACGCAGAGAGGAACGGGACCGGTGGGAGGGCCAGGTGCCGAGTAGGGCAACCCTCCGGTGAGTGACGTTGTCTGTTGCAGGAGTAGCCCGCGATGCCGGCGGGTACGCCAGGCGAATCCGGCGTGCGCCTGATCAGGACAACTCCATTGCTCCGGAATATCTGCGGTACCCGCGTAGCCTGCTTGACACGCAGGAGCCCGCGAACGCCCTCTGCGCCTCTGCGTGATGAGCTTTTCAAGCGGCCGCCCGGCGGAGGTACCGACACGACGCGAACCCGGTAGCCCCGAGGCTCCGCGGTCTCCGCGCGAGTACGAACCACGAACGACCCGAGCCGCGTGTCGGCCGGTGGAGGAGAGCTGATGTTGGCTTATCGAACATCATTTCCGGAAAACCCGGTGGATGGCGCGCCCTTGGTGGTGCTGCTGCACGGGCGCGGGAGCAACGAGGATGATCTGCTTGGATTGCGTCGGTTCCTCCCCGAGGACGCGCTGCTTGTCACGCCACGCGCGCCGTTTCCCGGCGCACCGTGGGGGTACGGTCCGGGGTGGGCGTGGTACCGCTATCTGGGGGAGGACCGGCCGGAGCCGGAGAGCTTCGAGGCGGGGCAGCGGGAGCTGGACGCGTTCCTACGTGCGCTCCCGGCGGAGTTGCCGGTCCGTCCGGGGCCACTCGTCCTGGGCGGCTTCTCGCAGGGCGGGACGACGAGCGTCGCCTACGCGCTCCGTAATCCCGGGCGTGTGGCGATGGTGCTGAACTTCAGCGGCTTCGTCCCCGATCACCCGAGCGTGCGGGTCGATCCCGATACGGTCAGGGGGACCCGCTTCTTCTGGGGACACGGCACGCTCGATCCCGCGATCCCGTTCGGGATGGCGGAGGCTGGCCGCGCCAGACTGCAGGCCGCCGGCGCCGATCTCGTGACGCGAGACTACACGATGGGCCACGGGATCTCCCTCGAGGAAGCAGAGGACGCCGCCACGTGGATCCGTGACGGCCTGACACCCGACACCTGAAAACCGACCACTGGCCACTGACAACGGAGTCGATCATGCAACTGAATGGCATCCACCATCTGACAGCCGTCACGGCGGACATCCGGGAGAACTTCCGTTTCTACACGCAGGTGCTGGGGCTGCGGCTGGTGAAGCGGACGGTGAACCAGGACGACGTGAGCGCCTATCACCTCTACTACGCCGATGGCGCGGGGAGTCCGGGGACGGACGTGACGTTCTTCGACTGGCCGCTCCCGCGCGAGCGGCGGGGGACGCACAGCATCGTGCGGACGTCACTGCGGGTACGTGACCGCACGTCGCTGGAGTGGTGGGCGTCCCGGCTCCGCGAACAGGGCGTCGCCGTTGGCGAAATCGTGGAGCGGGACCGGCGCATCACCCTGGACTTCGAGGACCCAGAGGGCCAGCGGCTCGCGCTGGTGGAGGACGGCGGCGCGGGGGACGACCCTGTCATCTGGGAGCGGAGCCCGGTCCCCGCGGAGCACCAGATCCGGGGTCTCGGCCCCATCGTGCTCAGCGTCCCACGCCTGAACCCGACGGACCTGGTCCTCACGGAGGTGCTCGGGATGCGCGAGTCGCGGGAGTACGAGTGGGACGGTGACCGGGTGCACGTCTTCGAGATGGCGGCCGGCGGACCTCACGCCGAACTGCACGTCATCGTTCAGCCGCACCTGCCCCCGGCGCGCCAGGGTGCGGGCGCGGTGCACCACGTCGCGCTGCGGACGCCGAACCAGACGGAATTCCGTGCCTGGAAAGCCCGGCTCGATTCCCTCGGGGTGCCGAACAGCGGCGAGGTCGACCGATTCTATTTCCGGAGCCTGTACTTCCGCGAGCCGAACGGGATCCTCTTCGAGATCGCGACGGACGATCCCGGTTTCGCCGTGGATGAAGACCCGGACACGCTCGGCGAGTCGCTCTCGCTCCCGCCGTTCCTGGAGCCGCACCGGGAGGCGATCGTGGCGGGGTTGAAGCCAATCGAGGTCTAGGGAGCGGGAGGCGGGGCCAACGCTTCGGCTCTTCCCCGGCGTCATGGCTGGGCTGCCGAAGCGTCGCGGACCAGGTATCCCGGCGACTCCCCCCGATTCAGGCGGGGGGACGCTCCCATCGCGCCCGATTCTCCTGATCGGACTCGTCCTCGATGGTGAGGCCGACCTGTTCTGCGGTACCAGCGATGACCTCCCGGGCGGAGAGGACGACGCGGCCGAACGCCGCTGAGGCACCCGGCGTGGGGTCCTCGCCCAGACGCTCGCGGAGCAGGCGAGCGAGGGTGAAGGACGGGTCGGCGTCGAGGTGGATGCCGTAGAACTGCTCGAGGTCGGCGACGGTCGTGTTGCCGGAGAGCGGG
>JAAZAA010000157.1 GCA_012514535.1 Myxococcales bacterium | reverse complement strand
GTCGAGCGGCGGGCGCTCGTCCCACGAGTTCACACTCGAGTCGGGGATCGCGGAGCTCGAGCACGACGTCGTGCGCCTCGACTGGGCCGAGCGGGACGCCTACGGGCGTCTGCTGGCGGCCATCCAGGAGCACGACAGCACCCGGGAGGCCTACGCGCGGTGGCAAAGCGTGCGGGAACGCCGGTTGGTCGCGGAGGCGCGGCTGGACGTCTTGCAGGCCGCGCGTCGAGCAAGCCGGCGGCAAGGTCGTTGAGGGCCACGCCGCGACCGCGCGCGACCGCGGTCGCGGCGCCTTGACGTAGAACCCGAGTGGCGATGCGCCAGCGCCTCGCTCGAGGAGACAAGGATTTCGGCCGCCACCCGGCGCCGCGCAGCTCACGGGTGGCGGTCGAAGCGGCGCTCCGGGATCCTCGGCGTTCTCGACGTCGCTGGTCGGGCGCTCGCGGCGCTCACTCCGTCGACGGGCCCGCCGCCGGCTCGTAGAGACCGAGGGCGCGGTTCGCCGTGAAGCGGATGCGGAGGCCGATGGCGTCTGGATCACCGGTGTCGTGGGCCAGGGCCATGACCGAGGTGAGGGCCGAGCGGGCGCTGCGCAGCTCGGCGAGCAGCCAGCGGACGTGCTCGGGTTCGATGGGGCGGCCCGCTTCGAGGGCTCGCTCGATGTCCGCCGCGCGCCACTCGATCCGGACGTTGCGAGGGGGCAGGGTCCCCGCGCCGCCGCAGTCGGGACAGTCGACCACGCCGTAGTCGGTGGCCGCCTCTCCGCTGCCCAGGCAGCTCATGCACTGCTTGCTCGTCTGCTCTCGACTCATCGGGGCGATGATACCGGCAGACGGGGCGGCGCGGGGGATCTTTGGAGAGGCTTCGTGCGGAAAAGTGGCGCGCGGGAGGGATGGAGGCGGTCGGCGCGAGATGGGAACGAGGGGGTGCGTCCTGCAGAGTTTCCGTGGCAGCGGTCGTGCGGGACGGGGCGGAGAGGGAGAGCGAGGGGGTGGGCGTCGGGGCGGAGAGGAGATGTATGCGTAGAACACATGGATGAGTGGGGATTCATGCGGATTGTGCATGATGAATCGGGGGTGCGTAGGGTCGCTGTGGTTGCTGGCAGAGGCGTGGGGGTGCGGTGGGAGTATGCGTCGAGCGCATGAATGCGGGGGGATCTGTTGCGCCTGCGTGGGGCGGTGTGAATCAGGGGACGGGCGGTGGGTAGCCGTGACCCCTCGCGGAAGGGAGTGAGGAGGCCGCCGCGGAGAGATATGCGTTGAGTGCATGAATGCGGGGGGATCTGTTGCGCCTGCGTGGGGCGGTGTGAATCAGGGGACGGGCGGTGGGTAGCCGTGACCCCTCGCGGAAGGGAGTGAGGAGGCCGCCGCGGAGAGATATGCGTCGAGCGCATGAATGAGAGAGAATTCATGCGTTATGTGCATGAATGCATGCAGCAGGGTGCGTGTGGGACGCGAATTCATGCGTCATGTGCATGACTGGAGACCAGGCGATGGACGTATGGGAGACCCATGCGTTGCGTGCAGGGGGGAGTCCTGCGTCGAGCGCTGAATGAGGTTGGAGACATGCGCCGTTGGGTGCATGACCGGGAGACCCATGCGTTGCGTGCAGAGTCCTGCGTCGAGCGCGTGAAGGAGGGGGGAGCCTAGAAGGCGCGTTCGAGGAGGGTGAGGGCCTGGTCGACGTCGACGTCGAGGGGGTTCATGAGGAGCGCGCCGTCGTCGACGGAGAGCCGCGCGATCTCCGGGAGCTGGTCGCGGCGGACCTGACGGGTCTCGCCGAGGGTGCGGGGCAGGCCCGTGTGGGCGTGCAGCTCGTCGCGGAGGGCGCGCAGGCGGGCGATGGTCGTCTCTGCGCGGCGCTCGGCGGGCGTGCGCGCGTAGACGTCCGGGCCGCCGAGGGGGAGCAGCAGCTCGCCGATCGCTTCGCGCCGCGCCGGGAGGTTGAACTCGAGGGCGAAGGGCAGGAGCACGTTCATGCACACGCCGTGGGGCACTCGGGCCACCGCGCCGACGGAGTGCCCGAGGGCGTGGACGAGGCCGACCATCGAGTTGGAGAACGCGATGCCCGCCATCGTCGCCGCCAGGGAGAGCTCGAGGCGGCCCTGGGCGTCGCTCGGCGTCCGGAGCACGGGCAGCAGATGGTCCGCGATGCGCCGGATGGCCGCCGTCGCGTAGGCGTCGGAGAGGGGGTTCTTCGACAGGCAGATGAACGCCTCGATGGCGTGGGTCATCGCGTCCATCGCGGTGGCCGCCGTGAGCTGGGGCGGGAGCCGCAGCGTCATGCGTGGATCGAGGACCGCCACGTCGGGGAGCAGGAACTGGGAGACGAAGGGCAGCTTGACCCCCGCGTCCGCGTCCACGAGGACGAGCACGTTCGTCACCTCCGAGCCGGTCCCGCTCGTCGTCGGCAGGACGAACAGCGGACGCAAACGCCCCGTGAGCACCGACGTGCCCGAGTACGCGCGGATGTCGTCGCCGCCCTCGGAGACGAGCACGTTGACGGCCTTGCTGGTGTCGATGACGGAGCCGCCGCCCACGGCGAGGAGGCCGTCGCAGCCGCGCTCGCGGTAGACGCGGGCCGCCTCTGCCACGACGCGCGTCGACGAGTCGGGGGGCACCGCGTCGAAAATGGGCGGCGCGGGCAGCCCGGCGCTCTCGAGCGCCTCCTCGACCGGCGCGCAGAGGCCGGCCTCCCGCACGCCGCGATCGGTGACGAGGAGCGGGCGACGGACGCCGAGCGTCCGGAGCTCGAAGGGCAGGTGCTCGAGCGCCTTGAACCCGGCGACCACCTTGACGGGGCAGTAGAACTCGAAGAAGGACGTGCTCATCGGGCCCCCTCCGGAGCGAACCGGAGGGCCTGCGCGGCGACCCGCCCGTAGACGCGCGCCGCCACGGCGACCTTCTCCGTCCAGGGGAGGCGCGGGAGGCTCTTGAGGGCGCGGCGCGCGACGAACCGCGGCAGAACGACCCCCTCGAGCCGGTTCAGGCAACGCACGAAGCGCATCGCGAGGGCGGGATCACCGTGCAAGACGAGGCGCGAGCGGGCATAGGCGCGCGCGGTGCCCTCCTGGAAGGTCAGGACGAGGAACGCGTGCGTCACATGCTTGAAGACGAGCTCGAGGTCACACACCGCGGGGTCGTCCCGCTCGAGGCGCACGAGCCGATCCCCGACCTTGCGGACGCGCAGGGGCGCCGGGCCGCCCAGGACCGACAGGCCGATCACCGTCCCCTCGGGGAAGCCCCGGAGCTCCGCCCGCAGCGCTGGATCCGTCGTCGACGCCGCCTCGAGCAGCTCGCCCAGCAGCCCGAGCAGCGTCGCCACGTAGACGCGCTGGACACCGTAGCCAATCTTCATCGAGCACCTCCTCGCGCCGGTCGTCGAGGCCGTCGGTCGTCCGTGCCGCCGACATCCCACCCTCTGGCCCCACCCCCTGGCATGTGGGGCTTCACAGCATATCAGTGCGCGGACCGCGCGCGAGGCACGTCGTCGCCCTGGAGGCCCTTCCCGCGGAGAGCGACCCGCGAGTGCGATTCGGGCGCGAGGCCGTGGTTTTGGGGGCCCAGCGAGGGATGGGTGACGTGGTGAGGGCTTCGTGCATGCTTGGGGCATGGATCTCGATCTGACGACGTTGAGCCAGGGCGTTCGCTACAAGATCTTGACGGCTCTGGTCGTGCCGCGCCCCATCGCATGGGTGACCAGCGTCGACGCGGAGGGGCGCGTCAACGCGGCTCCATTCAGCTTCTTCAACGTGCTCGGCAACAAGCCGCCCCTCGTCGCGTTCGCGCCGGGGGACCGACCGGATGGGTCGCCGAAGGACACGGCGCGGAACGTCAAGCTGAGCGGCGACTTCGTGGTGAACCTCGTCGATCGGGAGTGCGCGGAGGTGATGCACGCGTCGGCCTTCGATTTCCCCGCCGACGTCAGCGAGGTCGAGGCCCTGGGGCTCGAGACGTTGCCGAGCACGAAGGTGCGGGCCCCACGGCTGGCCATCAGCAAGATCCACCTCGAGTGCAGGCACTGGGGTACCCTGGAGATCGGCGGGAACCGCGTCGTGCTCGGGATCGTCGAGTACATGCACGTCCCGGACGGCTTGCTCGATCCGGAGACCTTCCACGTGCAGCCCGGCGGCTTCGAGGGGGTGGGGCGGCTCCAGGGGCCCGGCTGGTACTGCACCAGCGCCGATCGATTCAACCTCGGGCGCTATCCGTCCCCAGAGGGGCCGTCCCCAGAGGGGCCGTCGCCAGAGGGGCCCTCTCCGGAGGGGACCCCGCGCAAAGGCTGAGGTCGCGCCCTGGCCAGGTCTCGACGCATCGCGCGGCTCCAGCCGTTCATGGCCGGGCTGGGGTCCGCCGCGCTGGGGTCCGCCGGGCTGATGCTCGCCGGGTCGATGTTCTGCGGGCTGATGTTCTGCGGGCTGATGTTCTGCGGGCTGATGTTCTGCGGAGTGGCGCGCGCTCAGGAGGGAGCCGAGGAGGCGGCGACCCCAGACACCGTCTCCCAGGGGCAGGTCTGGTTGGGCTATCTGACCCAGACGCGCCTCTCCGAGGAGCTGTCCCTGTGGAACGACGCCCACTTCGTGCCGGAGGCCTTCTACATCCTGCGCACCGGCGTCAGCGTTCACCTGCCGGAGCGCGTCGTCGTGACCGCCGGGTACGCGTTCCTCGGGCTCCCCGTCGGCACCGTGACCCGCGACCTCGATCGACGGGAGCACCGGCCGTGGGCGCAGCTCGTGTACCCCCTGCGGCTCGGGGACGAGTGGGGGCTGTCGAATCGCCTGCGCTACGACGCGCGCATCCAGCGCAACGTGGAGGATGGCGAGATCGCGCCAGGGTACGGGTTCGTCAACCGGGGGCGCTGGATGCTCACCCTGCGGCGCGAGCTGCCGGAGCTCGGGTTCGGCGACGGCATCGTCCCCTATGCGTCCGTGGGGAACGAGGTGCTCGTCGCCTGGGACGGGGAGGGGACACGCCTGGATCAGAACCGGATCACCGCCGGGCTCGGCGCCACGCGGCGGTCCGTGGCGCTGCAGGTGAGCTACATGAACCGCTTCGTGCAGGTGGGCTCGGGGCGTCCCTCAGTGATGAATCACACCCTGGTCGTCTGGGTGTTCCACGAGTTCGACCTGCGGGGGGATTGAGGCGCGCGGCCCCCGTCGACGGCACGGCTCCCGGAGGCGGGTCGCCTCCAGGAGCCGCGGGGAGCGGGGGCCGCTCCTCTCGGGATCACTCGCCGCCGACGGGGAGGGCGTCCTCCACCGGGGCCTCGAGGCGCCGCCGCCGGCGCTTGACGAGGAGCCCCACGGAGAAGGCCACGAAGTACAGGGCGCCCACCGCGAACAGGGTGTCCCCGATGGCGCGCAGCCAACGCAGCACGTCCATGATCGGGGTCTGGAGGAACTCCGGGCTCCGCGCGTACCAGTAACCGACCTCCACGGAGGCCTGGGTCTGGAGCAGACCGATCGGGAGCAAGCTGAGCACCACCATGAGCCCCAGGCCGATGTTCAGGAGCCAGAAGGAGATCTGGAGCGGCTTCACGTTCCACTCACGGTCCCTGTCGGCGACCCGCATGCAGAACAACATCAGCGCCAGCCCGAGCATGCCGTAGACGCCGAAGAGCGCCGCGTGACCGTGGACCGGGGTCGTGTTGAGGCCTTGCATGAAGTAGAGGGCGACGGGCGGGTTGATCATGAAGCCGAAGAGCCCGGCCCCGACCGCGTTCCAGAAGGCCACCGCCACGAAGAAGTAGATGGGATAGCGGTAGCGCCGCACCCAGCCGCGGTGACGTGTGAGCTTCATGTTGTCCCAGGCCTCGTAGCCGATGAGCACCAGGGGCACGACCTCCAGCGCGCTGAACACGGCGCCGAGCGCGGAGATCAGCGACGGCGTGCCGCTGAAGTACAGGTGGTGCAGGGTGCCGATGATGCCGCCGGCGAGGAAGATCGCCGCCGAGATCACGACGACTCGCTCGGTCGTCTTGGGCTCGAGCAGGCCCATGCGCGTGAAGAGGAACGCGAAGACCACCGTGGCGAACACCTCGAAGAAGCCCTCCACCCAGAGGTGGACCACCCACCAGCGCCAGTATTCGGCGATGGACAGGTGCGTGTTCTTCCCGTAGCCGAAGGCGGCCATGTAGAAGCCAGCGATGGCCAGGGCCGACAGCGCGAACAGCACGAGGATGCCGCGACCCTGCTCCTTGCGGCGCAACGCGGGCCAGATGGCGCGGAGCACCAGGGCGACCCAGAGCAGGAGCCCGATCTGCAGGGCGATCTGGAAGGCGCGGCCGAGGTCGATGTACTCGTAGCCGCTGTGCCCGAAGAAGAAGCGGAGGTCGTCGTTCGCGAAGCGATGCATGACGCTGAACCACTGGCCCGCCATCGAGCCGAGCACGACCACCACGAGGGCACCGAGGAGCACGTTGACGCCCAGCTTCTGGAGGGGCGGGTCGCCGGCGCCGCCGATGGCCGGCGCCACGAAGAGCCCCGCCGCGAGCCACGCGGTGGCGATCCAGAAGATCCCGAGCTGGGTGTGCCAGGTGCGGCTGATCACGTAGGGCAGCCAGTCACCGAGGGGGACGCCGTAGAAGCCGTCGCCTTCGACCCCGAAGTGGGCGGTGACGCCACCGAGCCCGATCTGGAGCAGGAAGAGCAGGAGCACGACCGCGAAGTACACGAGGGACGCGCGCTGCGACGGGGTCAGCTGGGCGTTCAGGAGCGGATCCCGAGGGGACGGCTCCGAGATCTCCACGTGACGGGGTTGGGCGGCGTACCACCAGATCATGCCCGCGAGGGCCGCCAGCAGGACGATGATGCTGACGCCGGTCCAGATCACCGCCGCGGAGGTGACCGTGTTCGCCACGAGGGGTTCGTGGGGCCAGTTGTTCGTGTAGGAGATGCCCGCTTCTCCGGGGCGATCCGTGCTCGCTGCCCAGGACGTCCAGAAGAAGAAGCTGGTGAGCAGGTGGAGCTTCTCGGGATCGGGCTGCGCCCCGCGCGGGATCGCGAACTCGGCCTTGCCGTCGCGGAACAGCGCCGAGTAGTGCTCCCGGAGCTCACGGAAAGCCTGGGCGCGCTCTTCGGACACGACCAGGTCGTTCGTGCTGGCGTTCAAGCCGGAGATCCGGATCTCCCGCTGGAGCCGGTTGCGCAGCGCCGCCTGCCGATCCTCGTCGAGGGCTTCGTAGGAGGCGGCGCCGCCTTCCTTCGCGTAGGCGTCGAGGAGCAGCAGCGCCTCCCGGTGCAGGTAGTCCGCCGTCCAGTCGGGGGCGACGTAGCTGCCGTGACCCCAGACGGAGCCGACCTGCATGCCTCCCATGGCCTGCCAGACCCTCTGGCCCGCCATGACCTCTCCCTGGTCGATGAGCACCTCACCGCTGGGCGTCACCATCCGGTCGAAGATCGGTGGGGCCTCTCGATACACGCGCTGGCCCGCGTAGAGCAGGACGGCGAAGGAACAGACGAAGACGGCGATGAGCGCCTTCCATGGACCGCTGATACGAGTCACTGATGATTGCCTCCGGCCGCGCCTTAAGCAGGATGCGTACCGTCGGCGCGCCATCGGCGTCCGCGGGGACGATTCACCTTCAAGGGGGCCAAAGGGAGGAGCGGCGCCTACCTGGTGGTGCCCCTCGTGTTCCTCGAGGTGTGTTCCACCTGTTCCAACCTGTAGGCCCTGTCCGTGGCGACCTCCACGCAAGCATTGCGTGCAAGCATTGCGTGTGGGCGCAAGAGCTGCGTGACAGGTCCGGCGAGCGAGGCCTCGTCAGTGTTCGAGCAGGGCCGCGAGCTCCGCGCAGGCATCGGCGTGGCCCGCTCGGCAGGCCCGATCGAGCGTCTTCTCGGCGCGCTTCAGGTCCGGTTGGATGCCGGCTCCGCCCGTCAGGGCCATCCCATAGACATAACAGCCGACCGTCGGATCGAGATCGCAGCCGCGGCGATAGAGGTCGAGGGCTCGCGTCGGGCTCTTGACGAGCCCCGCCTCTCCCTCGAGGGTCAAGTTGCCGAGCGCGACGCAGCCGAGGCCGATCTCGCCCTCGCAGCTGAGCCGGTAGAGCCGCGCCGCCTCCGTGAGATTCGCGGCGACCCCGTCGCCGTTCTGGTACATCGACCCCGCGCTCATGCAGGCCGCGGGCACCTCCGCCCCGCAGGCCTTCTCGAACAGAGGCAGGGCGCGGGCGTTGTCGGGGGGCTCCTGCTCGTCGGTGAGGATGAGCGCGAGGGCGTTGCAGGCCACCCCGATGTCCTGGTCGCAGGCGTAGGTGTAGTGTTCGAGGGCGGCGCTCGTGTCCCGAGGCACGCCGAGGCCCTGGTGCAGCAGCCAGCCGTAGTTGAAGCAGCCCATCGGCAGGCGCCCCGAGCAGCTCTTGCGGAGCAGCTCCGCCGCGCGACCCTCGTCTCTGGGCACGCCCTCCCCGTCGAGGTACTTCACGCCGAGATCGTTGCAGCCCCGCGCCGAGCCGAGCTCACAGGCGCGCTGGTAGGCGCTCACGGAGCGATCCGCGCGGGACTGCTCGGAGCTGTCCGCGGTGGACGACTTCGGCGACGACGCGTCCTGCGCGGGAGCGCGGCCAGCACACCCCGCCGCGAGCAACGAGAGGAGCAACGCGGTTCGTTTCATCGTCCCTCCTCGTCCGAGCTGAACGCCAGCAACAGCCACGCCATGCCATCCATCATCACGTCCGGGTGGAGCTTACCAGCCAGGCGGACGGTGACCGTCCCCGCGGCGTCCGCGGCGGCGCGCCGCTCGAACCAGAGGGGGATCGGGGTCACCCCGCGGTGGGGGAGCGCGGCCGGTTGGGCGCGGGATGCCGCGGCGGACGGGCCCCCCGCGAGGCCCATGAGGCCCCGGAGCGTCGTGAAGCCGATCCCGCTGGTGGCCCGCTCCGCGGCGCGGGTGAGCACCGGGACCTCCCGCAGGCTCCCCTGGGGCTGGGCCTGGGCGACGCGACGGACCTGACTGAGGGCGGTCTGCTCATCGGTCGCCCAGGAGAGCCAGACCTGCGGCTCGTCGGGGACCACGAAGACGTGGACGCCTCCAGCGGCCTTCTTGGCGATCGTCTGCGCTACGGGGGCGCCGGCCGCGGGCCGGGGTTCGTCGGTGAGGAGCAGATGGAGGCTGCCCTCGGGGAGCCCCGCAGGGGACTCGTCCACCAGTGAGAGATCCGTGAAGCGTTCGTCGGCGGTGTTCGTCGCGGCGCCGGTGTCCTTCGGCGGGAAGCGGCGCTGTCCCTGGCGCACGAGCTCCCGGACGGCCTCGGCGTACTCGGTGCCGCTCTCCTCGACCCCGAGGAGAAACCAGCGGGATCCCGTCTCGGCGATGCGCCCCGTGGCGAAGGAGAAGCCGCCGCCCGTCGGCGCGACCCCCAGGACCGCGCTCTCGATCGCGCCCTGGTCCGCGTCGGACACCACCAGATCCGCGAGGGACTGGTGCAGGATCTCCCGGAGGAGGACCCCCGCGGTGGCGCGCAGCTTCTGCCCGTCGACCTTCCCCTTGGACAGGGCGAGCTCCGCGTCCATGGGCAGCTTCCAGAACCCGGGGAGCACGCCGGCCCCCGTGGGTTCGCTCGCGAGCCAGGCGTTCAACGGCGCCTGCGCGGCCGTGAACCCGATCTCCAGACCGATCTCGACGTCGCTCCCGAGGGTGACATCGACCGCGATCCCGTCGTGCTCGCGCACGGTGCTCGCGACGAGCTGGGTGCCGTAGATTTCCCCTTCGTCGCCTCCTCGGGCGATGATCTCGTCCATCACCTTCTGGAGCTCGCTGCGATATCCCGGGC
>JAAZAA010000156.1 GCA_012514535.1 Myxococcales bacterium | reverse complement strand
GCGCGGCGGGAGCACAGCGCGGCGCCGTGCGCGCCCGGCGTCTTCACGCCGGGTCGAGAGCACGGCGCGGTGACGGCTCTGCGCGGCGGCGCTCAGGCAGCCGCCGTGCTGCGCTTGCCGACGCCAGAGCGGGTCGGCTTCCCACGCTTGAAGAGCCGGCGATCGATGATCTCCGTGATGGGCATCGCCACGAAGATCGACGAGTAGGTGCCGAGAGCGAGGCCCACGATGAGGGTGAAGGCGAAGTCCTTCAGCATGCCCGTGCCCCAGATGAAGAAGCACACGAGGCTGAACATCGTCGTACAGCTGGTGAGCACCGTACGGCTCATCGTCTCCGAGAGGCTCACGTTCACCAACCGCCTGAAGGACGTGCCCCGCGACAGCCCCATGTTCTCACGCATGCGGTCGAACACGACGACGGTGTCGTTGATCGAGTAGCCGATGATGAACAGGACCGAGGCGACCGTCGTGAGGTTGAGCTCCTTCTGCAGGAACACGAGCACGCCGAGCGTGATCAGGGCGTCGTGCGCCAGCCCGATGACGGCCCCCGGCGTGTAGCGCAGGTCGAAGCGCAGCGCGATGTACGCCATCATGAAGACCAGCGTGAGCCCGATGCTCTTGATCGCCGAGTCCCGGAGCTGAGCGCCCGCCTTCGGGCCGATCCATTCGCTGCGCAGCGGCGACGCGGGCACCGCCTCGGCGCCGAGTCCAGCGCGGAGGGCGTCCATGAGCTGGTCACCCCGGCTCATGAGCTGCACCTCCACCCGGTTCTCCCGTGCGTTCTGGAGGTTCGGGTTGTTGTCCCCCGGCCGCAGCCGGATCCCCTCGATCCCTCCCATCCGCTCGCGGATCCAGTCGAGGTCCGGCGTCTCCTCGAAGCGCACGAGGAGCTTCTCACCGCCGGGGCTGAACTTCACCTCCGTCGCCCGCCGCTCGGGCGGACACTCGGCGCTCTCCTGGTTGAGGCACAGGCGGCGCTCGACGGCCTCCTGCTGCGCCTCGTCGATGATCGACACCTCCTGCACGCGGATGAGCCAGCGGTGCGGGTTGCTCGGATCCTCGACGCGGATGACCTCCGGGCGGGAGAAGTCCGCCGACTCGATGGCGCTCCGCACCTGTTCGGGCGAGACGGGCTTCTGGAAAGCGACCTCGATCTCCGTTCCCCCCACGAAGTCCGTGCCGAACTTCGGCCCCGGGTAGAAGAACGCCACGACGGAGGCGACCATCGCCAGGATGCTCAGGCTCCCGAAGAGCCGGCTGTGCCTCATGAAGTCGTAAACTTTGCCGGGAGGGAATAGCTGCATGACTCAGCCCACGTTGAAAGACGACTTCTTGTCGAGGTTGCGGACCCACAGGTCGAACAGGAGTCGGGTCACCACGACGCCGGTGAAGATGCTGCACAAGACGCCGACCATCAGCGTGACCGCGAAGCCCTTGATGGGGCCCGTGCCGTACTGGGCCAGGACGACGCCCGCGATGAACGTGGTCAGCTGACCGTCCACGATCGCGCTCAGCGCCTTGCCGAAGCCGAGCTCGACCGCTCGTCTCGGGCTCTTGCCGTCGCGGAGCTCCTCCCGGATGCGTTCGTTGATGAGGACGTTCGCGTCCACACCCATACCCATGGTGAGGGCGAGACCCGCGATGCCCGGCAGGGTCATCGACGCTCCGAAGGAGGCGAGGATGGCGAGCTGGAGCAGCAGGTTGAGCACCACCGCGACGTCGGCGATGAGCCCGCCACGCCGGTAGTAGACGACCATGAACAGGAGGACGAGCGTCGCGCCCGCCCCGGCCCCCTCGACGGCGAGGCGAATCGAGTCACGCCCCAGGGACGGGCCGATCCGCTGCTCGTTCGACGGCGAGATGGGCGCCGGCAGGGCACCCGAGCGGAGCACGAGCTCGAGCTGGCGCGAGTCCCGCAGCTGCGACTTGGGATCCCGCGATCCCATGGTGATGGTGGCCTGCCCCGCGATCCGATCGCGGATCTCGGGTGCGCTCTCGACGCGACCATCGAGGATGATGGCGAAACGCCGGTTGACGTTGGCCCCCGTGATCCGCTCGAAGATGCGGCCACCCTGGTCCGTGAAGGTGAGCACCACGTGCCACCCACCCAGGCTCTGGGTGCTCTGATCGGGGACCGCGGCGGCGTCGCGGATCATGTCGCCGGTGATGTCCGCGCGGCTGCGCAGCAGGTACGTGCGCCAGCCCACCTCACGCTCCTGGAGCGTCGCCTCGTCGACCAGCTCCTTGACGACCTCGAAGCCGATCTCCCGATCCGGCGGCGGAGTGAGCGTCGCCGCCCACTCACGGATGCGCTGGAAGGCCGCCTGGCTCGACTCGCCCTCCTGGTTGGGCAGATAGGCGTAGGTGGTCGGCTGGGTGACGCGCTCGCCGTCGGCGTCCCGCCCCACGGGCGCGATCTCCTGGCGGAACTCGAGGCCCTCCGGCAGGGTGTCGGGGGACGCGGTCTGGCTCAGCTGGGCGAAGAAATCCGAGTCGTCGTCGAGGAGCTTGAACTCCAGACGCGCGGTCCGGCTGATGATCTCGCGGATGGTCTCGAAGCTCGCTTCGTCCTCGCCGGGCACCTCGACGATGATGTCTTCGTCCCGGGTGGACACCGCGGCCTCGCGCAGACCGAGCTCGTCGACGCGGCGCAGGATGATGTCTCGGGCCTGGCTCACCGCCCGCTCGCGGATCTGGCTCTCCGCCTGCTGCCGAATGGTGAACTCGAAGGTGCGATCGTCCACGACGCGCGTCTCCACGTCCGGCTTGAACAGGTCGCGGAAGCGCGCGTCGATCTTCCCGGGGTCGGCCCCCTCCTTCACGTGGAGGCGAATGAGATGCGCCGGGCGGCGGGGCGCGGAGACGTCCACCTTCTCCCGGAGCCGCTGGAGGACCTCCTCGCTCGGCGCGTCGTCACCGGAGTGATCCGCGTAGAGCTTCGCCAGCTCGTGGCGCATGTCCTCGTAGTAGCGATCGCGCTTGTCCTTGATCGCCTCCTCCACGTCGACCGTGTACATGAGGCGCAAGCCGCCGCGCAGGTCGAGACCCGCGACGAGGCGGGCCCCCACGCGGTCCTTCACCCACTCGGGCACCGGCACGAGCCCGCCCGTCATGCTCGACAGGGAGGGCCAGAGCACGAGGAGGGCCAGCAGCGAGACGGACGTGACCACGCCGCACCGCGCGCGCCACCCCAGATCCATCACCGGCAGCGCCAGGATGAGGAAGAACAGGGCGAACAGGCCGAACGCCACCAGCGCGCCGAAGCCGTCCGAGTAGGCGAACCACGCCGCCGCGCCCGAGCTGGCCGCGCCCAGCCAGAGGATCAGACGATCCGGGCGCCGCACCAAGCCGGCGATCGCCATCAGGAACGCGAGCCCGCCGAAAATGTAGAGAAGGTAGGTATTCGCCACGGAGAGGCCTCGTCCTTACTTCTTCTCGAGCTGGGCGGCCGTCTCGACGTTGTCCTTGCCGAGCAACGCGCTCTTGAGCACGTCGACCTTGACCCCGGGCGCCAGCTCCACCTTCGCGAAGCGATCACCCATCTCGACGAGCTTGCCCCGGAGGCCCGACTGGGTGAGCACCGCGTCCCCCTTCTTGAGCTCGGCCAGCGCCTTCTGGTGTCGCTTCTGCTGGGAGCGCGACGACCAGAACATGAGGAGGATCATGGGAAGGAACACCAGCAGAGGGAGCCACATTCCCAAGCCGGGCCCGGGCCCAGCCGGAGGGCCCCCCTCCGGGGCCGGAGCAGGTGCGGTCGTACCCTGCCCGGGGGCGGGAGGGAGCTGTTGCAGGGCTAACGCCAAGATTGTCCTCCGAAGTTTCTCGCCATCACCCCACGCCGAACGGCGGTACGCCGGGCGCCGAGTGGGCGCCCCTAATACCCGCATTCCCTGGTGTCAGCAAGCCGCACAGGGGGGTACGTGTGGCACGGGTCGCTCCAGGGTGCTTGACACACACCGGCGTCGGGGCTACTTGGTGGCCCCTGCCAGAACAACGTCCGCAAGATGTTCACGGTCCGAGACGCCCAGTGACTTCCGCCGTGGCTCACAGAACCTCCAACGAGGGGAAGGTGCAGCGGAAATCACGTGCTGCTCGTGGGCGATCGGTCTTCGGGAGACTGCTCTCCTGGAAAGGCCGTGAAGCGACCAAGAACCTCGCGGCGTTCTCCTCGGCAGACTCGAGTCCAGCAGACCCGAAGGCGCGTAGCTCAGTGGTAGAGCACTACCTTGACACGGTAGGGGTCGGCAGTTCAATCCTGCCCGCGCCTACCCCCGCATGCCCCTGGCACGTGGGGGGAGCGATCGCAGACTCGACGAGGGCTGGCTCGGCTGAAGCTGGCTCGGCTGAAGCTGGCTCGTACGGAGCTGGCTCGCACGGAACGTTCTGCCCCACCCTCCCGCTCCTGACCATGGCGCTGGTGTGATCGGTTCGGCAGCTCGGGTCTCAGAGCGAGAGGGCCAGTGGACTGTCGCTGGGGGGCGAAGGTGCGCGCTGCGAGCGACGCCTCCGCCTCGGCCGGAGCTTCGTCGGTGCGCGGGAGACCATGGCCGGAGCGTCGGGGAGCCGGTGCTTGGGGAGCCGAGCGTCGAAAAGCCGAGCGTCGAGGAGCGCGGAGCTGCCTCCCGACCGAAGGTGTCCCCACCGAAACCCCGCGCGCGGGAAAGCTGCGCATCGAACGTACGTTCGTTTCATCCATCATCGGTCCGCCGTGCCTCGAACGGCGACGCGGCGACCGTTCACCTCAGACCCTAGACGTTGTGGACGGGGTCTTCGCCCCGGGAAGGAATAGAGAAGTCTCCTGTTATGGCAATGCGCCGCCGTTTTCGAGCTGAGCCCCGCGGTCCCCAGATCCGCGTCAATCACCGCATCCGCGTGCCCGAGGTGCGCGTCGTCGCCGAAGACGGCTCGAACCTGGGCGTGCTGCCGACCCAGGAGGCCCTCCGGAGAGCCCGGGACGTCGGGCTGGATCTGGTCGAGATCAACCCGAAGGGCTCGCCTCCGGTCTGTAAGATCCTCGACTACGGCAAGTTCAAGTACGAGGAGAGCCGCAAGAAGCGCGAGGCGAAGCGCAAGCAGACCGTCGTCGAGGTCAAGGAGATCAAGCTCCGCCCGAAGACGGACGACCACGACCTGGAGGTCAAGGTCCGCAACGCCCGCCGCTTCCTCGAGCAGGGCAACAAGGTGAAGGTGGTGTGCCGATTCCGGGGCCGCGAGATCGCGCACCCGGAGCGGGCCCGCATGCAGCTGAACCACATCGTGAGCCACGCCGAGGATCTCGCGGTCGTCGAGCTGAACCCCACCATGGAGGGGCGCACGATGGCGATCATGCTCGCCCCGAAGGCCGCCATCCTGCAGAAGCTCGCGCAGGAGAAGGCTGCCCGCGAGGCGGAGCGGGCCCGCGAGCGGGAGCTGGATCGGCTGCGCAGCGACGAGGAGCGTGAAGCTCGTCGTCAGCGGCAGGAGGCCGCAGAGGCTGCCAAGGCCGCCAGCACCACCTCCGTCGAAGACTTCGAGGACGACGACGACGACTTCGATGACGACGACGACGACGACTTCGATGATGACGAGGACGACGACGAGGAAGATGGGGGGGACGATGACGAGGACGACGACGACGAAGATTGAGTCCGTCGTCGCCCCGTAAGGCGGTCGCCCCGTAACGCGTCCCCTAAACCGGCACCGCCGCTCCGTCCCCCCGCTCACTCTCTGGGCGGGGCGGACGACGTCGAACCCCCTCTCCCTCGGCGCCGCCCGTCAACGGACGACGGCCGACGGCAAACACCGCCCCACGCGCTCACGGCGCGCCCCACCCGCTCACGACGCGGCGAACGAAGACGACGGGCGAACGAAGACGACGAGCGCTCGGCCGCCGCGCTCCTTCCCGACGGCCGACGACCGTCGACGGTCCGTCGACGGACGACGCAAGCAAGCCTTGCCCGACCCAGCTGGCGGGCGAGTCGAGCGGCGCCTGGTTTTCGTCGAGATCCTCCGGGAGGCCGTCGTGCGGCTCAGTTCCCCTTGCGAGGGAGCGCGTTCTGGAGAGGCGCCGGCAGCGCCCCCGCGAAGTACGCTCCCGTCGCGCCCCCCAGCAGGGCGAGCACCACCAGGAGCGCGATGAGGCCGCCCCGCCGGGGGCGCTCCTCGGGCAGCTCGGGAGGTCCGTCACTGACGTGGCTGGGCGCCGGAGCGCTCCCTGGGGCGGACTCGGGCCCTTCTTCGAGGGCGGCGAGCCCACCTTCTTCGAGCGCCGCGAGGTTGCCTGGCTCGTACCGGTAAGCCGCCTGGTCTCCCGTCGACAGATCCGCGCCGAGCCCGAGATCCGTGCTCCAGTCCTTCGGAGCGTCGAAGCTCCCCAGGTTGAGGGGCGCCGAACCCTGGCTGGGACCGCTCTGCTGCTCACCGTCCTGCAGAGACGTGAACTCGAAGAGAGCTTCGTCGATCAGCGAACCGATCAACGAGCCGGCCGTCGCCTTGCGCGCCGTCTCCGTCGCCCGCTGCCGCTGCACGGGCACGACCAGTCGCGCGAGGTCGAAGGACGACACCGCCCGGGGCAAGCGGAACAACACCTGGTTCAGGTCGTGTCCCAGCTCCCGCGCGCTCTGGTAACGCTGGTTCGGATCTGCCGCGAGCGCGCGGGCCAGCACGCTCGCGAGGAAGTCGGGCACCTCGGGGCGCAGCTGACGGATGTCCGGCACGGCCGCCTTCTGCACCTGCCTGACCGTCTCGAGGTCGGTCTCTCCCTGGAAGAGGCGCCGTCCGGCCAGGAGCTCCCACAGGATGATGCCCACGGCGAACACGTCCGTGCGCGCGTCCACCTCCTTGCCCTGGGCTGCCTCCGGCGACAGGTAGCTGAACTTGCCCTTGATGATCCCGGGCTCGCTGTGCTCGAGCTGGCTGTTCGCCTTGGCGAGACCGAAGTCCACGATCTTCACCTCGCCGTGCCGCGTGAGGAGCACGTTGGGAGGTGACATGTCGCGGTGCACGATGTTCAGGGAGCGCCCGGACGAGTCCCGCAGCTCGTGGGCGTAGGCGAGCCCCTCGCAGATGCGCACGCAGATGAGGCAGGCTTCCTCCAACGGCATCACACCGTTGGTCTCGCGGAGGTGCTCGATGATCCCCTTCAGATCGGAGCCATCGACGTACTCCATCACGATGAAGTACGTGTTGTCGCCGCGGCCGATGTCGAAGACCTGCACGCAGTTCGAGTGGCTCAGGTGCGCGCTGAGCCGAGCCTCGTCGAGAAACATCCCGATGAACTGCTTCTTCTCCGACAGGTGCGGCAGCACGCGCTTGATGGCGACGGTCTTCTTGAAGCCCTCGAGCCCAGCGCTCTCGGCGCGGAACACCTCCGCCATGCCGCCGGCGGCGATGCGGTCGAGCACCCGGTAACGCTGTTGTTGTTGTGCCATCGATGTCGCGTCCGAAGTCGCCAGCACCCTGCCCGGAGGCGAGATTTCGGCTGCACGAGCCTACGGGGCGCTGGTCAGAGCGGTCAAGGAGCCGCGGGACCCACACCGCGCCGTCCCCCCTCCCGCGCGCACCCCCTTGACCCCACCCCCCGATGCAACCGATAAGCGCCCCCATGAGCGACGACCACGCGCACGAGCCGGAGAAGCTCGAGCTCGATCCGGACGAGCCCCACACGCCCTGGTGGATGCCCCTGCTCGGCGGCTTCCTCTTCCTGGCGGCCGCCCTCGGCGCGCTGATCGCCCAGGACGGTGGGGACGTCGTCGACGATTCGGCGAGCGGCGCGGCGGCCGTCGAGCAGCCTTCCCCGGCGGACGATCACGCCGGACACGGGCACGACTGATTTTCCTCTCGCCAAACGCGGATTCTCGTGCCAGAGTCCGCGCCCCAACGGGAGGCCAGCCCACCCGACCCAAATCCGGGGCCGTAGCTCAGCTGGGAGAGCGCATGACTGGCAGTCATGAGGTCAGGGGTTCGATCCCCCTCGGCTCCACGAAGAAACCCTCGAGGCATCAGCCTTCGAGGGTTTCTCTTTGAGGGGCGTCCGCTTCCGTGGAGCCTGACTCCGCAGCGGTGCGGCTCGCTTCGACGGAGGCGCCCGACTCCGCCGGCTCCTCGCCGTCGACCCGGCCGGGGCCCCCGACGCGCTCCGCCAGAAACCTCCGCACGGCGTCCAGCTCTCCGTCGTCGAGCCCGAAGAGCCGGGCCACCGCCCCGTCGAGGGCGGCGCGCAGCTCTGACGGGCATCCCCGCAGCTCCGTCGCTCGCGCCGACAGGCGCCGCACGGTGGCCCGCAGCTCCGGATCTTCGGGCGGTCGCGGCAGACGCCGCAGGTGCCCCACCTTCACCTGGGGGAACGCGGCCTGGCGGGCGTCCCGCTGTCGGCTCAGGTGCAGCGCCCGGAACAGGGAGCTGTTCAGGAGGCCCACGAGGAGGTCCGCGTCGAAGGTGTCGACGGCGTAGCCCGCCAGGAGGGAGTTGCGGAAGGCCAGGCCCGGGCTCCGCGCGGCGATCGTCACCGCGGCCGTCTGGCGCACGACGAAGTCGACGGCGGCGTACTCGGCGCCGGGACGCAGGCGAACGCCCGCCGCCGCGAGCTCCTCTGGATCGTCCCACAGGAACACCCGCGGGGGCTCCGTGCGGAACTCCTTCACCGTCCGTCCCTCGAGCAACGGCAGGGTAAAGGGGGGCGACGGCTCCGCGTTCCTCAGAAACAGGCGCGTGGTCACCTGGCGGTTGCTCTGGAAGCCCAGCTCCCGGAAGGTCTTCTCCGGCAGCGGCGCGCGCCCCTCGAGCTTCTCCAGGGCCTCTGGCGGAGGCGCGTAGGTGAGCTCGATCGTCGATCGTGCGCGCTCCCGCAGGACCCACGGAGCCCCCGTGCCGGCTGTGGCCCCGCCCGGTTCGCTGGGCCGTTCGCCTGTCTGCTCGCCGGGCACGTTCGCGCGCGCTTCGCCGCTGCGCTCACCGCGGCCGTCCGCGATGAGCACGAAGGTGGGCTGCACCACGCCCTCGAACACGTCTTGCCCGAGCTCCGTCAGGGGCGCGGCGACGTCGTGGGTCCGTTCGAGGGTGGCGCGGGCGGCGCGGTAGCCGTCGAGATCGGCGACGGCGCTCGGCAGCAGCAGGGCGACGCGTCCCCGAGGCGCCAGCTCCGCCGCCCTCTGCACGAACACGCCGTGCAGCGTCGGGAAGCCCGAGAACGCGGCGTAGCGACCGCGGAAGTAGGCGCGCCACTCCGCCGTGAGGGGCTGCGCCGAACGCCCCGCGAAGGCCACCCACGGCGGGTTGCCGACGACGAGCTCGAAGCCCTCCGGGGCCACCTCTGGAAAGGCCGCGTGCCAGTCGAGCCGCAGGCTCGCCGCGGGGGGCACGGGGGCCGGGGGCTCGGAGGGCGAGGTGAACCACGGCGTCGGGGTCCAGGCGTCGCCACACAGGGCGTCGCCGTGCACGAAGTGCCGCCGCAGCGCGGCGGGCGAGACGTCGGGATCGGCGAGATAGAGCCACAGGGCGGTCTCCGCGACGGCCACCGCCAGCTGCGAACGATCGACCCCGCACACCTGGAGCACCGCTCGACGCCGAGCCTCCGCGGGGCTCGCTCCGGCGGCGCGCTCCTGCGCTTCGAGGACGCTGCACGCCTCCAGGAGGAACGCCCCCCCGCCGACGGCGGGATCGCAGATCCGGAAGGGGCGCGGAGCGGCGCGCTCCAGCGCCGGCCGTTCCCGCAACGGGCCGAGGGCCTCCCCGACGACGGACGCGCACACCGCTGGCGGCGTGAAGAAGCTGCCGCTCCGGCGGCGCAGCGACGGGCTCCCCGGAGCGGCGCCTTCGAGCTGCATCCCGACGGCGAGCAGATCGTTCAGGAGCTCGCCGATGAGGTGGGCGCAGCGCAGGTTCTCCGCTCCCGACGGGGGAGCTCCGCCCGGGAGGGCCGCGTCGACGTAGGTGCGGACGGCCGCTTCGAGGCGCGCGTCGTGAGCCCCTGCTCCGTGGAGGATTTCCGGGCGCCGTTCCTTCGAGCTCGCGCGATCGTCGTCCTGCGCCCCCTGCAGCCTCCCTTCGACGAGCGCTGCCCGGGGCAAGCCGAGGCGGTCCGCCAGGATCGCAGCGGCGCGCGTCAACGCAGCGCGCGTGAGCCACGCCACCTCGGCGGGCTCGGCGCTCTCCAAGACATCACGGAGCGCGACGTCGCGGGCCCCCTCGCTCAACGGGCTCTGCCCCTCGGCCGCGCGTGGGCGGGCGGAGCGGGCGCGGCGAGGCGCGCCGCGAGCAGAATCGCGGCGGCCATCCCGCGATCGTCGGCGGTCGCGCGCCCGGCGATGTCGTAGCCCGTGCCGTGGTCGACGGAGGTCCTCACGATGGACAACCCCAAGGTGACGTTCACCGCCTCGCCGAAGGCCACCAGCTTCATCGGGATCGTGGCCTGGTCGTGGTACATCGCCACGACCCCGTCGAACACGCCAGCGTAGGCCTTGCGATACGCGGTCTCGGCCCCCATGGGTCCGACGAGCTCCGCCCTACGGCGGAACCGCTCGCGACACGCCGCCACGGCCGGCGCGATCACCCGCCGCTCCTCGGAGCCGAGCAGCTCCCCTTCCCCCGCGTGAGGATTCAAGGAGCACACGGTCACCCGCGGCTTCGGCTTCCCCAGGCGCTGGAGCAGCCCCACGAGCTCCGCGATCGCGTGGCTCACCCCCTCGACGGTGAGGGCGGCGGGCACCTGCGCCAGGGGGACGTGGGTCGTGACCAGGCTGGTGACGAGACGCGGCGCCGCGAAGCACATGACGCTGTGGTCCGCTCCGTCCTGCGCCTCGAGCCACTCCGTGTGCCCGCGGAAGTCGGGACAATTGGCCTCGGCGGAGCCGGCGATCGCCTCCTTGCTCACGGGGGCGGTCGCCAGGGGCCACCCCTGGGAGCGCGCCAGCCGGAACGCCTCCTCGAGGTAGGCGAGCTGCGCCGCGCCGCTGCGCTCGCTCGGCTTCCCGAAGCGACGATCCTTCGCGCGGAGCGGGGGCCCCGCCTGGACGTAGGAGACGGGAGGCAGCCGCGCGCCAGGGACGAACGGCACCAAGGGCTTCCGCCCCCGCGCGCCGAGGCGGTCGGCGACGAGCTCCCGGGCGCGCTCGAGGGTCGGGCCATCCCCCACCAGAACACAGGGGACCCCGCGCAGACGCAGGGCAGCGCTCACGGCGACCTCCGGCCCGATGCCCGCCGGGCACCCCGTCGAGATCACGACCGGGCGCTGCTCGCTCGGCGTCTGCTCAGTCCGCGCGGCGCGCCGCCGAGGATTCCCCGGAGAACTCGTCGCCTTCGTCGTCCTCGTCCTCGGCATCGGGAACGCGCAGCTTGTACCCCGAGCCGCGGAGTGTTTCCAGCGGAAGGGAATCGCCGAGCTTGGCCCGCAGGCGCCGCACGTGGATGTCCACCGTGCGCGGGCCGCCGTCGTAGCGGTTGCCCCAGACGCGCGCGAGGAGGTGCTCCCGGGACAGGACCTTGCCGCGCCGCTCGCAGAGGTGCGCCAACAACGCGAACTCCTTCGCGGTCAGGGAGACGGGGCGTCCGCCGACGGTGACCTCGTGGCCCGCCTTGTCGACGACGATCTCGCCCACCTTGTGGCGCTCCTCCGTGGCGAACTCGCTGCGCCGCCACTCGAGGGCGCGGATGCGGCCGTAGAGCTCTTCGGGCACGTAGGGGTGCAGGACGAAGTCGTCGAAGCCGCTGGACGGCTCGATGCGCGCGACCTGGCCGACCGTCACGGCGATGAGAGCCCCGACGTTGTCGAAGTAGGGCTCCTTGCGGACGGCGCGCAGGGCGGCGACGGCGAGGTCCGGCCGGTCGAGCGCTTCGAAGACGAGGGCGCGGGGCCGAACCTCGTCTTCCTCGTCGTCTTCGTCGATGAGGTTCACGGGATCGTCCCAGAGGTCCAGGGAGCGGACGGAAGCTCCGAGCTGTCGCAGGGTCGCGATGGCTCCTTCTTCCCGATCGAGCATCGGGCCGTGGCCGATGACGGCCACGAAGCTTCTGGATCTGGGCGTGGGCCTGGGGAGGGGAGAGTCAGCCAATCTCGGTGCCACCAACGGTGATGCGGGCAATTTTTATCGTCGGGCAGCCCACACCCACGGGGACGCTCTGGCCGTCTTTGCCACAGGTCCAGATGCCGTCGGAGAGGGCTACGTCGTTCCCAAGCATGGATACCTGGCGCAATGTTTCGGGCCCGTTTCCGATAAGATTCACCCCTTTGAGGGGGGCGGTGATTTTTCCGTCCTCGATCAGGTAGCTCTCCGTCAGAGAGAACACGAAGTCTCCATTGGAAATGTCGACTTGGCCCCCGCCGAAGGTGTGGGCGTAGATCCCCTTCTTGACCGACGAAACAATCTCCTCCGGGTCGTGGGGCCCACCCAGGAGCACGGTGTTGGTCATGCGCGGCATCGGCGCACAGGAGAAGCTCTCCCGGCGCCCGTTGCCGGTGGGCTCGACTCCGAAATGCTTCGCGGAGAGCCGATCCTGGAGGTACCCGCGCAGCACGCCGTTCTCGATGAGCACGTTGGTGCGGGGTTCGACGCCCTCGTCGTCGACGTTGATGGCGCCGCGGCTCTGCACGAAGGAGGGATCGTCCACGACCGTGCACAGGGAGCTGGCCACCTCCCGTCCGACCTGACCGGTGTAGTTGCTCGTCCCCTTGCGGTTGAAGTCCGCCTCCAGGCCGTGACCCACCGCTTCGTGGAGGAGGATGCCGCTGTCCCCAGGGGCCAGCACCACCTCGAGCTGCCCCGCCGGGGCGCTCCGCGCGTCGAGCAACACGATCGCCTGCTTCGCTGCGACCTCCGCGTGCCACTCCGGCGACTTGTCGTCGAAATAGGCGAGGGTCATCCGGCCGCCGCCACCGCTCCGCCCCGCCTCCCGGCGCCCATCCCGCTCCGCCACGGCGCGCACGCCGAAGCGGATCATCGGCTGGAGGTCGTAGGCCCAGTGACCATCGCTGGTCACGACGAGCACCTCGCGCACGGACTCGTTGAAGCTCGCCTCCACCTTCACGATTTGGGGGTCGTAGGCGTGGGCCGCCCGGCTCGCGCGCTCGAGGAGCTCCCGCTTCTTCGCCCCCGGCTCCCCGAGGCTGAGCACGTCGAGCTCGTAGCGGCTGGGCAGCGTCAGCGGTCGCAGCTTCTCGGGGGGCGCGCCCGGCTGTCCCGTGGCGATGCGCGCGGCGGTCTCGGCGGCGCGCTTCATCGCGTCCCAGCTCAGGTCTTCCACGTGGGCGTACCCGGTGGCGTCGCCGCGCTGGACCCGGATCCCGACCCCCATGCTCACCCCCCGCGACGCGCTGCGGGTGATCCCCTCCTCGAAGCTCAGGCCGCCCGAGGCTCGGTACTCGAAGAACAGGTCCGCGTAGTCCCCGCCCCTGGACAGCGCGACGGCGAGGAGCTTGCGGCAGACCTCCATGTCGATGCTGCCACCGGGGGCGAAGGGGGCGCGAGGAAGTACGCGTAGGTGGTCGGTGGACTGCTGGGGAGCATTCATCTCGGACAACATGCGCCCGGCGCCAGATCCCCGCAAGCAACGGGGGGCCTCCCCCCCTCGGTCACCACCCACGCCCGGGAAGACGGCCTGTCTCACTGCGCCCAGGCACGTCGTCACCCCTCCGGTCACCCCACCTGACGACCGATTCCCCACCCCCTCTCCAAGCGAAGCGGGTCCGCGCACACCTTTCACCCCTTCGCCGAAGTCGCGCCCCCCCCTCACGGACCACTCCAGATCACCGCGCGGTCCCCATCGTCCCTCTCGCCGCGGCCCTCCTGCCCTGTTCTCGTCGCCTGGCCCCGTCGCCTGGCCCCGTCGCCTGGCCCCGTCGCCTGGCCCGGTCGACCCGCGTCTTCCCGCGGCCCACCTCCTCACGCCCGGCGTTCCCGTCGCCCTGACGTCCGCGTCGCACGCGCCCCTCAGCGCGTGCCTTCGGCGCGGTCCTCCGGAGTCCCTCGCCGTGAGGTGTCCCGTCTGCCGTCGGGTGCGCCGCCCCCGCGGAGCCCCCTCTACCGTAAGTCCTTGAAAGCTCTCGATTCCTTGACCCGATCGGGCTGCCCTTCTAAGCTGAGATGCTTTCGATTGTGTTGCGCTGGGACCGCGGCTAGGTCCTTTTTTGGACGCCCCGAGCGTCTCGCAGACCGAACAAGACGGACGTGGCCATCGATCGCGACAAAATTCTGCAGACTGCCCAGAAGCTCGTCGATCGGCGACGGTACGACAAAGCCATCGCCGAGTACGAGAAGATCATTGCCCATGATCCTCGCGACGCGCGCACTCTGCTGAAGATCGGTGACCTCCAGGCCCGCATGGAGGCCTACCCCCTCGCGATCGCCACCTACGATCGCGTCGCGCAGTTCTACGCGAGCCAGGGGTTCTCGGTGAAGGCGATCGCGGTCTACAAACAGATCCGCGAGCTCATCCGCAAGCACGCCCCACAGCTCGCCGACAGCTATGGGCACATCGTCCCCAGGCTCGCGGACATCTACACCCAGCTCGGCCTGACCACCGACGCCCTCGCTGCCTACGACGAGGTAGCGACGCGTTATCAGCGGACGGGGCGCGATCGCGACGCCATCGACGTCTTCCGCAAGATGGTCGCCATCGACGCGGGCAATCCCCTCCCGCACCTGCGTCTGGCAGAGGCGTGTTGTCGCGTGCAGGCGCTGGACGACGCCATCGACTCCTTCTGGACGGCGTCGGAGCTGCTGCTCGGCATGGGGCGTCCGGACGACGCCCTCAAGGTGATCGAACGCATCCTGCACTTTCGCCAGGATCCCGTGTACGCGCGCGCCGCCGCGGAGCTCCACCTGCGCCAAGGGGGACGTGACGCGGGGATGCAAGCCCTCGCCAAGTTGCAGCTGGCGTTCCAGGCCGACCCCAAGAACCTCGACACGCTCGCGCTCCTGGCCCAGGCCTTCGAGGCCATCGACCAGGGGGAAAAGGCCGTGGCCGTCCACAAGGAGATGGCCCGCCTGGCGCGGGAGCAGGGCAAGGTGGAGCTGTTCAAGCAGCTCATCGCGCACCTGAAGACCGTGGCTCCCAACGACGACCAGGTGCTCGCCTTGGAGAAGGCGGGCCCGATGTCCGTGGCGCCCGCGGAGCGGCCCGAGCACGACGACGGCCCCGAGCTCGAGGTGGTGGAGGAGGCCCCGCTCGAGGAGGCCCCGCTCGAGGAGGCCCCGCTCGAGGAGGAGGGCTTCGACGACGACGTGATCCCCCTCGACGACGAGGTGGAGCTGCTCGACGACTTCGAAGAGATCGAGGAGATCTCCGAGGCTCCCCCGGTCGTCCAGGAGGCGCCGCGCGCCGTGATGACCTCGGCGCCCGAGCTCGAGGTGGAGGAGGCGGGCGGGGAGAGCGTCGAGATCATCGAGCGCGGCGGTACGGCGGAGGCGGAGGGTCCGCAGTCCTTCGATCCCGTGCTCCACGCCCGCAAGGCGATCCTCGACGCCGAGTCCTTCCGCCGGCTGCGCCTGTACGACAAGGCCATCGAGGCCCTGCACATCGCCCTCGAGATCGATCCCAACTCGATCGACATCCGCCAGAAGCTCCGGGAGATCCTGGTGGAGACGGGCGAGCGCGAGAGCGCCATCGTCGAGACCCTGAACATCGCCACGATCCACCTGCACCGCAGCGAGCCCGACGAAGCCGAGGCGTTGCTCGGCGAGGTCCTGGGGATCGAGCCGGACCACCCTGACGCCCAGCACCTGATGCGGCACGTGGTCGCCATCCGGGAGGAGCTCGCGGCGAGCGCCGCGTCGATGCCGCTGTCGTCCTACGATCTGGAGGGAGTGCGGCCGTCCCAGGCGATGGTCGGCGCGCACCCGCCCCCCGACGAGCCCTTCGGGGACGAAGAGGGTCCTCTCCCCAGCTTCCCTCTGGATCTGGACGAGCCCCTCGAGCTGGACGGCGGAGACCGCGACTCGAGCGAGTTCGGCTCCCAGCGCGTCAGCAGCGAGGCCCTCGACGAAATCCTGGAGGAGGCGGAGTTCTTCGCGGCCCAGGGGCTCTTCGCCGACGCGGAAGCCATCCTCGTCGATCAGCTCCGCCGCACACCGCGCCACCCGTTGCTGCTCGAGCGCCTCGACGAGGTGCGCCAGGCCCGTGAGAGCGCCCAGCAACAGAGCGGGACGATCGAGCGGGATCAGCTGGAGGCGCGGCCGAGCGACCACTCCTTCGACATCGCCGCGTCCCTCGACGCGCTGGACACCATCGAGCAGCCGGACGCGCGCCCCGCCCTCCGAGCCCCCTCCGACGAGGTGGACGTCGACCAGGTGTTCGAGAAGTTCAAGGAGGGCGTGCGGGCCACGGTCGCCGACAGCGACGCCGCCACGCACTACGATCTCGGGGTCGCCTACAAGGAGATGGGTCTGCTGGAGGACGCGCGCAACGAGTTCGAGCTCGCGAGCCGGGATCCTCAGAAGGCCTGCATGTGCTTCGCCATGATCGGCATGATCCACCTGGAGCAGGGCCAGCTCGAGGCGGCGACGGACGCGTACATCAAGGCCCTCGAGGCGGAGCAGAAGACCGTCGAGCAGGAGATGAGCCTCTACTACGATCTCGGCGTGGTCTACGAGATGCGCGCAGATCCGAAGTCGGCGCTCTACTATTTCGAGAAGATCGCCCGCCGCGATCCCGGTTATCGAGACGTGAGTGAGCGCATCGCGGCCCTGAAGCTCGAGCCCTCCGGCACCAAGGCCGTCAACGACGACGACGAGTTCGACGCGGTGTTCGACGGCCTCTTCGGGCGCAAGGGCTGAGCCACGGCGCTTGCGCGGAGCGACGAGCCCTCGACG
>JAAZAA010000155.1 GCA_012514535.1 Myxococcales bacterium | reverse complement strand
TTTTGGCTTCGTTTCCGCTGCGCTCCGGTGCTCAAGTACCCACGTACGTTCCGCTCCGGTGCTCGCGAAAGCCTCGCCAAAACCCGAGCTTGACGGGCGGCGCCCGCGCCTAAGGTATCGGGGATGGGCGGGAGGCTCAGGGGGGCTCCGTCGGAGGGTGAGCGAGAGCTGCGGGAGGCTCCGGAAAGCGCGCGAGAGCTTGGGAGCGGGCCACCGCGGGGGCGGCCCTGTAAGCTGGGGGCATGCTGCTTTCTCCCGATGAGCCTCCCGCGTTCCGGATTCGACCGAGCCAGGGCTCGCCCTTCCTGATCACCGTGGACCACGCGAGCCGGCGCATCCCCGCGGCGCTGGGGACCTTGGGGCTGCCCCCGGAAGAGCTGGAGCGGCACATCGCCTGGGACATCGGCGCCGCGGCGACGGGTGAGCTGCTCGCGGAGCGCCTCGGAGCCTACCTGATCTTGCAGGGCTACAGCCGGCTCGTGATCGACTGCAACCGCCCCCTGGAGTCGGAGTCGTCGATCTGCGTGCGGAGCGAGGACACGGACATCCCCGGCAACGTGGGGTTGTCCGCCGCGGAGCGCGCGGCGCGCATCGACGAGGTGTTCTGGCCCTACCACCGCGCCATCGAGGCGGAGCTCGAGCGGCGCCGCGGGGCGGGTGAGCCGACGGTGCTCGTGGCGCTCCACAGCTTCACGCCCATCTATCGCGGGGATGCGCGTCGTTGGCACGGCGGGGTGCTCCATGGGCCCGACACGCGGCTCGCCACGCCCGTCCAGGAGCTGCTCACGGCCGAGGGGCTCACCATCGGGGACAACGAGCCCTATCGCGTGAGCGAGCAGACCGACTACGGCGCCATCGTGTATGGGGAGCGCCCGGGGAACCTCTACGTGGAGCTGGAGATCCGCCAGGACCTGATCGCCGACGGGCCAGGGCAGGAGGAGTGGGCGGAGCGGTTGGCGCGCGTGCTGCCCGCTGCGCTGGAGCGCTGTCGGAGCTGAGCGACTCCGAGGGGGCGCGCCTCGGAAGGGCGTGGTCGGCGGGAGGTCGCGCGCGGGAGGTCGCGAATGAGCGAGGCGCGGCGACGTTCGTGGTCCGCGGAGCCGTCAGCGGACGACCACGGGGGGGATCTGGAACTCGTCCCAGGCGGGGGTCAGGTTGGTGGTGTCCTTGGTCTGGTTCCAGAGGTACACGGCCGCGTGGTTGCCGACGATCTGGTCGCCTTCGACGACGATCGCCGCCATGTAGAGCTGGGACGAGCGGGTGTCCTGGGGGCTCCACTCGTCGGCGGGGAGCGAGAACTGCTCCGGATAGGAGCGCGCCGAGGAGAAGACGAGCCAGTAGTAACGGCGCTCGCCGTCGGTCTGCACGGAGGGCGACCACTTGGGCCAGCTGTTGATCACTCCGGGGCTGACCTCGCCGCTGCAGGCGGGGGGGGAGTTCGCGGCGAGGCGTACCGGGGCACCTCCCTCCGCGGGGACGACGTAGATCTCGCCGTCCGCGCGGTAGTACACCTTCCGATCGTTCAGCTCCGCCGCTCGCGTGAAGGCGATCCAGCGATCGTCCGCGGAGTAGTCCGGGTAGTACTCCTGCACGCCCTCGCTGGAGGCTCCGTCGAGGGGACGCGCCTCGCCCCCCGCGCCGTCGTTGAAGGGCACGAGGTAGATGTCGTTCTCGGGGACGCCGTCGAAGATGTCCGTGTCCCGCGCGGGGCCCGGGTGGCCGTCCGCGGTGTGGCTGCTGGAGGTGTAGGCGATCGTGGTGCCGTCGTGGCTCCAGGCGGGGTTCACGGCGCCGCGCCGATCGCCGTTGCGCGCCAAGAAGCCGAAGGCGATGCCCTCGAGGGCGGGGACGTCCACGTTCAGCTGCTGTCCCGAGTCCGGGAGTGTCCCGCGGTAGGCCAGATCGAACCACACGAGGCGATCCTGCCCCGTCTGGTTCTGGTTGGCGCCGGGCCAGCCGACGTTCGTCGGATCGCCGAAGGACTGCACCATGTAGCGGCGCCCCGTGGCCCAGTCGCCCTTCGAGAACGTGGGCGCGCCGAGCCAGGGTTGCTGGATGATCCGCGAGCTCGCCTGGGAGACCCAGCTGGGCCGGGCGCCGCGGTTCTCCTCGCGGATCGAGGCGATCACGGTGTTCCAGGGCCAGCCGTCCGTGAAGGCCACCGCGTCCCCATCGGGCGTGGAGGTGTGGCAGCCGATGCAGCGCACCTCGCCGGGGCCGCTCCCGAACTCCTCACGCTTCAGCTCGCCGTTGGCCTCGAGCACGGGGAACTCGGCGACCTCCTCGACGCGCAAAGCGTCCAAGGTGCCCTCCTCGCCGATACCGAAGCCGTAGAGCTGGCTCTTGCCGCCCATCGTGACGGGGCCGGTCGTGCCCCAATAGACCATCGAGCCCCCCGCGAGCACCGGCGCGATGTGCAGGCGGCTCGTGCTGCGGCTGACCACGCCGCTCGCCGGCTCGTAGCCGCGCACCACGACCGTCAGCGTGTCCCCGTAGTCGTTGTGGGCTGCGGCTCTCCAGATGTCCGCGGGCATCGTCCACGAGGGCTCGTTGGTGTACGCGCGCAGATCGTGCTTCTCGCGATCCGCCTGCACGCGCACCTCCCAGAGGGTCTCACCGGGCAGCGGCGTCCAGCGGAAGCGGGGCCGCAGCCAGTTCGGCGGCACCATGGAGTCGTCTTGGGGCTCGAGCACGCAGCCGCCGGGGGCGGTACCCTCCTCCGCGTCTTCGAACACCGAGATCAGGGAGGCGTCCACCCCGACGAGGATCGGCTCCTCGGGGAAGTGCAGACACTCGGACTCACAGGAGCGCGTGAGCTTCGTGGGGGACTCGCTCCCGCCGCCGTCGCCGCCGAACAGCGAGCCGCCGGCGCCATGGGTGCCCCCGGGCGGGAAGGCCGCCGCTTCGCCGGGGGGCTCCGTGGTGTCCGTGCAGCCTGCGAGCAGCTGACCGAACACCGCGGCGAGGGATAAGTAAGTTCGAGGACGCATGACCGGAAGCCGTCCCAGGCGGGGCGACCTCAAGAAGAGTGACGTGGAAAATCTACCCGGCCTGCGCCTCGCGGGCAGGTCCTGGCAAAGGTCCCTGGCCCCGATTGTCCTCCCGAAGGGCCAGCGGAAGCCACCCCATGGATAAAAAAACGCGGCCCGGGGGTGACCCGGACCGCGTGGAAAAAGCAGCGGCCCAAAAAAGGGAAGGGGGGAGAGGAGGGGGATTTTCTGGGCCGCTGGGGTTCTGCGATGGGGAGCCGTGCTCGCCATCTGATCCTTTATATTGCAGGTACCGTGCCAGAAATTGGCGACCTTATTTCAATGGGTTAGGGGGTGGTGATTTCAGAGGTGAAATGGATCGGCGTTGCACCGTTGCAGCAACGAAACCGGTTTGTCTCCGGGGCGACTGGTCGGACGAAATGACGGTGACGGGGATCGGCGTCGATCGGCCGCGGGTCCTGGACGCGACCGGTGAGGACGACGTCGCGATCCCATCCCGGGGCTTATTTAGCGGCCGGTAGACCGGAGGGTGCGCTCCGACGCCAGGACCACCGCCGCTCGTCCCAGGGAGGGGGAGTCGGCGGGGTCTAGGTAGACGTCCAGGCCATCGACCCCTCCGATCCGCGCGCGAGATCCAGTGAGCACGGACGCGGCGCCGATCCAGGGCTGAGGTGAAAGACCGTCCGGAGCCGGTGGTGAAGCGCACACCAGGGGACCAGGTCGCCGAGCGTGCTCGCGGGCGGCGACCTGGCTCGCGGGCGGCGACCTGAGTGCAGGGCACTCGGCGATCCATCGCCGTGCGCGGCGGCGGCCTCTCACGTCGTCCGCGGGGCGCTCGGCGTCTGCGGGGCCCCGGCGTGTTCGCGTGGGAGCCCTCGCATCGTTCGTCTGCGGGTCACTCCGCCAGGGGGCGGCCGTTGCGGGCGCGGCGCTGGCGCACCGCGTCGGCGAGCACCTCGAGCACGGGCTCCGTCTGGCCGAAGCTCAGGCACGCGTCGGTGATGCTCTGCCCGAAGGTGAGGGGCTTGCCCGGGGCCGCGTCCTGCCGTCCGCCCTCGAGGAAGCTCTCGATCATCACGCCCACGATGCCGCGGTTCCCGCCGGAGACCTGCTCGGCGATGTTGTCCGCCACCTTGGGCTGGTTCTCGTGATTCTTGCTGGAGTTCGCGTGGCTGCAGTCGATCATCACGCCCGTCTCCACGCCCGAGCTGCGCAGGGCCTTCAAGGCCTCCGCGACGCCGTTCGCGTCGAAGTTCGGGCCCGTCTTGCCGCCGCGCAGAATGATGTGACAGTCCTGGTTGCCGCGGGTCTGGACGATCGCGGCGAGGCCCTGCTTCGTGACGGACAGGAAGTGGTGCGGGTGGGCGGCGGAGCGCACCGCGTCCACGGCGATCTGGATGTTCCCGCCGGTGCCGTTCTTGAAGCCCACCGGCATGGACAGGCCGCTGGCGAGCTCTCGGTGCACCTGGCTCTCGGTGGTGCGGGCTCCGATGGCGCCCCAGGCGATGAGATCGGCGACGAACTGGGGAGTGATCGGATCGAGGAACTCGATCGCCGTGGGCAGGCCGATGTCCACCACGTCGCGGAGGAACGTGCGCGCGACGCGGAGCCCCTGGTTGATGGAGAAGCTCCCGTCGAGGTTCGGATCGTTGATGAGCCCCTTCCAGCCCACGGTCGTCCGCGGCTTTTCGAAGTAGGTGCGCATCACGATGAGCAGGTCCGACGCGAGCCGATCGGCGATCGGACGGAGCCGCCGCGCGTACTCCAGCCCCGCCGCGGGATCGTGGATCGAGCAGGGGCCCACCACGACGAGGAGGCGGTCGTCCTCACCGGCGATGATGCTGCTGGCCGCGGTGCGGGCAGCGGCGATGCGCTGGCTCTGGGCATCGGAGGTGGGGATCTCCTCCATCACGATGGCCGGTGGGATGAGGGGGCGGAGTTGGTCGATGCGGAGATCGTCCGTGCGCGTCAGCATGGCGGAGGAGTCTTTGAATCATCCGGTCCCACAGTCAAGGCCGGCGACCGCGAGGCAGCCCACGTGGTCGGTGCTCGGCGGGCGTCTCCGCGCACGTCGGATGACGTCGAAGGTCCAGCGGAGCCGTCTCCCATCAGCCGCTGGGGGCCTCTGGGCGGGGCTCCCGGCGCAGAGTAGAGTCCCCGTCCGATGGTCAGGGGCTTCCACTCGCACCGGATCTGCCGCCGGGCGCGTCGCCGTGGCGCCCTGGCCCGGTTCGCCCTGCTCCTCGGTGTCTTCGGGGTGATCGGGTGCGGTGATCCCGACGACGAGCCGCCGAGCTGTGGCGTCTCCGAGCCTGCCTTCACCATCCACGTGAGCGCCGCCGAACCGCAGCTGCCCGAGGATTTGGCCGTCACCGCCGTCTACGGCGCGGGCACGGAGACCTACCGGCTGGGGAGCTCCGAGGGCCGCAGCGAGGTGCTCTTCTGCTCGAGGAGCGCGCCCGCGGACGCGGCGCTGCCGACGGACTGGGAGAGCCTTCGATGCGAGCTGTGGGCCGACTCCTCCGTCACGTTGCGCGTGACGAGCTCGAGCTATCCGCCGCTGGAGGAGGAGCTCCAGCCTCGCTTCGATCGCTGCGGCGTGGTGACCCGCACCATCGAGCTCACCCTCGAGGTGGTTCCCTTCGAGGAAGGGACGCCCTGAGCGAGAGGACGCCGAGCGAAAGGACCCCCGAGCTCGAGCGCGCTCACCGAAACGAGACGCGCGGCCCATGGCTCTTCAGGCGTGTCTCCACCCGGAGCACGTCGGCGTCGCCGCTCGCCTCCACCACCAGGGACACCAGCCCCACGTCGGGACAGTAGGTGCTGTCCGCGCGCTTGAAGGGGCGCTGGGACTCTTCGCGGGTGACCACGCAGTCGTCGAAGGTGCCCGCTGGGAGCTCCACCCGCTGGCCCGTCTCCATCACGGTGACGACCCCGAAGGCTCCCTGGAAGGTCGCGCCGGCGTGGATGGGATCCTTGAGCAGGTAGCCACCGCTCGCGTGCATCACGCTGGTCGCGTCGACGTCGAGCCGCTGCACGCGCCCCGCGATGTCGAGCTCCGCCAGGTCCGGACGGGGACGGCGGATCTGCAGGATCATGAGCCCCACCTCGCCCGCGTCCGTCTGGGTCTCGTAGGAGAACACCGTGTCGTGCTCCAGAGGCAGGAGCACGCGGGCGGTGACGGGTGCAGCGGAGCGCTCCGGGGTCGTCGGCGCGCCGGTGTCCACTCCGCCGCAGGCGCTCGCGAGGGCGAGCGCCGAGAGAACGAAGCCCGCGTGGAGGCGCCGGGCCTCAGCCGTGGCCATGGGACGTCGTGTAGGCGAAGGCCGTCACCGCGAGCAGCAGCACGATGGCCAGCCCGAGCAGCAGCTTCATCAGCGGATCGGGCTCCAGCCGTCGCAACAGCTCGCGGGCGCCGTCGCGCACGGCTTCGTCCTCGGCCGTCTCCACGAGGCGCGGCGCCTCGGCCCGCACGCGCGCGTAGTTGCCCCGCTCGAAGGCCTCCGCCAGGGCGGTCAGCTCCGGGTGAGGGGGCAGGGTCTCCAAGAAGCGCGCCCGGTGGGGAGCCCTCGAGGAGCGATCGCTCGGGGCGGCCTCGCGCTCGGCGGAGGCCGTCGCAGAGGCCTCTGCGGAGGAGGGCGCGTCTGCCCGCTCGGGCGCGTCCGAGGACGACATGGAGCCGGACCCTAGCATCAGAACTGGAAGTACACGAAGGGCACGGCGCTCGTGGACGCCATCTGGCGAAGAGCCACCGCGGCGAGGAACAGGGCCAGCCCCTGGGCGGGCGCGGGCATCCGCACGAACCCGTTCAGGGCGCCCTGGTAGAGGCGGTCCGGGAGGAAATGGCTGACGAGCCCGATGGCCATCACCAGGAGGATGGAGGGGTGGAGGTTCGGGTGGAAGGTCGTCAGGGTGCCGAGCTGCGAGAACATCAGGTGGGCCTGGGCGAAGGTCTCCGCCCGGAAGAAGACCCAGCAGGCGCAGACGAAATGGAACGTCGCCACGACGCCGAGGAGCCGGCCCCAAGAGAAGCCCGGGGCGGGTGGGGCGGGGCGGCGAGGCGCGCTGGGGTCCTTCGCGCGGGCGCGCCGAGCTCGCCAATCCTGGAACATCTTCGTCACCGCGAGGGCGGCTCCGTGCAGGCCTCCCCAGACCACGAAGGTCCAGGACGCGCCGTGCCAGAGGCCGCCGAGGAGCATCGTGATCATCAGGTTCAGGTACGTGCGCACCTTGCCCCGACGATTGCCGCCCAGGGAGATGTACAGGTAGTCCCGCAGCCAGGTGGACAGGGAAATGTGCCAGCGCCGCCAGAAGTCGACGACGTTGGGGGCCTTGTAGGGCGCGTTGAAGTTCAGGGGGAAGCGGACGCCCAGGAGCAGCGCCGAGCCGATGGCGATGTCCGTGTAGCCGGAGAAATCGCAGTAGATCTGCAGGGCGTAGCCGACGATCGCCGCGTAGCACTCCAGCGCCGAGTACATGAGCGGCGCGTCGAACACCCGATCGACGAGGTTGAGGGCCAGGTAGTCACCGATGACGACCTTCTTCAGGAGGCCGATCGCCACCAGAAAGAGCCCCTCGCTGGCTTCGGCGGAGCTCCAGCGCGCCGGTCCGGCGAGCTGCGGCAGCAGATCCCGCGGCCGCACGATGGGTCCCGCCACCAGGTGCGGAAAGAACGCGACGAAGCCGAGGTACTCGAAGTAGCTCTTCTGCGGCTCGATCTCCCGCCGGTAGACGTCGATGACGTAGCTCATCGACTCGAAGGTGAAGAAGCTGATGCCCACGGGGAGCGCGACCCGGAGCGCCACCTCGGGCGCCTCGATCCCCAGGGCCGCCAGGGCGCTCGCCATCGACTCGACGCCGAAGTCGAAATACTTGAAGAACCCCAGCACCCCGAGGTTCATGATCACGGTGCCGACGAGCCAGAGCTTCCTGCGGCGAGGATCCTCGGCCCGGGCGATGGCGTTGCCGAGCAGCCAGTCCGCCGTCGACGAGCCCCAGATGAGGGGCAAGAAGCGCCAGTCCCAGTGGGCGTAGAAGACGTAGCTCGCGCCGAGGATGAAGAGCAGGCGGATCTTCCGCGCCTGGACGAGGAGCGTCAGCAGCACCGCGCCGAGGACGCCGAGCGCCCAGGTGCCCGGACCCAGGGCGGCTACGGGCACTCCCAGGGCGCGCAACCCGAGGCTGATGGGATCGAGCCCTTCGGCGCGCACCGTCAGGAAGCCGAGGCCCGTCAGGTTGACGACGACGGCGGCGGCGGCGGTGCGCAGGGACGGCACCTCGCTGCGGCACAGGGCGAGGGTGAGCGCGCAGGCGCTCGCGCCGATCAACGCTCCCTGGGGCGACGGGACGGCGAGCGTGTAGCCCGCCAGGGCGAACCACGGCAGCAGCGGCGCCCAGCGTCGGTGCACCAGCACCCAGGCCACGACGAACACGACGGCGAAGAACTTCGCGTAGTCGAGGGTGTTGAAGAGCACGGCCCAGGACTTAAAACGACCGGCGGCGCCTTGTCGAGCGCTCGCCCCGGGCCAGGTCGGCGTCCATGCGACCCTTCGCTATAAGACCTCCGTGAGCATCGGCCGCGCGATCCTCTGGAGCAGTAGCCTCGCCGCGCTCGGGCTAGCCGTGAAGAGCATCTGGGGCGAGCCGCCGCCGTTGGCCTATGCGGTGGCGGCCCTGGTGGGCTACCTCGTCGTGCTCGGGGTGTTGGCGCTCGCGCCGCGCCTCGAGGCCTTCGGTGACTACCTGTGCCACGTGCCCGACGCGGGCGATCGGGTGGGGCTCACCTTCGACGACGGCCCCGATCCACGCACGACGCCGCGCGTGTTGGATCTCCTCGACGCGCGCGGACAGCGGGCCACGTTCTTCGTGCTCGGGTGGAAGGTGGAGGCCCACCCGGAGATCGCGCGCGACATTCAGCAGCGCGGGCACCAGCTCGCGCTGCACGGCTACCACCACGATCGACTCTACGCGTTCAAGACGCCGGCGGCGGTGCGGGAGGATCTGCGCCGCTGCCAGGACGCCGTGGAGCGGGCGGCGGGGGTGCGCCCCGTGCTCTTCCGCCCTCCCGTCGGTCAGGCCAGCCCGCGGACCTTCGCGGGCGCGAAGCGCGCGGGCGTGGAGCTCGTCGGCTGGTCCGTGCGCCCCGCGGATGGCCTGCGCTGGAGCACGTCGGAGCAGGTCGCGGAGCGCGTCACCCGGAGGTTGCGATCCGGCGCGATCGTGGTGCTGCACGACGCCACGGAGGCGGGGAGCGAGGCGGACCCGCGGGAGCCGCCGTCCCTGGCGGCCCTGCCGGCGATCCTCGACGCCGTGGCGGCCCGGGGCCTGCGCTCCGTCACCCTCGAGGAGCTGATCACGGCGGGGGATCCCGGTCCGCCGCCGGAGCCCCGGCGCTCGGCAGACGCATGACGAAGCGCGCGCCCGCGGTGTAGCTCGCATCGAGGTTCAGGGCGCCGCCCACGCTCTCCACCAGGCCGCGGCTCACCGCCAACCCGAGCCCCGTCCCCTTGCCGACCTCCTTGGTGGTGGCGAAGGGCTCGAACAGGCGCCGCTGCATCTCCGGCGACACCCCCGCGCCCGTGTCGGTCACGCTGAGCTCGATCTGCTCGTCCGCTCCCTCGCGGAGCACGGTCGCGCGCAGGGCGATCCTGCCGCCCGGGCCACAGGCGTCCGCGGCGTTCATGAGCAGGTTCAGCAGCACCTGGACGAGCTGCTCGTGACCGAGCCGCGTCGTCGGCAGATCCGGGGGGATGTCGCGACGGATCTCCACGTCGTGGAACGCCTTCTGGGGGGCCACCAGCGCGAGGGTGTCGTCCACGGCGGCGCCCACGTCGCCGGGCGCGGCGAGCTCCGGGCGCTCGACCCCGGGCCGCGCGAACTGCAGCAGGTCCCGGAGGATGTTGTGCACGCGGCTCGTCTCGCGCTTCATGCGCTGGACGAAGTCCCGCTGCTCCTCGGGGGTGAGCTCTCCCTCGAGGAGCAGATCCTGCAGGCCGAGCAGGGCCGAGATGGGGTTGCCGATCTCGTGGGCCAGGCCCGCGGCGAGGCGCCCCACGGAGGCGAGGCGCTCGGAGCGGACCACGGTGTCCTGGGCGCTGCGGAGCTGGTCCGTGGCGCGCTGCACCTCCTCGATCTGGTGGCGCAGCGCCTCCTCCTCGTGGCGGAGGTGGCGCGTCATCGTGCGCAGGCTCGCGCCGAGCTCGCCCAGCTCGCGGGGAGTGTTCGTGGGTACCTCGAGCTCCCGCGCGCCTCGCAGCACCCGCTGAGCGGCCTGGGAGAGGGCGTCCACCGGGCGCACGATGAGGCGCGTCAGGGCGAAGTAGGCGCCGAGCAACGTGGCCAGGGCGAACACGCCCATGTAGAGCCCCAGCAGGCGCACCAGCGGGGTGGCGCGGGTGTGCTCCGGATCGATGCGGAGGACCGCGGCCACCGCGCCTCGCTCCGACGGGACCAACACCGCCAGCGCAGGTCCGAAGGGACCGCTCACCCGCACGGTCTCGATCTCTTCCGTGCCCGGCTGCAGCTCGCCGAGGGCGCGCACCATGTCGAGATCCCCGAGGCGGGCCAGGGGGCGCTGCTGGGGGTCGTAGACGGCCACCGCCTCCACGTCGCCGGTCGCGAGCTGCGCCTCGAGGAGCTCCAGCAGCTGCTCCGGGCTGCGGCGCTGGCGGGCCTCACCGACGTGGGCGGCGAGCGAGCGCCCGAGCGCCTCCGCGTGGGCCACCTGCTGACGCTGCAACGTGATGTGCACGTAGGTGGACATCGCGAAGTAGAGGGGCACGAAGGCGAGCACCATCAGGCCCCCCAAGAGCAGCAGCAGGTGCAGGCGTAGGCCGAGTCTCACGGTCTCCCGGGGGGGCGGATCACAGGCGCTGGCGCGGCGGAGCGCGCCCTGCTGGGGGACGCGGCGCGGCGCGGTTCCACGCCAGCGCAGGCGGGGCGCCGGGGGGCGGAGCGCGTGGTGCGCGTCGTCACGCGATGGCGCAGAGGTGGAAACGAGGAGCACATGGGAGCGAAGAACGGGGAGCCCCGCGTGGCTGGCTCGTCCGTGTCGCGCGCAGCATACCGCGCCGGGATCGCCGAGCGGGAGACAAAGAGCCGGGGCGTGGCCGCTGCCCGAGGCTAAGCTTGGATGGAGGGTGACCGTGGGAGGGGTCGAACAGGATGCCTCCAGGGGCACCAGCGCCGCGGTCACGCTGCCGCTGCATGGTGTCGCTGGGAGGATCCCTGGGAGGGGCGCTGGAGTCGTCGCCGGTGACAAAGGCGAGGGCGTGAGTTCCCAAGGGAGCGCCGCGAGCGACGTCGACGAGGGGGACACGCTGGCGCGGCCCGGGGTCTGCGAGCTCTCCGTCGACGGGCGCTTTCGTCGGATCGACGACGAGCTATGTCGCTCGTTGCGCCGCCCGCGGGAGCTCCTCCTGGGGAGGAAGCTCGACGAGATCGTCGCGCCCAGCGCCGCCCGAGGGGCCGAGGAGCTGTTCGTGCGGGTCCTCGACACGGGGGAGCCGAGGTCCGACGAGAGCCGCCTGCTTCTCCCCGATGGCACCGAGTTGATCGTCACCTTGGCGTTCACGCGCCTCGAGGACGAGCAGGGCCGGGCCCGCGGGATCTTCGGCCTCGTCACGGATCTCACCGAGCGTCGGCGCACCCTCGAGGCCCTGGAGGAGTCCCGGGAGCGTTACCGCACGCTCTTTCACTCCATCGACGAGGGCTTCTGCGTCCTGGAGGCGCTGTTCGACGAGCGGGGGCGCCCCGAGGACTTTCGCTTCGTCGAGGTGAACCCCGGCGTGCAGCGGCAGACGGGCCTCCCCAATCTCCGGGGCAAGAGGCTGAACGAGGTGCTCTCTGTGGACGACGAGCCCTGGTGGATCGATCTGTGTGGCAAGGTCGTGCTCACGGGGCGCGCCGAGCGGGTGCAGCTCGAGAGCCCGGGCCTGCAGCGCTGCTTCGATCTGTTCGTGTTCCCCCTCGGGCCGCCGGACGCGAAGCGGATCGCCGCCATCTTCCGGGACATCACCGACCGCAGGCGCCGTGAGCAGAACGAGGCGCTCCTGGTCGAGCTCCACCGTGTCTTCGGGGAGCTGTCGTCTCCGGCCGAGGTGATGCACACGGCGGGCGAGCGCATCCTCGAGCACCTCGGCGCGGAGATCGTCTTCTTCGCGGAGATCGACGAGAGCGGCGAGCGCACCCAGAACCCCGTGACCGTGTACCAGGCTGGGGGCGTCATGCTCGCGACGGATTCTTACCGGATCGCGGACTATATGACGGAGGAGCACCTCGCCCTGATCCGCGCCGGACGCACGGTGGCGATCGACGACATCCGCGAGCACCCGCTCACCAAGCCGGTCGCCGCCGCGTACGCGCGCTACCGGATCTGCGCCCAGCTCCAGGCGCCCCACCTCCGCGACGGACGCCTCCGGTTCCTGCTCGGCCTCCAGCAGCGGGCGCCGCGGGACTGGAAACCCCACGAGATCGACCTCGTGCGGGAGCTGTCGGCTCAGATCTGGCTGCGGCTGGAGCGGGCCCGGGCGGAGGACGCGCTGCGGGTGAGCGAGGCGCGCGCGCGGCTGGCGCTCAGCGCCGCGGACATGGGCATGTGGACCTGGGATCCCGGGACGGACGAGATCACCTACGACGAACGCATGGCGGAGGTGTTCTCCGCGCCCCCGGGGGGGAGAGTGACGGGGACCTGGTTGATGCAACACCGGATCCACCCGGACGATGGCCCCGCCGTGCTCGCGGCCCTGCGCGGCGCGCTCCGGAAGGAGGACGACGGGCGCTACCGGGTGGAGTATCGCGTGCGGCGTCCGGACGGAGAGATCCGCTGGTTTTCCGGGTACGGCCTCTACTTCGAAGAGTGGAGGGAGGGGCGCTGCAAGGGCTGGCTCCTGGGCGTCGGGCTCGACATCACGGATCGCAAACGGGCGGAGGAGGCGTTGCGGGAGAACGATCGACGCAAGGACGAGTTCCTGGCGACCCTCGCCCACGAGCTGCGCAACCCGCTCGCGCCCTTGGAGCACGGGCTCGAGATCCTGCGCCTCCACAGCGGGCAGGGGGACGCCACGGAGCGGGTCCGTCAGATCATGGCGCGGCAGGTGAGCCACATGTGCCGCCTCGTGGACGATCTCCTCGAGGTGTCGCGCATCACGCGGGGGAAGATCGAGCTGCGCACGGAGCGGATCGAGGTGGGGCAAGTGCTCCGGGGCGTGCTCGACGCGTGGCGGGCTGGGGCGGAGCGCGCCGGGCATCACGTGGTCGTGGCGCTGCCCGGGGAGCCCCTCTACGTCCGCGGCGACTCGGTGCGCCTGGCGCAGGTGTTCGCCAACCTGCTGAACAACGCGGTGAAGTACACCGAGCCCGGCGGGCGCATCGAGGTCGGCGCGCGCCACGAAGACGGGAAGGTGGTGGTGTCGGTGCGCGACAACGGCGTTGGGATCGCTCCCGAGATGCTGCCGCGTATCTTCGACATGTTCGCCCAGGTGGACCGCGCCTCCAACCGCAGCCAAGGGGGGCTGGGCATCGGGCTCACCCTGGTGCGGAGCCTCGTGCAGCTGCACGGCGGCACGGTGACGGCCTACAGCGCCGGCGTGGGCCAGGGGGCGGAGTTCGTCGTCACGCTGCCGGAGGCGGTGGAGCGCCGCACGTCAATCCAGCTCCCGGAGGACGAGGCGCGTCCGCTCTCGAAGGCCTGTCGTGTGCTGGTCGTGGACGACAACCGCGACGCCGCCGAGAGCCTGGGGACGCTGCTCGAGATGATCGGGGCGGACGTGCGGGTGGAGTACGACGGCGCGAGCGCTCTGCGGACCTTCGCTGCGTACCACCCCAGCGTGGTGTTGCTCGATCTCGGCATGCCCGGCATGGATGGGTTCGAGGTCGCGCGGCGCATCCGGGAGCAGGCGACGGGCGAAGACGCGATGCTCGTGGCGATGACGGGGTGGGGGCAGGAGGAGGATCGACGCCGCACGCGGGAGGCGGGGTTCGCGCATCACCTGGTCAAGCCCGCGGAGCTCCGATCCCTGCGGCGGCTCCTGAGCGCGACGGTCCACTGAGCGGCGCTTCGCGTCTCCTCCGTGCGACGCCCCGTCGCGCGTTCAGAGTGCAACGTCGCAGCACGGCATGCCCCCGCCGACGTCCCCCGCGCGCCGCCGCGACCTCATCCGCGCGCTCTGCGGCTTTTCGGCGGCGCTACCCGTCTCCGTAATCCCGGCGATAGATGCGCAGGAGCGCCAAGAACAGCGCGACGGCGAGGGGGCCCACCAGCAAGCCAACGGCGCCCAGGGACGCCAGCCCCCCGAGCAAGGCGAAGAACACCACGGCCCCGTGCATCTCCACCTCGCCCTTGATGAGCCACGGTTTGACCAGGTTGTCGACGAGGCCCACGACGACGACGCCCCAGAGCGCCAGGAACAGGGCGGACACGGGGTGCCCCGATAGCAGCAGCAGGAGCGCGGCGAGCACACACACCGAGGCGGCGCCGATCGCCGGCACGAGCGCGAACACGAAGGTGAGGGCCCCGAAGAACACGGGCGCCGGAAGTGAGACGATGTAGTACCCGATCACCGCCACGACGCTCTGCAGGAGCGCCGTGAGGATCGTGGAGCGCAGGATGGCCGCGGTCATCCCGCGAAACTCCCGGATCAGCTCGTGGGTCTGTTCTTCGCCGAGGGGCGACGCCTCGTCGATCCAGCGGAGGATGGCCTCCTTGTTCGTGAGGAAGAAGAACAGGGCGATCAGCATCATCGCCCACTGGAAGGCGATCCGCCCCGTCGCCGTCAGCAGGGCGGCGACCCCCGTCGCGGCCTGGGCGGTGATTCCCGAGAGCCCTTCCTGGAGGCGCTTGGCGAGGTCCCGCGCGGTCCCTGCGTCGACGGGCCCCAGGAGGGCACGGAGGGCGTTGCCGACGCTGCGTGGGAGCCGATCGAGCAGCCCCTCGATCCCGGACTCCGCGACGGTATCCGAGATGAAGTTCACGGCCTCGATGCCCTGGCGCACGATGAAGATGGCCAGCGCCGTGACCGGGGCGACGATCAGGGCGAGCAGCAGCAAGATCAGGATCCCCGCCGCGAGGTTCTTCCGTCCCCACAGGATGCGGGTGAGGCGCTGCTCGAGGGGCCACAGGGCGGTGCCGAGCACCCCGGCCAGGAACAGCGAGATCGCCAAGGGGCGGAGCACGACGGCCACCGCCAGCAGGCTCCCGAACAGGACCACGAACAGGGCACGTCGGGAGGAGCCGGGCGGAGGGTGAGCCATCACCGCTCTTGATCGGTCCCGAGACCAGGGAATGAAGAGGGGGCCCATTCTTCCGCTCCCCGAACGCCCGTCCCCGGAGCGCGCGAGCGTCTCGGGCCGAAAACTAGGCCACCCAGCCGCCCCCCTGGTAGGGCCGAGGGACGCATGGATCCGCTCGTCCGGGCCGCCCTGGCGCTGCAACAGCTCGTCTTCCGTGGTGCAGGGGTGCTGCTCAGCGTCGGGTTGGGGCTCTACGTCGTGTGTTACGCGGCGGACCCTCCGCCGGAGCTGGCCACCTGGATCGCCAGCGGACTCTGGGGAGTCTCGGTGCTGTGGCACGCCGTGTCCCGCTGGCGCAGCTTGGGCCCGGAGGTGGAGCTGCGGCGCGATCTGCAGCTCTTCATGAACCTCGTGACGGGGGTGTACGCGGGGATCCTCCACCTGCCCGGGGATCTGAGCGGGCCCTTCTACCCGGCGATCTACGTGCTCATGATGGTCGTCGCGGCCTTCGCGCGGCCCCTCGCGGCGGTGCTCACGGTCGCCTACGCCCTCGTGCTCGAGGCGGGGCTCCAGTTCGTCGCCTTCGGCAACGGCGGCGACGCCCTCCTGCCCCACGGGATCTTCCTCGCGGTGTTCACGGGGCTGAACGTCGCCCTGTTCCGGGCGGAGATCGCCCGGGTGCGCCGCGTGTCCCGGGCCAAGGTCGCGGGGGAGCTCGAGCGGCTCCGAGAGGCGGCGCGGTCCTATCGGTTGCTCGGCTCCACGGGGGACGCGGACGACCCCGAGCGCCTGATGCAGTCAGGGGTCGACGAAATCCACGAGGCGGCGCAGTTCGCCTTGAAGCTGCTGCGGGTGGGTTGGGGGCTGCAGACGGCGGTGCTCCTGGGCGTCGAGCGGCGGGGCGAGGCCCTGCAGGTGCTCGAGGCGTCCTCCGACGCGGGGGAGCTCGTCTCGGGGCTCCTGCCGGGGCGTGACGGTATCTTGGGGGCGGTGTCGTCCCGCGGGGAGCCGGTCTCGCTGGTGGGCGCCCGCGCCGCGTCCCACGCGACGTACTACGTGGAGCGCCCCGTCGTCGGCGCGATCTGCTGCGTGCCCGTGGTCGAGCACGGGACGGTGCGGGGGCTCTTGGTCGTCGATCGGAGCGAGGCGCGGCCCTTCGAGGAGGAGGAGCTGGAGGCCCTGCGCCAGGCCACGGAGTTCTTGCGGCGAGTGATCGAGAACGAGCGGGTGTTCGTGCAGCTGGAGCGCTCCCGCGCCGAGCAGGCGAAGCTCTACCGGGCCGCGGGGGCGCTGGGCGCCGCCACCACGGAGGCCCAGGTGATCGAGGCGGGGGTGAACAGCGCTCGGGAGGTCGCCGCGTTCGACTTCGCGGCGGTGACGCTCTTCCATCGCCGCACGAACCAGCACGAGATCTGCGCCGTGAGCGGTGAAGGAGCGGACGCTCTGGTGGGGCGCACGTTCCGCCACAACGCGGGCCTCGTGTCGATGGTGACCGCCAACCGCCACGCGCTGCCCTATCGGGGCGAGTACGACGCCTCACGGCAGGTGGTGTTCGCGCGGGGGCTCCACCCGCCCGCGGTGCCGTCCCTGTTGATCTTGCCGCTCGTGGTCCACGAGCGGGTGCTGGGTACTCTCGTGCTCGGTTCGGAGAAGCGGCGCGCCTTCGACGAGAACGTGCGCCCGGCGCTGGAGGTGCTGGCGAGCCACATCGCCGTGTCCCTGGCGAACGCCCGCATGGTGAAGCGCCTCGAGGAGCTGGCGACCACCGATGGCATGACCGGCTTGCTCAACAAGCGCACCTTGCTCGAGGAGGCCACGCGGCGGCTGAAGAGCGCGGAGCGCTTCAAGAAGCCTCTCAGCGTCCTCGTGACGGACATCGATCACTTCAAGCGGGTGAACGACACCTACGGCCACGACGTGGGGGACGTCGTCATCAAGGGCATGGGCGATCTGCTCAAGCGCATCAAGCGGGACACGGACATCGTGGCGCGCTTCGGCGGCGAGGAGTTCGTGATCGTGTGCGAGGAGACGGACGACGCGGGCGGGCGCAACCTGGCGGAGCGGATCCGCAAGGAGCTCGAGGCGACCACGTTCCAGACGGAGCTCGGCCCCCTGAAGGTCACCTGTTCGATCGGCGTGGCGACCTTCCCGGCGGCGGGGCAGACGTGGCAGGCGCTGTTCAAGGCGACGGACGAGGCCCTCTACGTCTCGAAGCGCGGGGGACGCAACCGGGTCACCGTGTGGAGCCCCCGCATGCAGGGCTGCGCTGCCTGAGGGACCCCCGCCGGCTCCGGGTCGTTTGAGTTCCCCGGGCATCCCCGGTATCACCGGCACCCGGTGAACGGGTACGCCAGGGCCATCTCCAGCGGAGTCGGAGCGTTCTTCGTGGCGCTGCTGGCGGGCGCGGCGAGCGCGCAGGTCGCGGACGAGCCCCGCGCCGACGACCCAGCGCGGCCAGCCACGGACCGAGCGCGTCCCGCCGACGACCCCCTCCCCGTCGACGAGCCCCCTGCCGTCGATGGGCCGGTCACCGGCGACCCCTCGATCGGTCTCGAGGACCCGATCCTGGAGGAGACGCCCGACTCGCTGCCTCGCGGTCTGCCGCGGACGCGGCGGGGCGCGGAGGTGGCGCTGCGGCTCTCCTATGGGGTGCCCTTCGGGAGCTCGTCGGAGGGCACGGGCATTCGGGATCTCATCGTCGGCATCATCCCGGCGCAGATGGACGTCGGCTATCGCCTGAACGAGCGCTGGTGGATCGGCGCCTATGGCGCGGCGGGCATCGGCGTGAAGGGCGAGGCCTGTCGCGACGAGGGCCAGGCGCCCACGGCGCCCACGACCCCCACGGACGACGACACGGGGGAGAGGCCCACCTTCGGCACGAAATGCGACGCCCCCAACAAGTTTCGTGTCGGGATCCAGGCGTTGTTCCACGTGCTCCCCACGACGGACGACGTGTCGCCCTGGATCGGTCTGGGCGTGGGCTACGAGTGGCTGAACATCTCCGAGACCCTCGGGCGGCAGACCTTCGTGCAGACCTTCGCGGGCTTCGAGCTCCTCAACCTCCAAGCGGGCGTCGACTTCGCCCTCGGCTCCCACGTACGACTCGGTCCCTTCGCCCAGCTCACCCTGGGCCGCTACACGACGATCGCCGAAGACGCGAGCAGCG
>JAAZAA010000154.1 GCA_012514535.1 Myxococcales bacterium | reverse complement strand
TCCACGCTCGCGCTCTCCGTGCCTGTTTCTCTCCAAGCTGGGAGACGCTCGGCGGCCGCTCCCGCGGGGCGGCCCAGCCCGTCCCTCGGCGACCCAACCCCACAACACGGCGCCCCCAGCGACGCACCCTCCCAGCGATGCCCACCGACTTCACACGGTGCGGCCCAGGACGAGGACGAGGACCAGGACGACGATCGGGACGACCAGGACGACGATCAGGACGACCAGGATCAGAACCGACGCGCTCAGGACCAGCCCCGCGTGGGCAGCGGCTCGGCTGGCTTCCTTTGACGGGGGAAAACTACAGAGCCCGGCGGCGAATCTGCTCATCTGGGCGCGCGCGTACGTGCTGGCACCATCTGCGAGACGCTCGCCTCAGGCGACGCCACTCGAGGAAAGGCTCACCCGACATGACGCGATGGAACGCCCCTGGACAGCGCTGGCCCGGCCTCGCGCTCGCCCTCTGTTTTTCGGTGCACGGTTGCTCCAGCGCCGATCCGCAGGGCGACGGAGGCGCCTCCACCGGGGGAAACCCGAGCGTCCCCGATCCCTCCACGGGGGGCTCCGTCGCGGTCGCGACGGGCGGCGCCGCCGGGAGCAGCGCGGTCCCGGGGACCGGCGGGGCCGACGCCCCCGCGACGGGCGGCGTCCCGGACATGATGGATCCCGACGAGGGCCCGCCCGCGGCGCCCGAAGGGCAGCTCCCGAACGAACCGCGCCCGGAGGGCCCTGGGCTCATCTCCCCCACCCTCGAGTTCCGCCACCACAACCAGCCGTCCGTCATCAACGGCTACCTGCAGCTGTCGGGGAACGCGCTGCTCTCCTTCTACGATCTCTCGGATCCCACGGCGCCCGAGCTGCTCGCCTTCCGGGAGAGCCCCGGCCACTGCAAGGACGGCGGCTGCGGCGAGGCGGAGGGGCACCAGGTCTCCTTCGCGAAGTACGGCAGCACCTTCTACACCGCGACCATCCGCGGCAAGGGGATCGACATCTGGGACATCACCGACGTGCGCGATCCTCGGCACGTGAAGGCGGTGGACATCCCCGGCGTCAACTACGGTGATTTCACCGAGGCGGTGTGGGGCATCGCCTGGCAGGGCACGACCATCTACGTCGGCGGCACGAACACCGGCGTGCACGTCATCGACGCGAAGGACCCGGCGAACGCGAAGCTCGTCAAGAGCGTGCCCCAGGGACAGGTGGGGAACGTCAACGCGGGGCCGCTGTTCGCCGTCGGCAACATCCTCGTGGTCACGACGCCCAAGGACAACCGCGGGGTGGCCACCCTGGACATCTCCAACCCGCACGAGCCGATGATCCTGGACTCGGTCATCCCGGCTCAGAACAGCTACATCGGCTGGTTCTACAGGCACCACGTCTACCTGCTGAATCCCATCCGCGTCTACGACGTCCTCTCGGATCCGACGAACATCACGCAGGTCAACGGCAACCGTCCCGGCGGCTACTGGGAGTACATGAGCTTCCAGGACGGCTACATGTTCGCCGGGCGCATCCGCCCCAACCCCGGCGCCGACAAGATCGACGTCAGCGATCTCTCGAACTTCGTCTGGAAGAGCTCGATCGTCGGGCGACGTGACCTCTCCGGAAACGCTCCCCCCGAGAACGACGATCAGTTCACCGTCGCCATCGGCAACCTGCTCGTGCTCTCCGACGACCAGCTCCACACCGTGGGCCCCAACGCGGGCAAGTCCGCCGGGACGGTGATCGCGGTCCACGACGTGAACCCCGACACGACGCCGCCCTACGTCGACACGATCCTCCCGAAGGACGGCGCCACCGGGCAGGCGCTCACCACGCGTGTCGGCATCTCCTTCACGGACAACGTCGAGCTCGCGACCGTCGACACGCGCAGCTTCATCGTGCGGCCGATCGGGGGCAAGGCGCTCCCGGGGACCTTCAGCGTGACGATGAGCGTGCTCAATTTCGAGCCGACGGAGCCGCTGCTGCCGAACACCACCTACGAGGTCGTCCTCCCCGCGGGCGGGGTGAAGGACTACGTGGGCAACGGGATGGCCGAAGAGTTTCGCTCCACGTTCACCACGCGATGATCCACCGACGCATCGCCGCCGCGGCCGTGCTCGCGGCGCACCTCTTCTGTGCGCCCGCGTTCGCCCTGGAGCTCTCCGTCGCCGAGCCCACCCCCACCCTCGTGGGGACGAGCACCCGCTTCGAGGCGAAGGTGACGGACGTGAGCGGAGCCGTCGAGATCCGCTGGACCTTCGGTGACGGCGAGGCGACGGAGTTCACCGAGGGGGCCACCGCGGTGACGCACACCTACGCGGCGCCGGGGCACTACTCGGTCATCGTCGTGGCGCGGGACGACTCGGGGTTCCAGAGCCGCTCCTTCGTGCACACGGTGCACACCCAGCCCACCGCTCGCCCTCCCCAGAGCGCCAGCCCGCTCGCGTACCTGCCCGAGCGGAGCTACGTCGTCACGGCCAACACGGACAACGACACGGTGACCGTCGTCGACGCCGGCGCTTTGGAGACCGTGGCGGAGATCCCCGTGTTCGACGAGCCGGTGGCGGTCGCCCTGGCCCCCGACGGGAAGCTCTGGGTCGTTCACCGCGCCGATTACGCGGTCGCCATCGTCGATCTGGACACGCTGAAGGTGACGGGGTTCTTCCGCTTGCCCTACGCGAGCCAACCGATGGGGATCGTCTTCGGCGCGAGCGGGGACGCCTACGCGGCCCTGATGGCGACGGGCGAGGTGGCGCGGCTCGACGCGGCGACGGGGGAGCTCCGCGAGCGCCGTTTCGTCGCGCCCTGGCTGCGGGGCATCAGCCTGAGCGGCGACCAGGAGCACCTCTGGCTGACGCGCTTCGTCTCCCCGGAGGGTCGTGGAGAAGTCTACCAGGTCGACGCGGCGACCCTCGACGTCGTCGCGCGCGTGGATCTCCTGGAGGACACCACGACCGAGGACTCCAGCGTGCAGGGCCGGGGGCTCCCCAACTACCTCTTCTCCGTGGCGATCTCCCCCGACGGGAAGGAAGCCTGGGTCCCGGGGAAGAAGGACAACATGGCGCGCGGGCTGCAGCGGGATGGTCTCCCGCTCACCCAGGACAACACCGTGCGCCCGCTCATCGCGATCCTCGACCTCGACGCGCGCGAAGAGCTCCCGGAGTGGCGCATCGATCTCGATGACCGAAACCTGCCGCGTCACGTGAGCTTCAGTCCCCTGGGCGACTATGCCTTCGTGTCGATCTACGGGTCGGACATGGTCGAGGTGTGGGACAGCCACACCAAGAACCTCGTCACCGGCATGCGGGGATCGAAGGGGCCCGTCGCGACGATCCTGGGGCCCGAGGAGCGCCTGTTCGTCCTCGGGGACTCGTCGCGGGACCTCCTCGTGTACGACGTGAGCGGCGTCCTGTCGGGCGCGGACCACACGACGCGTCTCGTCGGCGAGATCGATCTGGTCGCCAACGAAAAACTGTCCGCCGAGGTGCTGTACGGCAAGCAGCTGTTCGGCAACGCCGATGACCCGCGCATGGCCCGCGAGGGGTATCTCAGCTGCGCGTCGTGCCACGTGGACGGCCTCGACGACGGGCGCGTCTGGGACTTCTTCGATCGCGGCGAGGGCTTCCGCAACACGACGGCGCTGGTGGGGCGGCGCGGCATGGGACACGGCCGCGTGCACTGGTCGGGGAACTTCGACGAGATCCAGGACTTCGAGGGCGACATCCGCCACGCCCAGGGCGGCCTGGGCTTCATGACGAACGAGGACTACGAGTCCGGCACGCGCAGCAGCTCGCTGGGCGATCCGAAGGCCGGCCTCAGCCCCGAGCTCGACGCCATCGCCGCCTACGTGGCCTCTCTGGAGACGATCCCGCGCAGCCCCTACCGCAACCCGGACGGCACCCTGACGGACGACGCGGTGGCGGGGCGCGAGATCTTCCTGCGGCTCGGCTGCGACTCCTGCCACGCGGGCGACGACTTCACGGACAGCGCCGAGGGCCTGCTGCACGACGTCGGCACGCTGACGCCCCTGTCGGGGAGCCGCCTGGGAGACGAGCTGCCCGGCATCGACACGCCGACCCTCCTCGGCGTCTGGCAGACGGCCCCCTACCTCCACGACGGCTCCGCGCCCACCCTGCGCGACGTCCTGACGACCCGGAACCCGGAGGGCAAGCACGGCGACACGAGCGACCTCACGGAGGAGGAGCTCGACCAGCTCGTCGCGTACCTGCTGCAAATCGACCAGGGCCTGCCGCCGACGGAGCTCGTGCTCCCCAGCGACCCCGGCGGCGCTGGAGGAGCCGGCGGCGCCGATGGAGCCCCCTCGGACGACCCGGACCCGAGCGACCCAGGCGACCCAGGCGCCCATCCGGACGGGAACTCCGCCTCGGCGGCGGGCTGCGGCTGCGACCTCGCCCGTTCGTCTGGCCCCGCCCGGTCAGGCGCCGGTTGGTGGTGCGCGCTCCTGCTGCTCGGCGGGCTCGCGCGGCGGTCTGCTGCGCGGGCTCGAGCCGAGACGGGGCGAGCGCTCTAGTCCCACTCTCCTCGCGCTCGGGGCCCACATGGGGTCCAGATACTGGGCGCGCTGCCGAAAGCGCCTTCAAGCGCTGGAACGTTGGGCGGAGGCGTACCAGGCGTTCACGAGCTTCCTCATCAGCTCCACGGTGGCCTGGTTCTCCATCGCGAACAGCATCATGCCGCCGTAGCCATTGGTCTGCAGCCACTGCGCGTCTCGTTCGGGGTTCGCCGAGGGTTGCCCGATCCAGAAGCCCATCGACAGCTGCTCCTGGGTGAAGCCCACCTTCGTGTACGGGGGCAGCACCAGCTGCGGCGCCGTCCCGTAGCTCATCTGCCACCCGAACGTCAGGTTGTCCGCCAGCCGGCGCCCGTTCCAGCTGGCTTCGAAGTACGGAAGGTCGGCGAACAGGGCCTTGGAGAGGATCTTGTCCGACATCACCTCGCGCAGCTTGGTCGTGACCATGATCAAGGACGTGTCGTTGGGAACCCCGCTGCTGTACTCGTCGTCGATGTCGATGCCGTCCAAGCCGTACTCATCGACCACCTCCTTCAAGTATCCCGCGAAATCCTCGGCCGCGCTCTCCGAAGTGAACTCCGACCATCCCACGGGCTGGTGGGCGTTCAAGACGGTGAGCAGCACCTTGATGCCCTGGTTGCGCAGGTCCTGCACGGCGCCACTGTCGAGCACGTCCTGAATGTTCTTGTTGAACTGATCCTGTGTCGGAGGCTGGTTGTTGTAGGCCCTCAGGTAGGGGCGCGTAGCGGAAGCGTAATTGCCGGCAAAGATGCAGACGACGTCGACGATCGGGCTGCCGTCGATCTTTTCGTCCCCGATGCGACGGAAGGAATCGGGGGAATCGGGATTGACATAGACGGTGACGTGCGGCTTTCGCATCGTTCCTGCATAATTGATCGAAGGGCGCCGTGTCTCGAAGAAAGCACGTTCTACCTAATGAACGGCCAACCGTTTCGACATGCCGACCGCTCAGCGCTCACCTTCGCCCCCCTTCGCCCCAGGGGGCCATCGCGCCGAGCAAGTCTCCCGAAATCCCGAGGTCGACCGGCGCACCACGCACCCGCGAGAGCCTTCTCAGCGCATTTCTCCTGGCGCCCCGCGCGTGGCGCCGCTCATCCCGTGAGCGGAGCGAACGGACCTCGAGGTGCAGGCGGCGGGCGCAGCGGGAAAAATTCGTGCGGGTAGCAATGACCCAGGAGCCGTGAGTCGAGGCGCACCTCGAACTCGATGTGGAGGTGGATGTTGGCGGCGTTGCCAGTCGTTCCAATCTCGCCGATGAGCTGCCCCGGCAGGACCGACGCCGCGTCCAGCCGCCCAATACGGAAGAGGTGCGAGTACAATACGTCCACCGTCAACGACTGACCGTTGGGGAACTCATAGAGATGCCGCAGCGTGACGGAGCCCGAGCCGGTGCGCAGCTCCGCGCCCGCATTGTGAAGTTCGACGAGGAAGCGCCACAGATCGTCGAGCAGAGGCACCCGCTCACCCGACGCGCCCGCGGTCCGGCGCAGGATGTTCCGCAGGGCGTCCAACATTTGCGTCGGGCTCACCCCGGCGAACCCGCGGAGCGCCGTCATCACCGAGAAGCGCTTTCGACCTCCGGCGTCGGCGCGAGCGCGATTGATGAGCTCGGCGCTCGCCTCGAGGCCGACTTCCGCCGCGATCTCCTCCTCGACTCGGCGCGCGAGCCGCGCGCGGCGGGCTCGCAGCACGGCGAGGTTGTCCTGATCCGTGAGGTTCGAGGCGAAGAGCGCCAGGATGATCAGCTCCAGCTGCCGCGACGTGAAGCGCTGGTCGCGCAGCTCTCTCGGGGCGATCGGACTCGAGCCGTGCTCGTCGAAGAAGTCGTCGAGCGCGCGCGACCGGGCGCGTGTACTACCAAGCAACCCGTAGGCAAGCTTACCGAAGACGTCCTGTCGTTCATTGGGGGCGGTGGCCCGCAACAGCCGGGTCTCGCGGTGCTGTGGATCCCGGGAGAAGCCGGCGGGCAAGCGAAAGCGGTCGGGGACGATGAAGCGATCGGGCCTCGAGATCACGATCTCCCTCCGCGGACCGTTCATGTCGACCGCTTCACGGGCGTGCCCAGGGCGGGTGATCCACTGAAACTCGCCCTGATCGTCGCGCGACATCCCGATGTCCCGTTCGATCTCCGTCGTCCGACACGCGGCAAGGAAGCAGTAACCGAAATTGTGGGTGTTGAGTTGCGAGGTACTTTCCTCGGTCAGCGCCTCGAGCACGCCTTCGTAGAGCCGCCAGCGTTCGTCCTCGGCGGGTCGCATGAGGTTCCCGGGCGCCACGAGGCCTAAGCGTGCGTCGAGCGAGCGCAGCGTCTCGTCGCGATCACGAGCGAGCGCTACGTTACGATCTCCAGCACGTTGCGCTGCGAGATAGCGCTCGACTCGCTCGATCGTCCCTCGCGATATGCGAAGCGCACGTCGTTGTTGTCGTGCTACCCGCAGATCCGCGCGAGCGGATCGTAAAATGGCGCCAGCGGGGACGAGCTCCTCGGTGTAGATCCGGCCCCGCTCCGGCTGGACTGCCCTTCTGTGCCGTGCCCGGATTTCCGCGGACACCGCTTCCGCCGCGAGCTCAGCTGCTTCGGCCTCACGAACCGCTCGTCCGAGGTCCTGCCAACGTCGATAGAGCTCGATCTCACCAGGCGTGGGCGGGGTGACGGCGATGACGGAAATGTCGATCAGCTGATTACGCCAATCGTGCCGTTGCTCGAGGAGGGCGACGAGCTGCTTCTCGATGAAGAGCTGATGCGCCCACGGAAACTCCCGTGTCGCCCCGACCGCGGCGACGACGATCTGCGTCAAGTGGTTCCTCGAACGGCGCAGCGCGCGAAACATCTCGCGACGCCTCGCCTCCACGGGCAGCGCCTCGCGGCGCGGTAACGAGCGCGCCAACGCAGCTAGCCCGGCGTGAGCTTCGAGCCAGTAGACGGCCGCCAGGCGCCGCGACACCATCTCCGCGAGGAGCGGAAGGTGCAGGAGGGTGAAGAACACCGCCGCAATTCTGCGCTCCGGTGCCCCGCTGGCCACGACGGAGCCCAGGGACGCAGGCAGATCGGGATGGGCCGCCAGCATCCCCACGGCGAAGTCTCGCATCTCGGCGATCGGGGGCCGGTCCGCGAGTTCGCGGCGCTCCCGTCGACTGAGAACGTGAGCGCCGCCGTTTTCCCGAATGCGCTCGAGGAGCTGGCGCTCGGGCGTACTGGATACGTCGAAGCCGCTCGGAAGGCCGGGCCAGGTGGGCACGGCCATCGCCGAATCGAGCTCCGTGATCGACGTCTGTCGCCCAGCGCGGATCCTGTCGGCGTCGGCCAGCGCGGACAGCACTGCGTCGAGAAAGCGTGCGAACTCTGCGTCTCCGACCATGATCCGGACGTCCGCCTCACCGGCGAACTAGGCCCCTTCGACCGGATGCCAATCCCACCCGTCTTCGTCTCGATTCTCCCACCGCGGCAACGAGCCGTCGGCGCGCAGGAGAACGAGGTTCGTGGGGACGCGCACCTCCCAAGGCGGACCGGTCGGGATGGCTTCGAGACCATGCTCGCTCGAGCGCTCTCGGATCTCGTCGGCGATCGAAAGGCTGAGCGGATCCCCAATCCTGGGCGGCGTACCCCGTCCCCCCCAGACGTTCCCGGTTTGGAGGTAGTAATGGAGCACCTCCTCGAAGCCGGGCCGCACGGGGACGACGACACGGGCCCACCCGGCCTGCATGAACTGACGGAAGCGGTGGGCCGGATCATCCTCCCGGAAGCGCTCCGCCCAAGGCTCGGTACGGCCCCAGAAGTACGGGTAGAAGACGTACTGGATATGTTGCCACTCGAACGCCTGCTCGAGGAAGCGGACGAGGGCTCCACGCTCCCGAGCCTCCGCGAACCGGAACCGCGGTGGCCCCGACGGCGGCTCCTCCATCACGGCCGGCGAATCGTTCGCGGTGAAAAAGTCCTCGGTGAGCATGGCGAGGCAATGCTTCTTCAGCTCCGCGTGGATGATCTCCTCCTTGCGTGAGGGGGCCGCCCCGAACTCCCGCTCGAGGTTGCCCTCCTCTTCCTTCCTGCGCCGCTCCTGCTGGAAGCGAGCGTACTGTTCCTGGTACTCGAGCCAGCGCGCCTCGTACGCCTTGCTGAGCTTCTCGAACACCTTCAGGCGCCAGTTTTGGAGGTGAGTTTCGGTCCTGACGCACTCGACCTCCACGGACACGACGTAGTCCTTCGTCGCGAAGCCGAACACGCCGATTTGAAGGGGAGATCCATCGGGGAACGGGTGGCCGTCGAATCGAATGGCCTGCGTCTCCGACATGCCGAAAATCATGATCTCGTCGGTCCGCCCGATGCCGGAGATGGTGCTCGGGTTGAGATAATCCGTCCCGTAGCGGTCGACGAAATTCGGGAGGGTGCGCCCGTCGTCAATGTCGCGCACGCTCATGCGATCCAGAACGACGAAACCCACCAGCGTCACCTGGTGCTGATCGCTGGGGCCCGAATGAGCAATGGCGCTCAGCCGCGCAATCTCCGGTCGATACCCCGTCGGGATGTTCAGGTCCAGGACGAGCGTACTCGGATCCCGTCCGTCGACGCTGCCATCCTCCGGATAGCGCGCGCTCTTGGACAAAGTCATCCGTTCCTCCGGCGGCGCCTCAATCCCCTCTACGCGGTATCGGGCGGCGAGGCGCTCATAGGTGCGGAGTCCGTGCTCGTCGATGGCAGTGAGTTCGGGAATGACGGACTCGGACAGCTCCAGTGGCGGGACCGGCTCAGTCGGCGAGTCCCCCTCCGCCTGCTCGCCCTTCCTGAGGTACCACAGGTAGGATGCCGGCTCGGGCACCATGAAGTCGAACATCTCGCGCTTGCCGTAATCGAAGACCCGCGCCTCGTAGATCTTCTCCACGAACTGGTAGATCCCCACCTGGCGCTCCGGTCCCGGCTCGAACCCGTGGAGGTTCGTCTCCTCGAGCTCTTGAAGCACCTGCGTCGTGCGCTTCCGCAGCACCCGTTCACGCACGCGCTCCAGGGATCGCTCCACGACGTCCTTGGCGTACGACGTGGAGCTTTGGGCGGTCTCCTCGCGGCTATCCCGGCGTTCGTAGTCGAACTTGCTGCCGACCTCCACCGTCGGGCCGTACTTGGCGGATACGCTGAGACCGAAGCTCAGCTGTTGCTCTTCCTTGATGGTCCGGCTCGCTTCCTCGCTGAGCTCGAAGCGCTCGGTCGTGGCAAGCTCCGTTTCCCTCTCCACCTCCGTCTCGAGCTCGGTAACGAACGTCTCCTCGGAGCGGTCGAGCCGACGATGACTCCGCTCGCGGCGCTCGCCCGGCATGACGTTCTCGATGTGCGCGATCTCGGTCGCTTCGTACGCTCGGATGTGCTGCTTCACGACCAGCAGGTCGCCCACACCGACCGCGAACTTGTCCGCATGGTCCGACGCGAGAAACGCAGGGAGAGCCAAGGGCGAACCGATGACCGGCCCCAGCTCTCGATCCAACAAGTCGTCGTGGCGACCTGGTCCGTGCAGATCCCGCCGGCTCACCCCTCGCTCGGCGGCCATCCGGAGGAGCTCGAGGACGATGAACACCTGCCGCAGCTCGTCCAGGTCCTCCGGTGCTGCGCCGGGAGCGAAGTACGACGCGAGAATCACGTCCGAGAGCTGTTCCTGCGGCCCCCGCCGGGCCTCGGCGTCGCCTCCGATGCACACGTCCCGCGCTTCGAGGGCGAGGAAGAGGTCGCGCAGCGAGCGAGCCTCCGTGTCGGCGGTCAGCGTCCGCAGCACTTCGCGCACCCGCTGAAGGGTGGGATCGTTGCGCATGTCACGGACGAAATAGGGCCCGCTCTGCCGCAACCAAGCGTCTGCACGACCCCGGCGAGCCGCACGTTTCAAAGTGGAAAGCTCACCCGACAGGTTCGTGTCGGAGAGTCGAAATTCCTCACGCGCCGCGCCGCCGGGAGGTCGGAGGCGAACGAAACGCATGATGTCATTGGGCGTGCTACTGCTGGCCATATACCTCCTTCGGATCCAGAACGCCGAACGCAGGCGGGGTAGGTTGCACCCAAGCTAGTCGGATAACTTGTCCGCGCCGGGGTGGCAACCATTCAGCGTCGAACATTCCCGGGGCTTCGCTCGGATGGTTCCCGGACGCCGCGAGGCGCGCGTCCGCGGCACAGCGAGCCACCGCACAGCAAGCCACCGCAGAGCGAGCTGCCCCACGACGACGATGACGACCATCTAGTAATTACGCCAATTCCCCGCCGCCCGCGCTCCTTCGGAACCCGTCGACACCCCAGGTGTAACGAGCCTCTACATGCCTCCCGAGGGAGAAGGCCACGCCAACACTTCTTGCCAGCCACGACCGAACGACGCGCTACCCCTCTCCGGCCCCTAGTACGTCCTTCAACGCCTCCTCGGGCACGACGATTCCGCGGCGCGCCAGCGGCGCTGCGACGTCGTGGCGCATCGCCTCGCGGGCGGACTGCGCGTAGGCGCTCGCCTCCATCCAGCCCAGCTCGTGCACGTGGGAGAGCAGGAACCCCTCCGTCGTCACTCCCTCGCTGACGCGGCTCCGCAACCGCTTCCAGAACGGCTCGAAGCTCCGCATGGCGTCCAGCGCGACGCCCGCGAGCCGCGCCCGCTCGGCGTCGTCCAGATCGTCGGCGATCCAGTCGAGGTAGAGCCACCCGAGCCGACCGTGGGGCGCCTCGTCCCGCACGATGCGCTCGAGCACCGATCGCGTCAGGGGATGGGCCGCCGTCGCGAGGCACCCCGCGAGCATCTGGATGCTGAACGCCTCGCCGACGCAGCACACACGCACCATGAGCTCGCTCGTCTGCTGCCGCGGGCTCACGGAACGGTCGATGCGCGGGCACAGCGCCCCGAAGTCGACCCGATAGGGCGCGCCCCCACCGAGCTCCATGGCGATGCGGCTCGTGAGCTCGACGTGCAACACCTCGTCGGCGACGAAGTCGCTCGCCATGCCGATCAGATCGAGGGGGACCTGCGTCTGCAACATCAGCCGCAACAGCTCCGCGAAGGCCGCCGCCGTGCAGTATTCGTTGTAGGCCGCCTCCGTCCAGGACACCCGCGCGCGGTCCACGAGGAGCGGCGGGTAGTCCCCGAGCCGCGCCCCCAAGGTGCCCCAGGGCAGCTCGTCCACGCGCGGACGCACGCTCCGAAAGTGCTTCTCCGCCGGACCACCCAGCCACTCGATCTCGAAGGGCTCCCTCATCGCGCCGTCACCCCGCCGCCGTCATTCGCCCGCCGGGCGCCGGCCGTCGTTCCGCCACTGTCGTTCCCCCGTCGTTCCACCCCGCGGTGCACGACGACGAGAGCCTCCATCGCGCACCAGTTGTTCTCTCGGTCTCCGCACACACTCCAGCGTCCCCCCGTAGCCAGCGCCTGCCAGCTGATCGCTCGCGCTCACCCGCTGTCATTCCGCCACCGTGCATCCAGACGGACGGAAAACCCCGGCGGGCCCAGCCCCGCAGCCCTCCGATGTCCAGACCCGCCCCGCAGGCCGCCCCCGTGGCACACAGTGACCCAACCAGGATCGCACTGCCTGAGCCACCCCTCAGTCCTCGCCCTCGAACCCAGCGTTGCCGCCGGGGTCCGCCCCGGCAGCGCACCCCGCCTCGCCGTTGTTGAGAGGCGCCCCTCCGATCCCCCCGGTGTTTCCCGGGGGCGGTTCGTAGCAGCTCCCGTAGCCGCCGCTGTCGTACCAGCAGCCCTTCGGGTTGCCCACGAACCCACCGGTCCCGAAGGGTCCATCCGCAGAGGGCGGCCCTTCGCCCTCCACGCGACCGCAAGAGAACAACAGCGTGCCCGCGGTGAGCCCCACGGACGTCAACAGCATGCGCTTCGCGCGTCGCGTTCGCGGCGTCATGGTCCACGACTCGTGCATCGATCGTGCCAGGCATCGATCGTGCCAGGCATCGATCGTGCCAGCGTTCTCCCAAGACGCTCGCGCCCCGCTCCGAGCACGAT
>JAAZAA010000153.1 GCA_012514535.1 Myxococcales bacterium | reverse complement strand
GCGCACGGGCACGGTGCGCACGGGCACGGTGCGCACGGGCACGGTGCGATCCCGGACGCCCCACCCCGGATCACGACCTACATCACGAAAAAGACCCGCGAGGGGCGCTCCCCGTAGGGCGCGACCCAGGCGGGTCCTTGGGGTCGGTGATGTCGGAGGCTCAGTTGCCGCCGGCCATCGCCGCGACCTCGGCGGCGAAATCCGCGCCTTGCGGCTGGGCGATGCCCTCGCCGCGCTCGAAGCGGACGAACCCGACGACCTCGACGGAGCCGCCGGCCGCCTTCTCGACCTCCTGGAGGAGGCTGCGGACCGTCTTCTTCGGCTCGAGCACGCTCGGCTGGTCGAGGAGGCACACCTCCTGCGCCCACTTGCCCAGCTTGCCCTCGATGACGTTCGGGCGCTTGTCCTCCGGGATCTTGCCCTCCTCCGCCAGCTGCGCCGCGTAGATCTCGCGCTGCTGGTTCTTGTCGGCCTCCGGGATCTCGCCCGCGTGGAGATAGGGCGGGTTCATCGCGGCGACCTGCATCGCGGTCTCATCGAGGAACTTCGCCACCTCCGCGTGCCCGGCCACCTCGGCGCTCCCGGTCTTCACGCCCAGGATGACGCCGATCTTACCACCCATGTGGATGTAGCTCGTCACCTTGCCCGGGCTCGGGACGCGCACGCGCTGCCAGCGGCGCACGGTGATGTTCTCGCCGAGCCGCCCCACGAGGGCCGCGCGGTTCTCCTCGACGGTGCCCTGCCCACCGGGGAACGGCTGAGCGCCGAGGTCGGCTCCGTCCTCTGCGGCCTCGGCGGCCTGCACGACCTTGTCCACGAACGTGGTGAACTCTTCGTTGCGCGCGGCGAAGTCCGTCTGGATGTTCACCTCGACGATCACGGCGCTGAGCCCGTCCTGGCTCACGCGAGTCGCGACCACGCCCTCCGCGGCCACCATGCCCGCGCGCTTCGCGCTCTTGGCGAGGCCCTTCTTCAGGATGATCTCGACGGCCTTCTCCATGTCGCCCTCGGCTTCCATCAGCGCCGAGCGGCAATCATTGAGTCCAGCCTGGGTGCGGTCGCGGAGCTCCTTGACCTGCTTCATGTCCACTTGAGCCATTTTGCCTCACTACCCGCAGCCCAACGCTGCGGAAACAGGGACGCGCGCAAGCGCACGTCGCGAGAAACCAAATTGCGAGATAGCCCCGCCCCGCTCCGAGCGCCCGAGGACGGTCCGAGGCATGGGGACGGGGCCACGATGGGTCAGCTGCGGGGCCGACTGGCGTACACGACCTGGGCCTCGGGGCCGCGGCTCTCGCGCTCGCGGGCTCCGCCGCCGTCACGGCGCCGGGACGCGCCGTAGATGCATGCGTCGGCGACCGCGGAGGTGATGAGCCGGATGGAACGAATGGCGTCGTCGTTTCCGGGGATCACGTAGTCGACGAGATCCGGGTCACAGTTCGTGTCCGTGATGGCGACGATCGCGATGCCCAGCTTGCGGGCTTCCTTCACGGCGATGAACTCCTGCGCGGGATCGATGATGAACATGATCTGCGGGATGGAGGTCATCCCCTTGAGGCCGCCGATGTACTTCTCCAGGCGCGCGCGCTCCTTCTCGAGCTGCACCGTCTCCTTCTTCAGGATCTGCTCGTAGGTGCCGTCCTCACGCATCCGCTCGAGGGTGCGCAGACGATCCAGGCCGCCCTTCATGGTGCGGAAGTTCGTCAGCGTACCGCCGAGCCAGCGGTTGGTGACGTAGTACATGTTCGCGCGCGAGGCCTCGTTGCGCACGATCTCCTGCGCCTGGCGCTTCGTGCCCACGAAGAGCACGTTGCCGCCGCGGGACACGGTGTCGGCGATGAACTGGTAGGCCCGCTTCGCCAGGGCGGCGGTCTGATCCAGATCGATGATGTGGATGCCCTGACGCGCGCCGTAGATGTACTGGCGCATCTTCGGGTTCCAGCGCTTCGTCTGGTGACCGAAGTGCACGCCGGCCTCGAAGAGCTCACGCACCGTGAGGGGGTTCTCGGCGTTGCGCAGCTCCGTCCGGAGCTCTCCGGCGGCCTCGGCGCGGGCACGCTCACCAGCGATGGCGGCGGTCTCCGCGACCTCCGTGGCGGTCCCTTGCTCGGGCACCTCGAAGTCGGCGATCTTGGATTCGGCGGCGGGCTGTGCCGTCGCCTCGGGGGTCTGCTCTGCTGTCTGTTGCTCACTCATGGCGCACTCCCTTTCGGTTTTTCCTCCACCCCGCGTCGCGCCAACCCTCGAAAGGGCACCGGACCCGACGTTGCGCTCGGGGTGTGTGTCGTTGAATCGTCCCTCGCGGAACGCCCACCTCCTCGAGAAGTGGGGCGCGGAACTTACGCGATGGTGGGGCGCTCGTAAAGCGCCACTCCAGTGATTTGCACTCTACCCGACCACCGGGCCGAAGGCACCCCTGGCGGACGTTTCTCCTCCTTTCTCCCCCTGCCTGCTCCCTCGTGGCTCCTCCCCTCCCCTCCTCGCTAGGCCGGAGGCCGGCTGGAGAAGCGGGCTCCGAGGGCGTCGGGCTAGAGCCCGCTCCCGGGGAGGGCGTGCGTGGGGGCGTGCGGCACGGGGACGGGGGCGGGCTGCTCGACGGAGGCCACCCGCCCCACCGAGGCCTCCGGGGCCTGCGGGCGTGCGTCGGCGGCGCGCGGGGGCCCCTCGCCCCGTAGCCCATCCGAGGAGCGGACCGCCGTCGGGGCCTGGCGCCGCTCGGTCGCGGTCCGACGGTCCTGGCGGGTCGCGCTCGTGGAGGCGATCCGCGCCGGACGCCGGACGTGCTCTCCGACGCGTCCTTCCGCAGGGTGTGCTTCCGCAGGGTGTGCTTCCGCAGGGTGTGCTTCCGCAG
>JAAZAA010000152.1 GCA_012514535.1 Myxococcales bacterium | reverse complement strand
TGAACGCGCAGCGGGTGCAGGACCGCTACTCCGTGCGCTGCGCCCCGCACGTGGTGGGGGTGCTGCTCGACGTCTTGCCCGAGGCCCGGCGCTTCGTGCACACGGAGCTGAACGGCGCCAACGACAACCCCCTCGTGGATCCGGAGACGGGTGACGTGCTGCACGGCGGCAATTTCTATGGGGGGCACGTATGTCACGCGATGGACGCTGTGAAGACCCAGGTGGCCAACGTAGCCGATCTGCTCGATCGGCAGTTGGCGCTCCTGTGTCACCCGGGCACGAACCACGGCTTGCCGGCGAACCTCGTCGGAGCTCCGGCGGCGGAGGTCGCGGCGCACCATGGCTTCAAGGCCATGCAGATCACCGCGTCGGCGCTCACCGCCGAGGCCCTGAAGGCGGCGATGCCGGCGAGCGTGTTCAGCCGCAGCACCGAGAACCACAACCAGGACAAGGTGAGCATGGGCACCATCGCCGCGCGCGACTGCGTGCGCGTCCTCGAGCTCACCGAGGCCGTCGCGGCCATCCATACGCTCGCCTGCGTGCAGGCGGTCGATCTCCGGGAAGGACGGGGCTGTCATCGCCGTAGTCGTTCGTTGCACGAGCAGGTGCGACGCTTCGTCCCCGTGAATCGGGCGGACAGGGCCATGGACGACGACATTCGCCAGGTGCTCGCTTCGTATCGGGCCGAGCAGCTCGACATCGGCTCCTGGGAGCTCGACTTCCCGACGTTCGACTCCCCGGGGCGCGCCGGCGGGGAGACGGAGGTGTCATGAAGAGACGGACGGGGACGAGGGGCGAAGGGGTCAGGTCGCGCCTGCAGCGCGCCGGGGCGCTCGCCGCGCTCCTGGGGGTCGGTGGCTCCGGAAGTGCGCTGCTCCTGGGGGAGCCGGCGGTCGCCGCGCCATTGGACGTCGTTCTGGCGGCGGACGCCGTTCTGGCGGCCCCCGTTCCAACCGATGCCGTGCCGACCGATGCGGCTCCCCCCGCCGTGCGGACCCTCGACGAGCTGCTCGCCGCCTTCCGGAAGAGCCCCGGTCTCTCCGCCCGCTTCGAGGAGCACAAGTACATCGCCCTGCTGGAGGCTCCCCTGAAGAGCAGCGGGGCCCTCTATTTCCTTCCCGAGGACAAGCTCGCCCGTCACGTCGAGCGGCCCAAGCGCTCGGTGATCCTGCTCGCGGGGAAGCGGCTCCGCATCGCGGACGAGACGGGGACGCGCGATCTCGATCTCGCCAAGATGCCGGCGTTGGCCGCCCTGGTGCAGTCCTTCAGTCAGGTGCTGCGGGGAGATCGCGCGGCCCTGGACGAACACTACCGGGTCGAGTTCCGCCCGGCGACGCCCCCTGCGCCCGCGAAGGGTGAGGGGCGAACCGGATCCTGGCGACTGCGCCTCACCCCCAAGAACGCGCCCCTGAGCGAGATGGTGAGCTCGATCGAGCTCACGGGGAGCGGTCCGACGATCGCCACCTTGACGGTGAGCGAGCCCAACGGGGATCGCAGCGTGACCCATTTCTCGGACGTGGACACGGAGCGACGCTTCAGCGAAGCGGAGCGCAAGCGGCTGTTCTCCTTGCCTCGTTGACCCTCCCGGCGGTGAGGGACCAGCGTGGGACCAGCGGGGACCAGCGTGATGGAGGTGGAGCCCTGTGGTCCTCCGCGCTCCCGGTTTGCGGCGGGGCCCTTCCCGGCGGCGGCCATCGGTGCGAAACCTCTGCGCCGTGTCCCGCCGTCTGCGACTCTTGGTGGCCGCCTCGTTGGCTCTCGTCCTGGTGGCGATCGTCGCGACGTCCTGGCGGGTGAACACGTCCATCGTCGCGTTCTTGCCCGCTGGCGACGACCGGGAGCTCTTCGAGATTTCACGAGCGCTGACCGACTCCACCCTGACGCGCCGTATGGTGCTGTCGTTGGGGGTCGAGGCCGGGCGCGGCGCGTCCCCCGACGGGGAGTCAGCGGACGCCGACGAGACGCGGGCGGCGCTGGCTCGGGCAGCGGCCCGGCTGGCGGACGAACTCGAGGCCTCTCCTCGAGTGACGAAGGTGCGTCGTGGTGTGGAGGAGGAGGCGGAGCGCGCCCTCTTCGAGACGTATTTCCCGCGGCGCTACCACTTCTGGTCCCTGGCGCCGGAGCGGGAACTTCCCGAGGAGACCTCGGACGCGGCCTTGACGGAGCAGGCGCGGGCGCTGAAGGACGCCCTCGCGGGCCCGGAGGGACCCTTCGTGCGGGGGCTCGCGCCCCGGGATCCCTTGCAGCGCTTCCGCGCCCTCTTGGGTGAGCTGGACAGGCGCCGGCCCCCGGAGCTGGAGGTGGTGGATGGTCAGCTGTTCTCGAAGGACGGCCACGCCATCTTGTTCCTGGAGCTGGCGGACTCGCCCTTCGACGGCGCCCGGCAGCGGGAGCTCCTCGATCACCTCGAGGCGGCCGTCGCGGCGTTGCCTCCCATCGGCGGCGCGGCCGTCACCCTCGAGGCCAGCGGCGTGAACCGCTTCGCCGTCGCCTCGGAGGAGGTGGTGCGCAGGGATCTCGGGCGGATCTCGACCTTCTCCCTCGGCGGCCTGCTGCTGCTCTTCGCGGTCCTGTTCGGCAGGCCCACGCGGCTGGCGTTCTTCTTCGCGCCCCTGCTCGCGGGGATGCTCGTGGCGACGTCCGTGTCCCTGATCGTGTTCGGGGAGATCCACGCGCTGAGCCTCGCCTTCGGGAGCGCGATCCTCGGCGTGGCCATCGACTACCCGGTGCACCTCTCGACGCACCACGATCTGGGCGCGCCCGGGAGCTCGCCCGGGGCGACCCTGCGCCAGCTGCGCCCCAGCCTGCTGCTCGCGGGAGCGACGACCAGCGCCGGGCTGCTCGGGATCGGCGTGGCGGGGTTCCCGGGGCTTCGGGAGATGGCCGTGTTCGCGGGCGCGGGCATCGTCGGCGCCCTGGGCGCGACGTTCCTGCTGGCGGGCACGTTGAGCCCCGGCGGGAGCGCCTCGCGGGCGCAGCGGGCCCTCGCCGCGCGGCTGGCTCGGTGGGTGGCGCTGGGCAGCGCCCGCCGCGGCGGGGCCCGCTGGGCCCTGGTGGGGATCGTCGTCGTTGCCGTCGCGGGGCTCTCCTCGCTCCGATGGCAGGACGACCTCGGCGCCCTCGATCTGCCCCGCCCGGAGCTGTTGGCGGAAGACGAGCGGGTGCAGGCGCGGGTCGGCGAGGCGGGCGCGGGGCGCTTCCTGATCGCCCAGGGCCCCGACCTGGAGGCGGCCCTGAGGCGGCACGAGCAGGCCCTGGAATCCCTGGCGCGCCTCCGGGAGCGGGGCAGCATCGGCGGGTACGCCTCCGTCGAGCCCCTGCTCCGCTCGGTCTCCTTGCAGGAGCGCAACCGCGCCGTCTTGGCGGCGCAGGATCACGTCTCGGCGCGCACCCTGGACGCCCTCGCCTCCGTCGGCTTCGTTCGCAGCGGCTTCGATCCCTTCGCGACGGAACTCGAGGCTCTGCTCGCCGGTGAGCCGGGGGCCGCGGCGCCCCTCGTCTGGTCGGAGCTGCGGGGAGGTCCCCTCGAGCCCCTCGTGGCACCGTTCCTGGTCGAGTCCCTGGGGGATCGGGGCGCAGCGGTGGTGACCCGGCTCCAGGACGTGACCGATCCCGCGGCGGTCCGCGCCGCCTTCGCGGAGGTGGAAGGGGTCCACTATTTCGATCGGCGGGGCAGCCTCGACGCCATGTACCGGGATGTGCGCGCCCGGACCCAGCGCCTGCTCGGGGTGGCGGCGATCGCCGTCGCGCTGGTGGCGCTCGCCCGTTATCGATCCGTGAAGGGTGCGCTCCGCGTCGTGCTGCCGGGTTGGGCGAGCTTGCTGGTCACCTTGGGGCTCCTCTCGGCCCTGGGTGTGGAGCTGAACCTGCTGCACCTGATCGCCCTGGTGCTCGTGCTGGCCATGGGCGTCGACTACGGCATCTTCCTCGCGGATACGGGGCGGGGCGAGGCGGCTCCGGCGGCCCTGCTCGGCATCGTCGTGGCGTGCCTCAGCACGGTGCTCTCCTTCGGGTTGTTGGGTCTCTCGAGCATGCCGGCCCTGCGCGCCATCGGGCAGACCGTGGCGCTGGGCGTGTGCGCCAACGCGCTGTTGGCGCCCTTGGTGGCCGCCGCCTCGTCCGGCTCGGTGCGGCCGCCGTCGTCGAGGGAGGTGCGGGAGTCATGAAGAGATGGAGCCGTCCCTCGTGGGGGGCCGCGCTGACGGTCGGCGTGGTGGGCGCCGTGGCGGTCGTCGGGGGCGCGGCGTGCGGCGCTCCGGGGGCCGCTGCGCCCGAGCAGCGGCCTTACACGGGGCCGCTGGTCGACAGCGCCGCGCTGCAGGACGGGTTCTTGTGGCAGCAGGAGATCCGCGCCTCCCGTGGCCCCTTCTCCCACTCGTTCCCGGCGGTCCTGCAGAGCTCCCGCGGGGTGCTCACGGTGCTCGGCCTCACTCCGTTTCGCACGCGGGCGTTCGTGATCCGTCAGCGGGGGCAGACCTTCGAGTACGAGTCGTTCGTGGAGCGCTCGTTGCCCCTGGAGCCGAGCTGGGTGCTCATCGACATCCACCGGACGTTCTTCGACGGCGTGCCGCGCCGGGCGCCGCAGGATGGGACGTTCACGCACGTGGCGGGCGGCGAGCGGCGGGTGGACGAGTGGCGGGACGGGCTGCTGCGCTCCAGGACCTACGAGCGGCTCGACGCCCCCGGCGATCTCATCCGCATCGATTACGGCGCGGGGTACCGCTGGGGGACCCCGCCGCCCCGGCTCGAGCTCCACAACGGCTGGTACGGGTACCGGTTGGAGGTCGTCACCACCTCCGCGGACGCGCTGCCGTCGCCCACAGGGCAGGCTCCGCCGGACGAGCCGCGCGGCGAGGCATCGGACGAGCCATCGGACGGGGCACCCGACGAAGCCTCCGGCGCGTCCGGCGGCGCGCCCCCCGACGGAGGCTCCCGGCAAGGAGCGCCCGGGCTCGGCGAGCCCTCTCCGTGAGAGCGGCGCGCGGAGCCGGTGTCGGCGAGTTGTCCGGGTTCAACGCCAACTTCGCCCAGGGCATGGACTTCGACAACGCCACCGGCACGCTGTACGGCTGCATCTACACGGGGGGTGGCTCCAACGTCTACGGGACCTGGGACACGACCACGGGGGAGGTGACGCCGCTCAACGTCGACGATCCTCTGGGCGAGTGGGAGTGCGCGATCCCCAATCCCTGCCCGGATCTGGAGCTGACGCTCAGCAAGTCCGCGAGCCCGACCACTGCCCGGTCTCGCCGCCCACCGTGGGCACCGCCGGGCCCGCCCGGGCCGTTCGAGGCTCAGCGGCGCGAGGTGCGTCGATGAGCCCTTCGAGCTCGTCAGGGAAGCTCTCCCAGGAGCTTCAACGAGACGTGCGTGGCGCTCGTCTCGGGCACGACGCGGAGCGAGCCTTCACGAGGCCAGCCGAGCCGAGGCGCCAACCAGGCGGCGGCCGCGATGCCGGCGGTGAGCCCCGCCGCCGCCGCGCCGAGGGTGGCCCGAGACTCGAGGTCCGCCTCCGTGAGCAGGACCGTCGCCCCGCCGACCGTGGCCGCGCCCAACAGGGCCCCCACGTCGAGGGCGCGCACCCAGCCCAAGGACCAGCCTCCCTGCGGACGCAGGGCCCGCCCGAGCCAGGAGCCCAGGACGACTCCCCCCTCCACCCCGAAGGCGGCCGCGAGGCTCGCGTTGCGCGCGCGGTCCTCGGCGTCCGGCGTGAAGGCGCCCGCCAAGGAGCCGGACAGCGCGCCGAGCCACAGGGCCGTGCTCCCCGTCAGGGCCGCCTGACCCGGCGGGGAGGGGCTCAGGTGGTAGCGGAGCCAGCCCACGGTGGCCCCAAGGGTGGCTCCGCTCCAGAGCATCGTGCTCTGGAGCGCAGGTGACCAACCCTCGCCGGCGGGCGAGCGCTCCCGATCGTGCCAGACCCACAGCGCGGCGATCCCGGTGCCGATCAGCGAGTCGGTGACGATGGCTTGGGGCTGCCCGTAGGCCCAGCCGTCCTGGGCGTCGATCCACGCGACCGCGCCCACGGCGATCGCCGCCGCGCCCGCGCCCGGGAAGACCCAGGGCGCCCAGTGGTCCGAGCCGGACAGCTGCTGGACCCAGTAGCCGCTCAGGGCTCCGTACCCCAGGGCGACTCCGTACAGCTGCGCTCGCTCGTCGACGCTCGCGGGGAGGTCACGGGGAGAGACGGGCGCGTCGGCCCGGGCAGGGCCGGGGCCGATGAGGAGCAGGAGGGCTCCGGTCAGGACGTGGCGAGGCAGGTCCCGACTCACTCTCGGCATCTACACCGAGAACGGCGTCAGGACGAGCCTGCTCCGTGCCGTGCTCCTGCTCCTCGCCGCAGGCTGTCGTCAGTCGAGGAACCGAAATCCGTAGAACAGCGCGTCGAGTTTCGGGCCGACGTCTTCGGGGAGCCGCGCCGTCGAACGCGCGGCCGTCACGACCATGCGCTCGGGGTGGACGTGCAGCATGCCCTTCCAGACGACGCCGTCCTTGCACGTGGTCGCGAAGTTCACATGGACGACGGGGCCCTTCTCGAAGCGCCCGTGGACCTTCAGCGCCTTGTGGCAGGGGGTGCCGAGGTAATCGAGCACGGCCTTCAGGAGCGCTTTGTCGGTGGCTTCTCCGCGGAAGCGCTGGGGGCTCTCCACCAGGAACTCGACCTCGCCCTCGGACGCGGCCAGGCGCCGCCCATGCGCGCCATCGACGGCGCTGGCGTCGCTCGGCAGCGGCAAGGACACGACGAGGGGGCCGTCGTCGACGCGCGCCCACCCGGGAGGGAGCAGCTCGGTGCCCTCCAAGGCGCCGGGGGCTTCCGCGCGGACGCGTGGCTCCGCCTCGCCGCTGCGACAGGCGGAGAGGCTCGAGAACGCGGGCACACAGGTCGAGGCGACGATGTTGGCGCACACCATGGCGTCCTGCGCCGTCGCCTGGCAGCTCAGGGCGTCTTCCACCTCCACGGGGCAACGCGCTGCGGCGGCGACGTAATCGGAGCAGCTCGCGCGACAGGTCGCCGCGGCCTTCTCCTTGCACTCGCTGGCCACGCGCTCACAGAGACGCTCGCACAGGGCCGCCGCGTCGGGACGCGCTGGCTCGGGCGTCACCGCCTGAGCGGGCTCGGAGGCCTCGGTCGACGAAGCCG
>JAAZAA010000151.1 GCA_012514535.1 Myxococcales bacterium | reverse complement strand
GCCCCAGGAGGGAGCCCCCCAGGAGGGAGCCCCCCAGGAGGGACCCGCTCAGGCGGCGCTGGCGGGTCGCTGGCTCGACGACGACGGCTCCGTCTCGGGGCTGGGCTCGAGCGGCTGAATCTCCACGCGGCAGATGTGTCGCTCGTCGGCCTCCCGCACCAAGAAGCGCAGTCCATACGCTTCGTGATCGGATCCGGTGCTCGGGACGTAACCCAGCTGATCGACGAGCAGGCCGCCCACCGAGACGTAGTCCCCATCGTCGGGGATCTGCGTGCCCAGCTTCCGGTTGAGGTCCGCGACGGGGATGCTCGCGTCGACGAGCAGCTTGCCGTCCCCGAGCTCGAGGATGGGCGCCTCGTCGTCCAGGTCGTGCTCGTCCTGGATGTCGCCGACGATCTCCTCGAGGAGATCCTCCAAGGTCACCACCCCGGAGAACCCGCCGAACTCGTCGATGACCACGGCGAGGTGATGGCGGCCGGCGCGCATCTCCTTGAGCACGGTGGAGGCGAGCTGAGACTCCGGGACGAAGGCTACGGGGCTCCGCATCAGGTCCCGGAGGCTCGTCGATTCGAGCCGCCCCTCGGCGACGGCGGTGAACAGATCCTTCACGTGGAGGATACCGATCACGTTGTCGATCCCCTCGGAGAAGACCGGGTAACGGGAGTGCTGGGTCGCGGCGACCGTGGCCAGCACCTCGTCCAGGGGCATGCGCTCGTTCAGCGCGTCCACCCGTGTCCGCGGCACCATGACCTCGCCCGCGGTGAGCGCCCCGAAATCCAAGACGTTTCGGATCATCTCGGACTGATCGTGGGCGAGGGAGCCGTTCAGCTCGCCTTCGTTGACGATCAACTCCACCTCGGTCTCGGTCATGCCGGCGTTGGTGAAGCGCGCAGGGGACTGAGCTCCGCCGATGGCCTGGGCCACCGCGGCGATGGGGTCGGCCACGGGCGCGACGACCCACTCCAGGGGCCGGAGCCAGCGCAGCAGCAGGGGGGCCCAGCGCTCGGCGCGGCTCGAGAGCAACGCCCGCGCCAGCTCCGCGGGGAGGGCGTAGGCGAACACCGCCGCGCCGATGCCGGCGATCCAGTCCAGGGGCGCCGCGAAGGAGCTGGCCCAATGGGACGAGAGCAGCACCGCCGTGAGCGAGATGCCGATCACGCGCCAGACGCGCCAGCGCGCCTCAACCTTGGCCTCGTTCTGGACGTACCTGTCCAGGGCCCGGCGGCCCGGTGGGGTGAGATAGTCCCGGAGCGCGGCGCGTCGGGACGTGGAGATGGTCGCGAGGACCGAGCTGGCGGCGGAGAGCACGGCGGCGGTGACCGCCGGCAGGAACGCCAACCCGTAGTGCAAGACCTGTTGTGGTGGCTCGGAATCCAATTCGAATCGCTCGCCCTGGGACGGGATGTCCGTGGGCTTCAACCCTTTCGCGGCGAAAGGCCGCCTTTCATGGAGATCTAGCCGACGGCGCCGGGGGCGTGCAAGTCGGGCCCCGTGGGGTCGTGGATCCCTCGGACAATCTTGAGGGTTCCCGGGGCGGCCTCCTCCGCCAGGGCGATCAGCCGATTTTCGAAGGCGCAGGCCACGAGGGAGGGCGCGCCGGGGGTGACATTTCCCAGGGAGGTCGACCCGAGCTCGTCGACGTTCGTTGGCGGAGACGTCGCCTCTGGAGGCTGTCCTGTTGGGAGAGCCGTCGCGGCGGGCTGATAGTCGTCGTGCTCGCGTAGCCGCTTGCCGGAGCGGGCCCGCTCGACGCCGTCCCGGGTGAGGTGGGCCAGGGGAAAGGCCTGGCGAGCCACGTCGAGGAGGCTCAGCGGGTGGACGGTCCCTTCCAGGGGGAAGGGGACGGCCTGGGCGAGGGTGAAGGGGCCGCTCCGGGTCCGACGCAGCGTGGCGAGGTGAGCGGGCACACCCAAGGCGTCCCCCAGGTCCCGGGCGAAGGCGCGCACGTAGTAGCCCTTGGAGACGGTGAGCTCGACGGTGAGCTGCTGGTCGTCCCAGCGCAGGAGGCGGAGCTCGTGCAGGCGCACGTCCCGCGGCGCGAGCTCCACGTCCTCGCCGCGGCGCACGCGGGCGTGAGCGGCGGTGCCGCCGACCTTGATCGCGCTCACCGCGGGAGGGATCTGCAGCTCGCGCTCGAGCTCGGCCTGGAGCGCCTTCGCGAGGGTCTCTTCGGAGAGCCACCCCGCGGTGAGGGCCCGGCGCCGCGTCACGGTCCCCTGCGCGTCGAGCGTCGTGGTCGAGCTGCCGAAGGCGACGACCGCCTCGTAGGTCTTCACGTCGCGGGTGAGATGCGAGGAGAGCTTGGTGGCTTCGCCGAGCAGGAGCACGAGCACGCCCGTCGCCATCGGGTCCAGGGTCCCCGCGTGGCCGACCCGTCTTGTCCCGAAGTGTCGTCGCGCTGCGGCGACTAGGTCGTGGCTCGTGGGGCCGGTGGGTTTGTCCACCACGACCACGCCGTGGATCGAGCCCTGGCCCGCATAGCGGTCGCGCTTGGTGCTCACAGCCAGACGCTGCGGCGGGCCCGCAGGGAGCCCTCCAGCATGGAGCTGATGCTCGCGCGCACGCGCTCCGACAAACGGCCAATCAACACGTGGTCGTCCGCAGCCTCCGGGCCATAGCCGTCGAGGGCGATGGGCTCTCCAAAGGTGATGCGCCACTTGGTCGGCGCCGGCACGAGGCCGAGCGGCCCGAGCCACGGGAACGTGGGCGTGACGGGCAAGTACTGGAGCCCCAGCAGGCGCGAGAGGTTGTCCAGTCGATAGAGCATCGGGTTCGTCTCCTCCGCTCCGACGATGGCGCAGGGGATGAGCGGGCTCTGCGTGCGCAGGCACAGGCGGATGTAGCCGCCGCGCCCGAAGCGCTGGAGCTGATAGCGCTGCCGGTAGAGCTTCTTGATGCCCTTCGTGCCCTCCGGGAACACCGCGACGAGGTGATCCTTGGCGAGCAGGCGCTGTGCGTTCTCCTGACACGCGCGCACGGCGCCGATGCGGTTGAGGGTCACACCGATGAACGGCAGGTAGAAGACGAAGTCTTCGGCGAGCCAACGCAGGTCGCGCGTCGCGGGGTGGTGCTCGCGCAGCGCTTGCCGCAGGATCACGCCGTCGAGGGGCAGGGTGCCTGAGTGGTTCGCGACGACCACCGCGCGCCCCTCGCTGGGGATGTTGTCGATGCCCTTCGTCTCGACGCGGAAGTAATAGCGAAAGAGAAACTTGAGCAGGGGCAGGAGACGCTCCTCGAACTCCGGCGCGAGGCCGAAATCGTCCACCTCCTCGACGTGGGCTCGCAAGCTCGCCCGGCCCCACTTCCGGCGATAGTAGTCGTTTTGGAGGAGCTCGCGCGCGGCTTCGACGGCGTTGGCCTCCGTGAGCTCTTCCTCGCGGGGTTCGTCGCGCCGCGAGTCGCTGCCCTCCGTGGTGGGGCGCGACGCGGACGGGGGCGTCGTGACGGTCGTCATCATGCCGTCGAGCCGCGCCTCGAGCTCGCGGATGCGTTCCTCCACCGTCTCCGCGTCGGGGGTCGGCACGGGGTGCATCACGCTGGAGTCCTCCTCGAAGAGCTCGAACTCCATGTCCGGGGGCAACACGCGCGTCCCGATGCCCAACATCCCGAAATCCCCGGCGTCCGTGGTATCATGGGGGGAGGAGCGATCCGCGTCGGGAGGCTCCTGCCGTTGGGTCCGCTGGCTCGACGGGGGGGACTCGTCCGGATCTGCCCAGACGTCGACGCCCGGCGCCCAGTCGGGGGGCGGCGCCGTCAGGGGCGGCGTGGCGGCTGCGGGGGACGAGGGGGCCTCGGCAGGCGGCTTGCGCTTGGGGGGCGCGAGGGCCGTGGGCGCGTTCGTCCGGGTGAGGTTGCCGAAGCGACCTCCGCCTGGTGGGGGGCGATTCGACGAAACCAGCGGGCGCCCGCGGAGCTCATTGGCGCGCCGCTTGCCACGCCGCTCGGAGCCGCTCGGCCGGTCCGCGTCTTCGCGTGAGCGAAATGCCCCGGCCGCGCTCGCTCGTCGCTCGTCGGGAGCCGCACCCGGGCGGCCCTGCTCACTGCGGCCCTGCTC
>JAAZAA010000150.1 GCA_012514535.1 Myxococcales bacterium | reverse complement strand
GGCGAACCTGTTCACCAGCGAGGGGAACCGGCCGCGGCGGCTGGCCCAGCTCGCCGCGCGCGTCGAGACGAACGCCCTACGCAGCGCCATCGCCGCGGTGCTCAGCGAGGAGCTCGGCCATGGCCAGTTCGAGCGCGCGCCGCTCCGCGGCTTCTGCGCGCTCATGATGGAGCTCGAGTCCTGGCGCCCGTCGCTCCTGAGCTCCTCCGAGGAGCAGGCGCTGCTCGCCCCCGGTCGACAGCTGGAGGCCCGCCTCGAGGAGCTCGGCGCCGCGGCGGATCCCCACGTGGGCACGGGAGCGCTCCTCGCCGGCGAGGTGTTCCGACGCCAGCTCGCCGACTTCCTCAAGCTCCAGGTGTCCCGGGACGAGAGCCCCCGGGCCACGGAGCTCCCCTGGCAGAGCAACACGAAGCGCTTCGATCCCACCACCGCGCTGTCCAGCAGCGTCCCCGAAGCAGCCTTCGAGCCTCTCTGGCTCGGCGCGATGGAACGCCGCCGCGCCGAGTGGGCCTTCCTCGACGCGCTCTACGGAGTCTGCTTCAGAAAGTAGCCGCCCGCGGCCCTCTCTCGCCAGAGGCGAGGGCCGTAAGCCTCCGTACACTTCGTCCAGGGTCCTGGACTTGGTGCACTGCGGTTCACTGCGGCTTCGCTCCGATCATCGCGAAAGCCTCGCCGCGAGCTACTCGGGTCAGGCCGAGCTTGACGGGCGCGCCGGCGCCAAACCGCAGCGAAGGTATCGGGCCATGGCCGGTATCTTAGCGGGCCAGGACGCCCGCCGATCTCGGGTCTGGGCTTCGCCCTGTCTTCGGGAAGGGGCGCTGCGCTCCGGTGCTCGAGTACCTCGGTACGAGAGTTCAAACCGACGCGAGACTAACCCCTCGCGCCGGCTCTCGACTCCTCCCGCAGCGGGACACTCATGAGGACTTTCCGCTGACCAGCGCGATGAACTCGCGCAGGGTGCGGCGCGCCATCCCCTTGGTCGTCTCATCGAGCCCCAGGAACTCGAAGGCCTCCTCAATCTCTGTCTTCCGAAACGTCTTGATGCGCGGCGTAATGAACGCGATGGACGACACGATGAATCGCGTCGTCACTTTCTCGGCGATGATCGCGGCCCGAGTCTGCGCGTTGCCGAGAGTCGCCTTCAAGCGGTCCCGCTGTTGGCTGTTGGGACCGGAGCAGTCCGTGTAGACGAGGACGCTAGCCTTCGCCGCTCCCTCTCCGCTGCGCAGCACGGCGAGGAACTCGTCCCACTCCTTGTCCGAGGGGTTCTCTTCTCCCTGGACACAAACCACCAGATTGTTGTGGCGTCGGCTTAGTTGATTGACAGGCACTGGCTCGTCCTCGACCTTGCTACGAATCTAGAGGCTCATACTTCGCGAAGTAATGTCCAAGGATATCCGGATACTCGACGATCCGGTAGCCCTTGGCAGACGCCGCCCGCTCGACCACCCTCGCGGCGATCGCCCCCACGTAGTCCATGTGTGCCTTCGTATACACGCGCCTCGGCACCGCGAACCTCGCGAACTGGAAGACCTTGTCGACGATGTCACCGGTCTTGACATCGATCGTCTGCTGCGGAAACGGGAGCGCTCCGACCCGGATGCCCCCCTCGAGATAGAAATCCGCGCACATGGCGATCCCCGGGAGCTTCTCCGCAGGCAGATGCGGATACATGGCCTGGACGTCGACGAAGACTCCTGAACCTCCCGCGGGCAAGCTCACGACGGCTCCCGCTCGCTTCAGCAGGTCCGCCAGGTACTCGACCTGCCCTGTCCGATGTGCCAGGTAGTCCTCGTCGGTGCCTTCCTCCAGGCCGACCGCGATCGCTTCGAGATCACGTCCGGCGAGCCCGCCGTACGTATAGAAGCCTTCGTACATGACGAGCCGCTCCTGACACCGCCGCGCCAGGGTTTCGTCGTTGGTCGCAATGAAGCCCCCGATGTTGACGATGGCGTCCTTTTTGGCGCTCATCCAGCAACCATCGCCATAGGACAGCGTCTCTCGGATGATCTCCTGGATCGACTTGTCCGCGTATCCTGGCTCACGCTGCTGGATGAAGTAGGCGTTCTCGGCGACCCGGCAGGCATCGAAGAAGACGGGGACACCGTGCTTGTCGG
>JAAZAA010000149.1 GCA_012514535.1 Myxococcales bacterium | reverse complement strand
CGCGCTCGTTCAATCGCGCTCGTTCAATCGCGCCCGTCCCCTCGTTCTGCCTGGGTCACATCACCTTGTAGAGGCCCGCGTCGAGATCCCGGTTGATGGCTTCCGTGCGCAGCTCGCGCGGGATCAGCAGGTTGCGTTCGTGCAGGATCCGCCGCATCGGCTGGTGTTCGAGGGGCACCCGGCGCCCCTCCCAGGGCTCGAGCTCCTTGCAATCACCGAAGTCGATCTCGAACTGCTTGCGCACCAAGATCGGAAAGTCGCCTCCGTAGACGACGACGTTGCTCTCCGTGTGGTGGAACGTCGAGCCCCGCGCGATGTTGTAGGACCCCACGGAGGCGACCGCGTCGTCGATCACGAGGTTCTTCGAGTGGAAGGCTCCGGGCTTCTGCCATTCGAAGACGCGGATGCCGTGCTCGAGGAGCCAGGGGAAGTGATTGCTGCTCTCCCAGTACATCCACCCGAGGAGCCCGAAGAACATCAGCGTCTTGGAGGCGTGCTGGGAGTTCGTGATCAGGCGCACGTCGACGCCGCGCTCCACCGCCGCCGCCAGGTGTTCGGCGAGGATGCGAGGGGGACGGATGCCGTGGCAGCCCCAGTAGATGTAGCGGCGCGCCCTGCGGATCATGAGCAGCACCGCCTCCGTCATGCGCAGCTTCTGCTCGTCGTAGGGCTTGTGGGGGATGTAGCGCACCAGCTCGCTCCCCGTCGCCGGGGGGGTCGGCAGCTCCACGGGGGCCTCCGGCGTGTCCGTCCCGATGCGATCCGCCGCCGCATGGGCGGCGCGCAGGTGGGCCTCGGGATCGAAGCCCGGGCGGTCGCGGTGGAGGTAGGCTTCGTCCATCGCCGTGTAGAGCACGACGTCGCGCTCGAACTGACGCTGGATGTCTCGCACCACCGGGCCCGTGAGCAGCACGTCGCTGTCGCGCCAAGCCTTGGGCTCGATGCCGCCGAACGCGTACTTGTCGCCCCAGTTGATGCCGCCGAGGATGGCCGCCTCGCCGTCCACGATCGTGTACTTCTCGTGGAAGCGGCGCTTGATCTTCACCTTGACGATGCGGGCGGCTCGCTTGAAGGGGCGCCCCTGGCCGAGCTCGGGGAGCAGATCCCGAAAGACCTTGTGGTAGCGGAGGACCGTGGCGCCAGCCCGGGCGAGCTCGTCGAGCCAGCCCATCACGAACGTGCTGTAGACGACGGCGTCGTCCACGATCATGCGCACGGTGACGCCCTCCTTCAGCTTGGTGAGGAGCAGATCGCGGAGCTTGCGGGTCGTGCCGTCCCTCATCAGGGAGAAGGTGACGAGATCGATGCGGTGGCGCGCCCCGGCGATGAGCTTCCAGCGCTGTTCGTAGGAGGACGCACCGCTGGGGAGGAAGAGGACCGTGTTGCCTCCGCGGGCCGTGGTCCCCGTGTACTGGTCGACCTCGTCGGCGTGCGCTCGTGACAACAGAGCGGGCACGTCCGTCCCGCTCCCGACCTCCCGCTCCGGCGCCGTGATGTCCCCAGTCACCGCTCCATCATAGGGGCGGGCAAGGCGTGCGCCAATCGCACCTCCAGCGCGCCTCCGAACCGCCGTGCAGGTGAACCGCCATGAAGGATCCGGCGTGGATGGATGTCTCCTGGGTGCATCCCCCATCCCTTCGGGGCGGGCGCGCCCTTCGAGCTCTGCCCTACCGGAAGCCCTGCAGGCGGTGGTAACGTCCCCCCCCTTGCGCGGGCGCACGGCCGCAAGAGGACATCATGGGGCGTCGAAGCTGGATTGGATGTTCATCTGCCCTTCCCGTGGCTGCAGAGCCTGGGTCTCGGTGAGCTCCTCTCCCTGTGAGCCGTGCCATGAAGCTTGCGAAGAAGACGTGTCCGTCGAGCCGCTACCGCCTTCGTTCGAAGATCCTCGCCATCGTCGTGGGGGCGAGCGCCCTGGCCTGTGGCATCAAGGCGGCGACGCCCGCCGGTTTCGTGGAGCTCCCGAACCAGACGGACTACGACTACCGCGCCACGACCGTCGACGGCGTGGTGATCGGTATTCGTGAGCTCGACCACGAGCCGGAAGCGGAGCTCGCGTTCTGGGTGGCCGCGATCGAGAAGCAGCTGCGTGAGCGCAGGGGCTACGCGCTCTTGGGGACCGACGACGTGGTGACCGCCCACGGGTTGTCGGGGAAACAGCTGCGCTTCGGCTACGACCAGGGGAGCGAGCCCCACCTCTATTTCGTGACGATCTTCATCGCGGAGGGCGGGGTGTTCTCTCGCTCGAAGCTGTTCCTCATCGAGGCGGGAGGGAAGAAGGAGCTGGTGGAGCAGGAGGCGGCGCAGATCGACTACGCGATCACGAATTTCCGGCACTAGACCGGCGACCGCGGGGAGCGAGCGGGGGAGGGCGGGGGCAACGGCGACCGGTGGACCGCTGCGAGGCGCTGATTCGGCCTCGTGGGACCCGCGTGCCATCTGGCGTGCCGTGCTATCCGGCGCGCCGTGCTATCTGGCGCGTCATGGTTCGAGCCATCGTCACCCACCCGGGTGGAGCCCACAAGGACGACCTCTTGGCGGTGTGCGTGCTCATCGCCGAACACGGCGCGCCGGTAGCGCGGCGCGAGCCGACGCCCGAGGATCTGGAGGACCCCGAGGTGGCCGTCGTGGACGTGGGCGGGGTGCACGACCCGGCGCGCTCGAACTTCGATCACCATCAGTTTCCGCGGGAGCATCCGCCCACCTGTGCGCTGAGCCTGGTGCTCGATGGGATGGGGCTCTACGAGGACGCGCGGCACTTCTGCGACTGGCTCGAGCCGGCGGAGTGGTTCGATTCGCGCGGCCCGAAGAAGACCGCGGAGTGGTTGGGGGTGCCCCGGCAGGCGATCGCGCAGCTCAACTCCCCCATCGACGTGACCTTGCTGCGGCGCTTCGCGGCCAAGACGGAGCTCGCGGCGGGGGATCCGCTCTACGAGTTCATGCGCTACGTGGGGGCGGATCTGCTCGACTACCTGCGCACGGCGCGGGCCCGCGTCGACTTCGTGGCGCGGCACGTGGAGCGCTGGTCGTTGACCCAGGGCGACGACGTCATCGAGGTGGTCTTCTTGCCGCGCACCGAGCCGGCCGTGGACGAGCCGAGCGCCGCCGTGGCGGGCTATGTGCGCGCCGAACGGCTGGGCTCGACGGTCGCCGCGCTGGTCTACCCGGATCGGCGCGGCGACGGGTACGGCATCGGCCGCCACGAGGATCATCCGCGGCTCGATTTCTCGCGGCTCGACGGGGAGCCGGACGTCCATTTCGCTCACAAGAGCGGCTTCATGTGCAAGACGAGCGCGACGGATCCCGCGCGGTTGCAGGCGCTCGTGCGCGCCGCGTGGCTCTCCGGCTGAGCTCCCCGAGCCGAGGGCGCCGGCGGAGGCGCGGTTCCCGTGCATGGGACGCGACGGATCCCGCGCGGTTGCAGGCGCTCGTGCGCGCCGCGTGGCTCTCCGGCTGAGCTTCCCGAGCCGGGGGCGCCGGCCGGTCCCCCATGCATGGAACGCATGGGAAACCTTCGATTCATGCGCAAGACGCATGAATCTCGGGGCTCCCGAGCCCGCTGGGGGACGGCGCGGAGCGTGGTTTGGCGCGGAGGCAGGGCTCCCGAGCCCGCTGGGGGACGGCGCGGAGCCGTGGTTTGGCGCGGAGGCTGGGGCGCCTGCGGGGGGCGGGGTGAGGCTGGGGACGGGCGCGGGGTAGCCGTGACCCCTTACTGACGAGCGCGTCGATCCTCGAGGTCGAGAGGTCGTTGGGTCGGCCGGGTCGGTTGCGTTCGCGAAGGAGGCAGTGATACGTGCAGGAGTGCGAGGTTCGGCGAGGTTGTCCGCGATGGCTCGGGTGCGGGCGCGCCCGTCGAGCTCGGCGTCCAGGCCGTCGAGATAGGGGGCGCTGGATGAGGTGGGGGTGGGAGGTGTCGTGATGAAGATGTTGGAGGCGGAGAGGGGGGACACGGCGGTGGTGGATACGGCGGCGGTGGACACGGCGCCCGGGCAGGCGGTGTACCGACCTTGGGTGTTGTTCGCCTATGACCTGTACGTGCTGAAGCTGTCCTGCTCGTTGGCGTGGCGTTGTCCGGCGCGCGTGCTGTTGGCGCAGTACGATCGTCTGGTGAGCGGCAAACACCTCGATGTGGGAGTGGGGACGGGGTACTTCCTGGATCGTTGTCGCTTTCCCGTCGAGCGCCCCGAAGTGCATTTGCTGGATCTGAACGAGAACAGCTTGCGGCACGCGGCGCGGCGGCTCGCGCGTTACCAGCCGACGCAGCACCTCGGGGACGTGCTCGCGCCCATCGAGCTGACGGAGCGCTTCGACTCTGTGGGGCTCAACTTTCTGCTGCACTGTCTGCCCGGGAATTTGCGGGTGAAGGGGCGCGCGCTGAGGGAGCTGGCGAAGGTCGTGACCGACGAGGGGGTGCTGTTCGGGTCGACCATCCTCGGGCGCGGCGTGGCGCACAACGCGATGGCTCGCAAGCTCATGGCCGTCTACAACCGGCGCGGGATCTTCGGGAACGAGGAGGACGACGAGGCCACCCTGCGCGAGGCCCTGGAGGCGGCCTTCGAGCGAGTCGACGTCCGCGTCGTCGGCTGCGTCGCGTCGTTCGAAGCGCGTTCACCACGCGCTCGCAGTGCGGCCGAGGGCCGCGAGGCGGGCTGAGGGGCACGCCGAGGAGCGCGCTGGGCCTGGACGCTCGCAGCGCGTCGTCGGCTGCGTCGCGTCGTTCGAAGCGCGTTCACCACGCGCTCGCAGTGCGGCCGAGGGCCGCGAGGCGGGCTGAGGGGCACGCCGAGGAGCAGCTGGGCCTGGATGCGGAGACGTGCGGGGACTGTCCTTGGCGGAGCCGGGGGCGTATCGTGCGGGGGTGCGTTGGTCGGGGTGGTCGTTGGTCTTCGGGTGCCTGGGCACCCTGGGATGTGTGGCGGGTGGTTGTGGAGCTTCGTTCGGGAGCGGAGGCAGCGCGACCGGTGGGGGAGACGATGACCTCGCGTCTTGTGGGGGGGACCCCATCGCTTGCACGGCCCACGGGATCGAGCAGAAGGAGCAAGGAAAGCTCGGTGATGCGGCGCGGACGTTCCGGGCGCTTTGTCTGAAAGGCGACGGCCACGCGTGCGTTCGGCAAGGGAGCATCGTGCAATCCCTGAAGCCCGAGGAAGCGGGGGACCTGGAGACCGGGAGGGATGTGTCCGCATCCTTGATGCGGCGCGGCTGCGACCTGGGCTCGCCGAATGGATGCTTCCTGTATGCGTCGATGTTCGAGTACGGGCACGTCTTCGATCCCCCCTGGCCCTCTCCGGGGACGCCGGACGAGCGGCACGAGTTCTTCCGGCGGGGATGTGAGCTCGCGTTTCCCCCGAGTTGTTTCAGCCTCGGCCAGATCCTGCACGAGGGACGGGGCGCCATGGTGGATGGGGCGGCTGCGCGCGCGGCCTACGAGCGGTCCTGCGACGCGGATTTTCAGCAGGCTTGCGTGAGCCTCTCCGTGCTCGAGCGGGAGCTCGCGGGTGACGGCGAGGACGCGGAGCTCGATGCGCGCGTGCGGCGATTGAACGAGAAGGCCTGTACGCTCGGGGGAGCATTGGGGTGCGCCAACCTGGCGGTGTTGGAGCATGTGGCTGGGGGGCCGCGGGCGCGGATCGAGGGGCTCCTCCGGCAGGCCTGCGACCGGGGGGACGCGTCGTCCTGCGAAGCGGTGAAGCACTGGAGCGGCGGCGAAGCGCTGAGCTTGGAGCTTCGGGCAGAACGACCGTTGGTGCAGGAGATACTGGACGCCGACGAGTGAGCCCGCGGTTCCTCGCGCGAGCGATTCCCCGCGACGCGAGCCAGGCTCCAGCGAGGGTAGCTCAACCAAGCGTGCGCCACGGACGAGTCGGGGGATGCCGAGCTGGGCGTGCGGAGCTGGGGGACGCTCCGCGGGGTGAGTCTTGCGACGCGCCGCGGATGGACGGAGGCGGACGGCGCACGCCGCGGATGCGCCGCGGATCGGTGGAGGCGGATGGCCTTCAGAACGGCTGGGATGGACGTTAAGGAGGGGAGCCGATGGCGTCCTTCCTCGAGCTCATCTTCTATACGATGGCCACGCTGCTGCCCATCCTGAACCCGTTCAGTACGGCGCCGCTGTTTCTCGCCATCACCGACGGCTTCGACGAGGCGAAGCGCAGGGACCAGGCCAAGCGCGGGGTGATCTACATGGTCGCCATCCTCGGCGTGTTCCTGGTGGCGGGGACCGTCATCATCAACGTCTTCGGGATCTCCTTGCCGGGCGTGCGGATCGCGGGCGGCATCCTCGTGGGGCGGGTCGCGTTCCGCATGCTCTACCCGAAGGATCGCGTCGGGTTGACGCCCGAAGAGGAGAAGGAGTCCCGGGACAAGGCCGACATCTCGTTCTTTCCGTTGGCCATGCCGAGCCTGAGCGGGCCCGGGTCCATCGCGGCGACCCTCAGCCTGGCCACCATCGTCGAGCACTGGTGGCAGTACATCGCCATCTTCATCGGGATGCTCGTGATCGCGGCGATCGTGTTCACCACCCTCCGCCTCTCGGGTCGCTTGACGCGGTACCTGGGGGTCAACGGGATGAACGCCATGACCAAGATCATGGGGTTCATCATCTTCTGCATCGCGGTGCAGTTCATCGTCAACGGGGTGACGGACCCGAGCCTCATCGCGAAGTTTCGAGAGGTCCCCGAGACGATGTGCCCGTAATCAGCCCGTAATCCCGTCTGTCGCTCAGTCTGCCAAGCCGCAGCGTTCGAGGAGGGCGTTGGAGAAGAGGCGGCGGCCGGCAGGGGACAGGAAGCGGCGTCGCTGCTCGACCCAGACGTCGAGGGCGCTCCCGTACATGCGCCGGACGCGCTCGCGGGAGAACTCGCCCCGCTGTCCCCAGTGCTGGGTGAAGGCGATGTCCTCCCGATCGAGGCGCTCGCGCACGGCCGCGTAGAAGTCGAGGGTCGCCTGGCCTGCGGCGCCGGGCAGGGCGATGGTGCAGGTCGTCGGCTCGAACTTCGTGAAGGCCAGGGTCGCCAGGGAAGAGCGCACGAAGCGCACGGCGACGAGGCCCGGGAATTGGTGGCGGACGGCCTCCTCGAGGATGGCGCGCACCGCCGCGGGCGCTTGCGCGAGGGACACGCCGAGCTCGGCGCACTGCACCGGACCGTGAATGTTCGTGTTGTTGAAGGTGTTGCCCGGTGTGGCGCGTTCGTCGGAGGCGTCGGTGAGGAGCGAGGACGCCAGATCGCTCACGAGGGTCGGGATGGGCCCCGAGCTCGGAGCCTCGAGGCGCGCGACCAGGTTCATGACGTCGTCGCCGGGCTCGAAGGCGCTGTGCGGCGGCATCGGCGGCGACTCCTGGGGCGGGACCGGGTACATGGCGGTCACGTAGGCGCCGTGCTGCTGCGCGCCGGCGCTGTAGGGATCGAAGATCACCTCGAGGTGGTGCGGCACGGCGGGGGGCAGCCGCGCTTGCAGGGCGAACTGCTGGAACTCCAGCCCGAACCAGGACAACGCCTTCTCGTGATCCACGCGGAAGCGGTACTTGGACAGCTCGTACAGGGGAGCGGCCTCGAACACGTAGCCGTGCACCAGCCCGAAGCTCCCGAAGCTGACCAGGGCGGCGTGGAACAGCGCGTCGCTCTTCACGTGCTCGGCGCCGAGCAGGGCCACGAAGTCGTCGGAGACCAGCGCCTGGGAGGCGGGCTCGAGGTACACGTGGCGTCCGCCTTCGGTCACGAGGTGGATGCCGCGCACGAAGTCCTGCATCGAGCCGACGGAGACGGAGGCGCCGTGGGTGCCCGTGGCGATGGCTCCCGCGAGGGTCTGGCGGTTGCTCGCGCCGCTCGTCGGCAGGGCCAACCCCGCGGCTTCGAGGGCCAGGTTGAGCTCCATCAGACGGATGCCGCCCTGGGCGAACACCATGCTCTCCGCCTTCTTCGCCTCCGATGGCAAGAGCTGCTCGGGGGGCAGCCCCAGGGAGAGGAAGTTCAGGGGTTTGGTGTCGATGAGGTAGTCGCGGGTGGAGGAGTCGTCCGAGAGGGACCAGGTGCCGCCGTAGGCGCGGACTCGGCGATCGTCCGCTTGCGCCTGGGAGGCGATGGCTCGGAGCGCGTTGAGCCCGGCGCGCCAGCGATCGCGGGGAGGCTCGCGCCCGTCCGCCGTGCGGTTCCACACGTCGTAGAGGCGGGCGGCGGTGATTTCGACGTTCGTCTCCTTGTTCTCCCAGCGATAGTCCCGCTCGAAGTGGAGCAAGGGCGGGGGATCGAGCTGCAGGGCTGGTGCCGAGGCCGAGTCTTGGGGGGCGCTGGGGCGGTCGTCGCTGGTGTCCATTCGAAATTCGGGTGCGCAGGGCGCAGGGCGAGCGCCACCACTCCCTCCTCCTGCGGGGAGTGTAGCCCCGACGGTGAGGGGCTGACAGTTCGGGTGGCCGGTCGGCCGCCCGGGGCTCGTGTTGGGGCTCGAGGCGAGCGCGGCGATGGAGAGGCGAGAGGCGCGCACGAGCGGGCGCGCGCCGAGCGGGCGGGGCCCGAGACGGCGGGCCCCCCGCGGATCCGTGCGCGAAATGGGATATGGTCTTGGGATGAATCAGGATTTTCTGATCATCGCCGGCCATTTGGGGGGCGCCATGGTCGCTGGCGGGGTGATCGGCCTCGAGCGGACCTATCACGCGCGGCCGGCGGGCTTCCGGACCCACACCCTCGTCTGCATCGCCTCGAGCCTGCTGATGCTGGTGACGCTGTACCAGTGGCAGTGGCTGCCGGGGGTGCCGCTGGAGACGGTGCGCACGGATCCCACGCGCATGGCCCAGGGCATCATGACGGGCATCGGCTTCCTCGGGGCGGGGGTGATCTTCAAGGAGAGCCTGAGCGTGCGGGGGCTGACGACGGCCGCGTCGATCTGGATGACGGCGGCCATCGGGATCCTGTTTGGCATCGGGTTCTGGGGGCCGGCGGTGCTCGCCACGGTGATGACGATCGGGGTGCTGTCGGTGTTCCGCTGCGTGGAGGAGTGGATCCCCCAGCACACCTACGTGCACCATCACATCAGCTTCGATCGGGCGGCGACCCTCCCCGAGGAGGAGGTGCGCGCGCTGATCGAGCGCTACCACTTCACGATCGCCAACATGAGCTACCGCGTCATCGCCGACGGCGCCGAGTTCGAGTACCGGATGATCCTGCGCACGTCGGATCCGAACAACGCGAAGCGCCTCGCCGAGACCCTGCGGACCCTGCCGAACGTGCGCGCCTTTCGGATTTCGCCGACGGGGGACTGAGCCGCCCGATGAACCTGCCCCAGTTGGCCGACGCCGGCACCGTCTGCGCGATCACGGAACCGTGGGAGCTCGACGGCAGCGAGCCGTTGGAGACGCTCTCCGGGATTCGGCTGACGCGCGGCGCTCTCGAGCCGCCGTTCTCGCCGGAGCTCGCGCTGACCGATCGATGGCTCCTGGTCGATCACACGGGTCACGCGCCGGAGGCCCGGTGATCCTGAGCAACGACCCCGACCCGCGTTTCGTCACCATCCGGCGAGGAGGGTCCCTCACCGATCCGGATCACCACCTGTTGGCGCTTTGGGCCGCCGACTGTGCCGCCCGCGTGTTGCCTCTCTTCGAGGCGGCGCGCCCCGGCGACGAACGCGCGCGGGAGGCCATCGAGCTCGCCCGCGCCTGGGGACGCGGTGAAGTTTCGATGAAGCAGGCGCGTCAGGCCGCGTGCGCGGGAGCCGCGGCTCGGGACGCCTCCGGTGCCGCGCGGTTCGTCGCGCTCGCCGCCGCCCAGGCCGTCGTGGTCTCCCACGTCCCCTCGCACTATCTCGGGGCGGCAGCCTACGCCATCCGGGCCGCGCGCGCGGCGGCTCCGACCGCCGAGCAACGAGACGCTGGACGTCGGGAGTGCGCCTGGCAGCGGGCGCAGCTGCCGGCTCACCTCCGCGAAGCGGTTCTGGAGGACCAGGCCAAGCGCAACTCGATCTGCTGGTTCGTCTTCGACGAGCAGGCGGAACCGCTGGGGTGAGCGCTGGGAACGCTCACTGCCGGCTCGCTGCCAGGCGTCGCACCGCCTCGCGCAGCTCCTTCGGGTCGTGGCGCGGGAAGCCGAGCCGGAAGTAGGGCGTGGTCTTGCCGTCGAAGGTGAAGTGATTCCCCGACTGGACCAGGAGACCGCGACTCAGCGCGCGCTCGGCCCAGCGCTCGGGGGAGAGGCCGCGGGCGACGCGCGCCCACACCGCGAGCCCGCCGGGCGGCACACGAAAGCGAAGCGCGTCCCCCAAGCGGGCGCGGAGCTCCTCGATGAACACCTCCCGGCGCTCGGCGTAGATCTTCTTCATCTTGCGGATGTGCGCGGTGAGCTCGCCGTCCTCGATCAGGTACGCCAGCGCGCGCTCGCTCACGTGGTCCCCTTGCCGATCCAGGAAGAAGCGCGCCTGGGCCATGCGCGCGACGATCTCCGGGCGCGCCACCACGTACCCGATGCGGAGCCCCGGGGCGAGCACCTTGCTCAGGGTGCCCACGTGGACGACGACGCGCGCCGGATCGGCGCTGGCGAGCGGCAGGATCGGGCGACCGTCGAAGTGGTACTCGTGATCGTAGTCGTCCTCGATCACCGGGAAGCCTCGCTGCGCCGCCAAGGACAGGAGCGCGAGGCGGCGGGGCGCGCTCAGCGTGGCCGTGGTCGGGTACTGGTGGTGCGGGGTCGTGTAGACGGCGGCGACGCGGCGCTCCGCCGTGAGGCGCTCGAGCTCGGAGACGACCAGGCCGTGTTCGTCGACGGGCACCGGGACGAGCTCCGCGCCCGCCAGCCGAAAGCCTTCCCAGGCGGGCCTGTAGCCGCGCGCCTCGACGGCGATCACCGTGCCGGGGCGCGTGAGCGCGCGCGCTGCCAGATGGAGCCCGAGCTGGCTGCCCCGCGTGACGAGCATCTCTCCTTCGCCCGCCACGACGCCGCGGGTCGTGGCGAGGTACGACGCCAACGCGCGGAGCAGGCGCGGCTCGCCGAGCTCGCTCTGGTAGTCGAAGGCGAGGGAGACGTCCTTCACCGCGTGCCGATAGGCGCGGCGCCACAGGTTGCTCGGGAAGTGGCGCAGGTCCGGCAGACCGCCGAAGAGCGCGAGCTCCGTCGGCGCGAGGCCACGATACGCGCGGAACGGCGCGGTCTCGGGGAGATCGAAGGTGACGGGCGCGCAGTCGGGGCCACGGAAGCGCCGTGGTCGGATCTCCGGCAGCTTCTCGGAGACGAACGTCCCCCGCGCGGGCACGCTGACGATCAGGCCCTGCTTCTCGAGCTCCGCGAAGGCGGCGAGCGCGGTGTTGCGGTGCACGCCGAGGGTCGCGGCCAGGGAGCGTGACGAGGGGAGCGCCGCGCCCGGCTTCAGCCGTCCCCTTCGGATCTCGCGGGCCACGCTCTCGGCGATCCGCTGGAAGAGAGGGAGCCCGCTCGGCGAGTCCTGCCAGTCGAGGGTGAGGGTGGGGCGGTCCATGGCGAGCTCGACGTGCGGACGGAGGCCCGACTGGTCCATCCGAAATACGAAAACTGGACCTGTTGAACATACCAGAGGAGCGCAAACTCCTGCTCATGAGAAAGAAGGCCCGCCGCACGAACGAACAGGCCGCCTGGGACCTCCTCGCAGCCGCGCCCGCCGTCCACCTCGCGTCGACCACCCCCGACGGCGCCCCCCTGGTCCGCGTCCTGAACGCGGCGCTCGCGCCCGGCCGCGTGCTGTTCCACGGCGCGGTCTTCGGGGAGAAGAGCGCGTGCCTGGGGCGGGCCGCTGTGGTGTCCGCCTTCCGCGAGATCGCCTTCGTGCCCAGCTACTTTCGGGACGAGCGCAAGGCCTGCCCGGCGACGACCCTCTACCGCTCCGCGTTGGCCTACGGGGTGCTGCGGGACGTCGAGGATCACGCGGCCAAGGCCGCGGCCCTCGAGGCGCTCATGCAGAAGCACCAGCCCGAGGGCGGCTACACGCCGCTGACGCCGGGGGAGCGCCTCTACGAGAAGGACTACCGCTCGACGCGGGTGTTCGAGCTCGTCGTGGAGCGCATCGAAGGCAAGGCGAGCCTCTGCCAGGATCGGCCGCCCGCGGTCCGCGACGCCGTCGTGAACGGTCTGTGGGATCGGGGTGATCCTGGCGACGCGGACGCGATCCGCGAGATCCTGGAGGAGAGCCCCCACCCGTGGCCCGAGCGCTTCCTGGGGCCGGACGGCGTCGAGCTCCTGACGGCGCCGCGCGGCGAGGAGCTCCAGGAGCACGCTCGGCTCCTGGCCGGGCACTACTGGCGCGAGGGTGTCCCCGTCGAGGACATCGAGCGCTCCCTCCGGGGATCCTCCGTGTGGGTCGGCGCGCGGGATCGGGAGGGGCGACTCGTCGGCGCGGCCCGCGCGATCACGGACGCCGCTTGGGTGGCGTCGATCCACGACGTGGTCGTCCACCCGGAGGTGCAGGGGAGGGGCATCGGGCGCGCGCTCATCGCTCTCCTGCTCGACCACGCGCGCCTCCGGCGTTGCGCGAACGTGCACCTGGGCACCGCCGACAAGGAGCGCTTCTACGGGCGCTTCGGCTTCGTCCCCAGCAAGGAGGTCCAGCGTCCCTACGCGGCGACGCCCATGACCTTGGTGCGGGGCGTCACCGGGCGAGGGTAGAGCCACCCCGGGGCGGGCTCAGTGGCAAACCCGGGGACGAACCCGGGGCGAACCTCACCGATAGCTCACCCGGACCCGCGCGAAGTCGTCGCCGTCGCGGGCGCCCTCGAGGCACTCCACCGAGACCTCCTGGGCGCCTGCCGCCAGCAGCGCGCCCTCGATGCCCCCGAAGAAATCCTGGAAGATCGCCGCGTCGAAGCCCGCGCACTGGGTGAACGTCAGCTCGAGCATCCCTTCCCGCCCCGGGACGCGCTCCACCTTCAAGCGGCCCTGCTTGACGTAGGAGCGGAACAGGACGGACCCGCGCTCGATCAAGAAGCCGGGGGAGACGATCTTGAGGAAACTCCTGAAGGGGCCGCGGGTCAGATCTTCTTGTACGGACTCGCGCCCCACCTCCCGCGCGAGCCGCTGCGGGTCCGCGGCGTCGACCCGGAGGAGCTCGAGGAGGAGGCGATACCAGGAGATCGGATACCAGGTGGTCATGCCGATCGCCTCGGAGTCGAGGAGCTCGCCGAGCTCCTCGTTCCGATCCCAGACGCGCTGCCGGAACGTCTCGAAGTCCCCCCGCCGGGCGCGCGCGATGATCGGCAAGAGCGAGACCCCCCGACAACAGTTCGGCTCACTCGCGCACAGGGCTCGGAGCCAGTCGTCGTTTCTCCGGCGGCCGGACCACGTCGCGCGTTCGCGTCGGTGAGGCCGCTGAGCTGGAAGGTCGGGCCTCGTCGGCTTGCGACTCGGGTCGTCCATGGACAAGCAACTCCACTGCCCGACGCGCAGAGGTCGGACGATTGACCATCGTAGACCCTTTTGGGACGCCCGCCCAAGCCCGATCGACTCGGTTTTTCCGCGCTACTCGCGAGTGGGCCTTTCGGACAGGGACCTCCCGGCACCTTTCCGGACGGAGACTCGTCCCGCGCACGGAGAGAGCCCTGCTCGGGATTTCTGGTAGAAGAAGCGCCTCCGAAAACCATCCCCGATACCCATCCCCGACCTTCGGGCGCCGCCCGTCGGCGACCTCCTGGGCCCTCGAGGTATCGGCGATGCTCCGGGAAGTGACGATGATCTGTGCCTTTTGCGGCTCCGCCCTCATTTACGTGCATGGGCACGCCACCTGCGGGCAGGGTGCCTGTCCCATGTTCGGTGTGAACCAGGCAGAGTGCTGTAGCGGTGAAACGGCCGCCTGCGGCCCGCTCACCGCCGAGGTGCGGGCCCCGCTGCTCGCTCCGGGCGCGCTCCCCACGATCTCCCCGGAGAAGGGCCCCACGATCTCCCCGGAGAAGGGCCCCGCGGCCCCCCGAGCACCGCGCGGCCCCGGAGACGAGCGCCCGTGAGCGCGTCTGCCCGAGCGCAGGCGCCCACGGTGACCAGCGCTCCGAGCGTCGCTCGACGGCTCGAGCAAGGAGCCGCCCGCTCCCTCGAGGAGGCCCTCGCCCTGACGCAGACGCTGCACCTCCCTGGGCGGCGCGACCTGTACCGGAGCCTGCTCGACGACGCGATCGCCCAGGCGCGAGCGGCCCTCGACGCCGCCCGCGCGGCTGCCGAACAGGAGCCGCCCGCCTCCACGGAGCAGGAGCTCGAGCTCGAGGCGCCGACCGTCACCGTCGCGAGCCGCTGCATCCTGGCGCGGGCTCACATGGCGCGGGCGGAAGACGCGCTCCACGGAGCCGGCCAGCTCTCACGGAGCGCTCAGCGTGCGCCCACACGCGGAGACTGCGACGACGGCTGGCGCCGCGTGGAGGCCATCGTCGCCGGGGCGGAGGAGTCGGCGCGCGTCGCCGCGGAGATGGTGGCGGCGCTGGAGCCCGATCCCGCGGCGGTTCGGCTGGTGCCCACGGCGCGCGCGGCCGCCCAGCGCGCGAGGGAGGCCGCCACGAGCGCGCGCCGCGTCGTGGACGAACGGAACGACGCCTACACCTTCCATACGAACAACGGCTTCTCCTTCGGAGAGGGGTGGCATCTGGCCGCCGCGGCGGTGCTCGCGGGCGTCTCCATCCAGCTCGAGCCCGACCAGCCGGGAACCCCTCGCGCCGAGGCCTTCCTCCGCGACGCGGGCCTGGGCGGCCGGCTCCAGCCCTACCGTCCGCGGCCTCGGGCGATGAAACAGGTGACGGAGATCGTCGCGCGGGCGTTCGAGGCCGACCCCGCCGCCGCGCAGCGGACGTTGCGCGCCGCCTTCCTCGGCGACGCTCCGGTGTCACCCGCGGTGGCCCAGTGGGTCGACGCCCGGCTCGGCGGCGCGGCCACGGGAGAGAAGAAGCCGACGGTGCTCCTGTGGATCCGCACGGGCGTCCACGACGCGCACCGGAACACGCAGCCCGACGAGCTGATGGCGCTCACGGACGTCGTGCGACGCGCGGGGCTCACGCCCGCGTGGATCGGTGACGCCCTCGCCGACGTGGACACTCCCGCAGACGTCGTCGATTTCGTCCTGTTCTGGAAGGACCCGACGTTCCAGCAGAGCGATCTGCGCCGGGCGCAGCTGCAGTTCTTCGAGCACCTGAAGGCTGCTCACGGCCTCGTCGGGCAACTCGGCGTGACGACCGCCGGCATGGACGGACCGGCGCTCCTCGGGCTTCCGACCATCTACCTCACGGACGCGCCCAACGCGCGGATGGGTCAGTGGGTGGGCACGGTCCCGGGCTACGAAGAGTTCCTGCGCCGCGACGGCTACCTCGACCGCGTCGCCCAGCGGCTCGCCGCGTGGGCGAAGCGGGCATAGTCGGCCGCCCTCTCTCAACTTGGCCTCAACTTGGAAGGGGGAGTGAGAGAGGGCGACCATCCTGATCACGTCCGGGTCGCTTCCTGATCACTGACCGTAGTAGCGGAGCTCGACGTTGCCCGAGCCGTCGCCGTTCAGGTCGATGAGGGTCGCGCAGTTCCCGTTCGTGGGGCTGAGCGTCTGCGACTGCCAGCTACCGTTGAAGGTCCCCTGCCCGGAGGAGCCGGCGCACTGGTTCGACCAGGAGAAGGGCACGGGATAGGAGCCGCCGCTGCCGGTCTGCAGGAGCATCGTGCGCTGCGTGCCCCACCAGTTCGGGTAGTCGTCGCGCACGCGGACGCAGCCGTCGTTGGGCACGGTCACCGCGTTGCCGGGCCCGCCCAGGTCGACGGCGGTCGCCTCGGTGCACCCGCTGGAGCACTCGTCGATGTGGATGCAGGCGCGCGTGTTCACGAAGCAGAGGTCGCGGGTACACGGGTTCCCGTCGTCGCACTCGGAGTCGTCCGCGCACTCACAGGCGCTGTCGTCGTTGTCGCAGATCCCGCTGGCGTCGCAGAGGGGCACGACGCAGATCGGGAGCTTCGGGCCACCGCAGTCCGCGTTCGTCTGGCAGCTCGCGCAGCCCTCCACCGGCGAGTTGGTGCACGAGTACTGGTCGCAGGAGTCCACCGTGCAGGGGTCCCCGTCGTCGCAGTCCCAGCTGAAGATGCACTCGCAGCTCTCCGTCCCGATGTTCCAACAGGTGTAGCCGGAGCAGTAGTCCGTGGTGCACGCGATGCCGTCGTCGCAATCCGAGTCTTCGTTGCAGGCGCAGGCTTCCGAGTCATAGGTGCACTTCTGGTCCGCGCCACAGTAGGGGACGTGACAGTCCAAGAACACGCGGCAGTCGCTGTCCTGCTCGCAGCCCCATCCGGGGATGCAGGGGGCGCAGTCGGGCCCGCCACAGTCGATGTCCGTCTCGTCGCCGTTCTTGATGTTGTCGAAGCAGGAGCGCCCCTCCAACACCTTGACCACCTCGTCGATGTACGTGGCCATCGCCCAGTCCCGGACGTCGGGACCCACGAAGCAGCCGTCGACCTCGTCACAGGGGTAGGTGCGGGCGCACTCCTGGCCGTCCTCGATCTCGAGCTGGTGGGACAACACCCCGCCGCTCACCAGGATGCCCTCGACGAGGCCCGTGTCGAGGTTGAAGACCGGTCCGCCGCTCACGCCGGGGCCCGTGTCCAGGCTGGCCTCGAAGCGCGCGCTCCCGGAGGTCCCCTTGACCGTCGCTCCCCCGGCGACCTTCAGGGGCAAGCCGAGGTAGCCGCCCACCGCGCCGACGGGGGCGCCGTTCGAGAGCGTGCCGCTGGTGCGCAAGGCGAGGGGCATGCGACCCGTGACGGGCCGGTCGAGTTTGATGACGGCAAAATCCAGTCGATCCGCCAGATCCCCGGAGGCCTCGTAGCGCATCGCCAGGATCTGGTCGCAGGAGTAGACGTCGTCCGCGGAGACCGTGGTGTTCACCGGCTCCCCCTCCTCGGCGGTGAACCCGAACACGACCTGGATGTTCGGGCAGCCCCCGCCGCCCGTGCAGTGCGCGGCGGTCACCAACGTATCCGGCCCCACGAGGAAGCCCGTGCAGAACGATCCGCTCGGCTGCCCCGCGAAGCGCTCGCCGGAGCACAGGGGCTTGTAGACGGAGTTCGAGACCTCGCCGGTCTCGTAGGGGAACGTCGTCAAGTCACAGGTGCTGCCGGAGCAGGAGATCCGGTTGTTCCGAAAGAGCGACGCGGTCGCCTGGACCCGCGCGTACCACGGATCGGAGGGGCTCACGTCGCCAGCGTCCTGGAAGTCGTCGGCGCCGTAGACCATGCGCTGCTGGTGGGCTTCGATGGCCTCGGGGGAGAGGTCCGACGTGCCGCAGGCGCCAGCCAGGCCGACCGCGACGAGGACCAGAGCGGCACCGTGGAATCGACTCGTGTGTTTTTTCTTGTGAACGTCCATCCCTGCGTTGGAGTCGATGGCGCCACGAACCTTCACGGCGCTTCGTTAGAAAATTCCGCCGTGCGGGCCCCGGAGGGGGGTCAGTGGGGGGCCAGAGAGCGCCCCGGCGGTGCCCCGTGCGCCGCGTGTCCGCGTCTCGGCAGCTCAAGCCCCATCGAAACGAGAGGCTCTCGTCACCGCGGGTTCGACGCCTCCTGGGCCAATCCCGACGCGATCTTCGGCATTGGACAGGGATGGGTGGAGATCGACAGCGATCTCGGCTCTTCGGATCTGCGCGTCAACGCCATTGCTCCCAGCCGGGCGACCCCCCGGGGCTCCAATGCGGCGTCAATCCCGACTTCTCCGGCGGAGTCGACGGGAGGCACGGCGTCTTCGGAGCCGAGTACCCCAACGGCGCCCTGACCGTCTTCGGCCTGGACGGCCGCTTCGACTTGGGCGCCGCGGGGTACCTCTACGCGGGGTGGTCCCGCATGCGCGCGAGAAACGCCCTGGTCGTGGGCCCCGCGCTCGAGACGCTCCATGCGTTCGGTGGGGGCACGTTCCACCTCGGAGTGACGGACGCCTACCTGGAGTCTCCCTTCTGTCCCAGGGGGCGGCTGCCGCGGGTGTCGGGCGACTCGGCGGAGGTGCCGGACGTCGCCGCGAACGGATCGTGCAGCAGCGGCCACGTGGACACGTTCTTGGGTCAATACGAGCTCGGGCTCGCGAACCTCGGCGTGCTCACCTCCGAGCGTGATCTTCGGATCAAGCTCTACGGCATGCTGAACGTCGTTCGGGTCGATCCCATCGAGCGCCGCTATCTCGAGCAGGTCGCCGACGTCGCCGGGGTGGATCTCGATCGAGTGACGCAGGACGGTACGCGCAAGGTGAAGTTCGGGCTGGACATGGAGTTCTTCGCTCAGGAGTGGGTGAGCGCGGGCCTGCGCGCCGATCGTCTCCAGCCCCACAGCAAGATCCCCGAGCAGTCGTTCACGGTGTTGTCGCCGCGGCTCACCTTCCGGTCCCAGATGATCACCCGCGAGCAGCTGACGGTGCAGTACTCGAGGTACTTCTTCGATCAAAGGACCTGCGCGACCGACGACGGGGGCCCGAGCAGCCCGGCGGACGACCCGCACCGTGAGGGCAGCAGCCATGGGGGGAGCCTCGGCGGGCTCGCGGCGCGCGCGTTCTGTGTGCAGCCGCCCCCCGCGCCGGTGACCCCCGACGGCTTCGGAGCGCATGCCGACAATCAGACGCCCGGGAGCCGCGGCGCGGCCACGCTCCGCCCCGACGTGAACGTCATCAAGGTGGAGGCCAGCATGTGGTGGTAGGCGGGGCCGCGGGCCGCTCTGGGGAACCGGCAGTCCCGCGCGCGTCGCGTCGATGCCCGTCCGTTGAACGCTCTGGTGCGTCCTAGACTCTGACCGGCTCCGTGGGGGGCCAGAAGATCAGGTAGCTCGAGAGCTCATAGAGCTCGTTGGCGAGGTCCGCGTCGACCTCGTGCACCGCGCGGCTCGCCATTTGCCCGAACGTGAGCTTGTCGAGATCGTCTTGGGCCGGGCGTCGTCCACCCTGCGTCCACCGATCGACGAACGCGAGCTGCCTGCGAATGGATTGGATCATCGGATCCGGGTCCTTGGCCGCGAGCTGGTCGACCCTTCGCCTCGCGTCCGCGAGGCGCGCAGCGAACTCCGCATAGGATGGGATGGTGGATGGCATGACGTCACCAGGCTTGGGGTTGCGGTTGCAGGCCGAAGGATAGGGCTCATCCGGTTCCGCGCGGACCCCATCCTGCCTCGCTGGGTGGGGGATGGACGCGGGCTCCCGAGGGCTCGCCTCAGCTTCGCGGAAACAGCGTCATGTAGGGCTCGGCTTCGCGGAGGACGCGGGCGAAGCTGGGGCGGGCTCGGAGGCGCTCGAGGTACGCGCGCGTGCGGGGCAGCGCCGGTGACAGGGGCTGCACCTCGTTGGCATAGAAGAGGGCTGGTGCGGCGGCGCAGTCGGCGAGGGTGAAGTCGTCGCCGACGGCCCAGCCCGTCTCCCGCAGAGAGTGTTCGACGATGCCGTAAGCCGTGTCCAGGCGCGCGCGGGCGGCTGCGACGCCACGGGGGTCCCGCTCCGTCTCGGGGCGGAGCCTGTCTTCGACGATCTTGGCCATGGGCTCCATCACGTAGAGGTCGAAGAAGCGATCCTTGGCGCGCACGTCGAGAGCCTGTGCCGCCGCCGTGGGCATGAGGCGGGCGGCGCCGGGGACGGTGAGGGCGAGATGTTCGATCACGATGCTCGACTCGGGGATGTAGCGATCTCGATCGGCGTCATGGAGGAGAGGAAACTTGCCGAGGGGCGTGATCTCACGGAACGCGGCGTGATCCTCCGGGTCCTGGAGGTCGACGAGGCGCTTCGCGAAAGGAATCTCCGCCTCGTAAAGCGCGATGAGCGCCTTCCAGCAGTAGGACGACAGGGGGTGGTAGTAGAGGGTGAGTGCCATGGCTGATGTTTTTCTTCGATGGAGAACGGGGCGCGGCCGTGGGCAGCAGGCGAACGAGAACCTCGCCCACCGAGCTCCCCTCCGGGTTGCTCGGAGGAGCACCTCGCGGCGACGCCGCTCGTGGAGCGAGGAGGAGCGGTGCGCGGTGTCTCAGCGGGGAGGCAGCCACCAGCGGTAGCCGTTGGTGCGGAAGGGCAGCCCGAGCTCCCGGCAGACCTCTTCGATGCAATCGGGCGTGAAGAAGTAGTTGCGCAGCCGGCTGATGCGACCGTCGCTGACGTCGAGGCGGGTGATGGCGCGCACGGCCTCGCCGTCGTCGTGCTGGTACCAGGAGAGGAGCAGGGGCTCGCCGCGGCACGTCACCAGCTCGAGGCGCGGTGGGGTCGGGTGGACACCAGCGATGAAGCGCGCCTCCATGCCGCCCAGCTCCGCGGCGCGGGCCATGCGCTTGCTGCCGAAGAGCATGCCGCGGAGGATCTTGGCCTCCCGAGGACCTTCGACGGTGGCGCTCACGACCTCGACGGAGGCGTGATCGAGGAGGAGCGCCGTGATGCGGGGGATGTCGCGAGCGTTGAAGGCTTCGCAGAAGGCGGTGACGACCTCCGGCACCGCCCGCCGAGGGATGTCGGGATCCGGCTGCTCCAGCTTGCCACGGCCGCGATGGAGCGCCGTCTTCACGGCGCCGACGGTGGTGGACAGGGCCTCGGCGATCTCCTCCAAGGACAGCTCGAACACGTCCTTGAGCACGACGGCGGCCCGCTCCTGGGGCCCGAGCTGGGCGACGAGGGTGGTCGCGGCCTCACGGGTGGCCTGGGGATCGAGGGGTGAGGCGCTGGGTTCGCGGACTCCCTCCTGGAACACCGCGCCGCGCTCCTGCCGCAGGCGGTCGATCCAGAGGTTCGATGCGACGCGGAAGAGCCACGAGCGCGGGTTCGGGGGCGCGTGCCCCATGCGGCTCAGGGTCGCGAAGGCGCGCGCCAGGGTGTCCTGGGCCAGGTCCTCCGCGTCCCAGGGGCTGCGGGTGAGATAGCGGCAGTACCGGTACAGCTGGGGGCGCAGGGGCTCGTACACCAGCAGAAAGCCGTGCCAGGTGCGCTGGGCGTCGCCGGAGAGGGCCTCGAGGTCAGGGGGATCGACAGGCATGGCAGAGAGACGTTGGCGCAGGCCGAAAGGATACGTCGCCGGGAAGATTTTTCTGCGAGGCCGCTACTTCTGCGAGGCCGCTACTTCGAGGCCGTGCGGCGCAGCCAACCGGCATCGACGCAGCGGTTCTGCGTGAGCCTCCAGCTCATCCGGGCGCGCGAAATCCGCGGCCCAGAGAGCACCGGGAGAGCACGGTCAGCCCCCTCGCCGGGCGCTCGCAGCTCGTCGCTGCGCGAAGCGCTGCCAGAGAAGGCCGCCTGCGATCAGAGCGATGCCGGTCGCCCAGATCCGCGGCTCGACCCAGAAGGCGAGCCCGAGGCAGCAGAGGAGGCCCAGGGCGGGGATCCAGCGGGGGTACAGGCGGGCTTCGGAGGGGAGGCGCAGGGCGGCGAGGTTCGTGATGGCGTAGTAGACGAGCACCGTGAAGGCGCTGAAGGACCAGGTGGTCTCCACGCTGCCGAGGGTGGTGAGCCCGGCGATGAGCGCGCCGACCAACCAGACCGACGCCGTGGGCGAGGAGCGCTCTGCGTCGACGCGGGCGAACACGGTGGGCAGATCCCCCCGGCGCGCCATCGCCAGCACGACCCGCGACAGCCCGAGCAGCAGGTTCAGGAGGACACCGAGCATCGCGGTCACGGCGCCCGCCGCCACGAGCCACGCGACGCCCGGGACGTCGAAGTTCCGGGCGATCACCTCGAGGGGAGCCGCGGCTCGTCGAGTCGCTTCCGCGAGGCCTGCGGGACCGGCGGCGCCCACCGCGACGAAGGCGACGAGGGCGTAGATCGCCGCGGTGCACACGAGGGTCACGACGATCGCGCGGGGGATGCTCCGGCGCGGCTCGTGGACCTCCTCACCGAGGGTCGCGATCCGGCCGTAGCCCGTGTAGGCGACGAACATCAGGGCGGTGGCCTGGAGGAACGCGGAAGTTTCGCCGTGGGGACCGCTCCCGGCAAAGTAGTCCTCGAGCTGAGCCGTGGCGCCGGTGAGGGCCGTGGGCAGCCCCGCGAGCACGAAGCCGCCCAGGGCCACGAGGGTGAGGGTGACGATGATCGAGTTGGCGCGGTTGGAGCGGCTGATGCCGCCCGCGACGACCGCCGTCAGGGCCACCACGGCGACGACGGCGAGGACGATCCGGGAGGTGACGGACGAGTGCCCCGTCGCGGCGAGAACGTAGCCCGCGAAGCCCAAGGCCGCGGTGGCGGCGGAGGCGGACTTGGCGCAGAGGAACATCCACCCTGCGGTGAAGCCGAGGGCGGGATGGAGGTAGCGATAGCCGTACTCGTAGGTGCCGCCGCTCACGGGGTGGCTGGCGGCGAGCTGGGCGCTCGACAAGCCGTTGAACGTCGCTACCGCCGCGGCGAGGAGCACCGCGACGACGATCGAGGGCCCCGCGATCCCCGCCGCGATCCCGATGCTGACGAAGATCCCCGTGCCCAGGATGGAGCCGAGCCCCATCAGCACCGCTCCCGGCACGCCGACGGCGCGCTTCAACCGCGGCGCCCCGGCGCCAACCTCCGCGCTCACGGCTCCCGCCGCCGGGCGATGGCGTGATCGACGATCCCGGGACCTGCGCCGAAGAACACTCCGTCACCCATCACGGTCACCCATCACGGTCACCCATCACGGTCACCCATCACTCGCATCGGGACGGGATGCGCGGGAGCCGCCGAAACTCGCGATCCTCGGGGGAGGTCATGACGACCGCCGTTTACGATGATCGTCATGGGAGGGCAACGTTCGTCGCGCTCCGAAGAAGACGAGAGCGCCGATCCGCGAGCAAGAGTTTGGGTGGGCCCATCAGGCATCCCCCGCGCGGGGTCGGGCCTGATGGGCGAAGCTCTCCCGATGGCGAACCGACTGGTGCTCTGGGCGGCGCCTGCGGGGGCTGAGTGGCCGAGGGTCGTGGGGCATCGCCGGAATCTTAACGGACCAGGACGCCCGCCGATCTCGGGTTTTGGCTTCGTTTCCGCTGCGCTCCGGTGCTCAAGTACCCACGTACGTTCACTGCGCCTGCGGCGCTCCCTCGCCAGAGGCG
>JAAZAA010000148.1 GCA_012514535.1 Myxococcales bacterium | reverse complement strand
CGCTCCCCCCTCAGCGCCGCTCCCCCCTCAGCGCCGCTCCCCCCTCAGCGTCGCTCCCCCCACTGCGCCGCTCCCCCCAACCGCTACGCGGCCTCGCCGCATCACCGCTTGACCACCTCACGTCTGCGCTGCCGCCTCGCCACGTCGCCGCGTCGCCGCCTCGCCGCCTCGCCAGGTCGCCACGTCGCCGCCTCGCCGCGTCGCCACGTCGCCGCCTCGCCACGTCACCGTCTCACTGAAAAGCTCACCAACAGGCGCATCGAGGTCGCGCGAGGGGGTCACGGCTACCTCGAGCTCGGCGCAAGACTCCCCCCGCGTGCCGCAGGCGCCCCCGGTGCCTCGCCGCCACAGCGCACCCGTCCGTTGGTGCACCGTAAACGGCGCACCAACGGACGCCCGCGATCGTCCCAGGGTCAGCCCGCGGCGCCGGGCGTCGCGGAGTCCTTGCGGCGGCCGATGAGGCCCTTGAGGAACGCGCCGAGCGCGATGACTCCCACGACGAGAAACTTCTTGCTGGCGAGCAGGAGGGCGAACAGGCCCTTGAAGAGGCCGGCCTTGGCGGCCGCCTTGCCCGCGATGAGCGCGCCGACGCCGTAGGCGGCGACCTCGTCGATTTTCGGATCGAAGTCGGCGTAGCGGTGTCCCTCCTTGAACTCCACGAAGCCGAGCACGGTCTTCATCTCGCGCTGGATCTCTCCCAGTTGGGACATCGACGCGACCGCATTGAGCTCGAGCACCCCCCGTCGTCCCAACACGCGGATGGCGTAGTTCAACGTGTTCTGATCGTTGCCGGAGAAGGCCAGCTCCTTCGCCCAATAGAGCTTCTTGTTCTCGGAGTCGTAGTGGGGCGGCTCCGCCCAGCCCACCAGGCGCACGGTGGCGAACCCCGCCTGCTCCCGCTCGGCGTTCGACTCCGCCGCGTCCTTCTGCATCTCCGCGAGGAGCTCTCCGAAGTCCAGATCTTTGGCGTCCTCGTCCTCGACGTGGCCCTCCTCCGTGTACGTGATGACCACGGCCCAGGCGTCGTCCGCGAGGGGGCTCGTGTCCGCGGGGACCACCATGCCGAGGGTCTCGGCGCCCGGCGGGTTCCCCCACGCCTCCAGCACCTTCGCCGCGCCCGCAGGACCGGTGTAGCGAAACTCCGGCGGCACGTTCATCTCCGCGAGCCCGCTCCCGAGCACGATGACGCCGCTCTGCAGGTCGAGGGACGCGTCGAAGCGCCGGATCGCCTCCGCCATCTGCGCCTCGTCATCGGCTTGCTCGGCGCGCGCGTCTGCGGGGGACGCATCGGGGCTCTCCGGGGTCGCAGGATCCGGAACGGCAGAGTCCGTCGCAGCCGGGCTCGTCTCGGATTGTGCCTGCGCGGAGGCGGGGACCGAGAGCGCCAGTCCGAGTCCCAGAGAGACGAGGGCGGCCGTCGAGAACAGGTGGAGACGCGAACGAGGCTGGTGATGCGACATGGAATCCCTTCTTGCGGAAAATTCTAGACGTGTATGCCCGTCGAGGTCCGGCCGCAAGAGCGTCGTTCCGCTCCTGTTCCGTCGCTGGCCCGCCTCCGGTACGGTGCGGAGTCCAATGGCGGAAAGCATCTCCCCCACGGCGCCGACCCTGCTCTTGGAACCCCAGCCTGCTCCCGGAGGGAGGGCCCCCGGAGCGGTGCTCCCTCGGGTGACGATCGACGCGACGGCTCTGGAGTTCCTGAATTTCGCTCAGGTGCACAACAGCGTCCCCCTCGTGCGGGAGCTGGCGATCACCAACACGGGTGAGGGGGCGTTGCTGGGGCTCGTCGTGCGGGTGGAGCTCGAGCCGTTCATGGAGCCCTGGCAGGGCACGATCTCGCGCCTCGCGCCCGGGGCGACGCACCACCTGGACGATCTGCCGTTGGTGTTTCGAGACGAACTATTGATCAACGCCACCGAACGCGATCACGGCGTGCTCCGGATCCGCGTCACGGAGGAAGGGGAGGGGAGGCTGATCGCCGAGCGGAGCTCGCCCGTCGCGGTCCTCGCCTACAACGAGTGGCGCAGGGACACGGAGCCCGAGATGCTCGCGTCCTTCGTGCTGCCCAACCACCCGGACGTGGGCAAGGTGGTGGACCTCGCCCGGCAGCTCGTCGGTGAGGCAACCGGAGATCCCGCGCTCGACGGCTACCAGAGCAAGGACCCAGGGCGAGCTCGCGCCATGGCGCGCGCCGTGTACGGTGCGCTCGGCAAGCTGGGGATCACCTATGCCAACCCGCCGGCGAGCTTCGAAGAGACGGGGCAGAAGATCCGCACGCCGGAGCAGATCCTCGCCGACGGTGTCGCGACGTGCCTGGACGTCTCGGTCCTGGTCGCCGCCGCCCTCGAGCAGATGGGGCTGCACCCGCTCATCACGTTGGTGCAAGGACATGCTTTCCCGGGTGTGTGGCTCCAGGAGGATTACCGGAAGGACGGTGGGTTCTGGGACGCGGCCTCCCTGCGCAACGATCTCGAGCTCGGCGTGGTGGAGGTGTTCGACTCGTCGCCCGCGGTGCAGAGCCCGCCCAGTCCCTATGAACGAGCCGTCGCCTCGGCGCGGCACCAGCTCCAGGATGACGAAGCCCATCGGTTCACTCTCGACGTGCGAGGGGCCCGTGGGCGGCGCTATCGACCCCTCCCGGCGCGGGTGCACGGGCAGGAGTATCAGGGGATCCGAGAGATCCTCGTGCACTCGCCCGCGCTTGCTCCGCCCGCGCCTGCTCCGGCCGCGCCGCTTCCGGCGCAGCTCCCGGCGACCGCTGCGGAGGCCCAGGAGGAGGATCCGCCGGAGGTGCAGGAAGCCAAGACGCGGCTGCGCTTTTGGCAACGGCAGCTCCTCGATCTCACCCTCCGCAATCGCCTCTTGAACTACTACCCGGATGGTCGGCACGGGCTGCGGCTGCAGTGTCCTTCCCTCGACCGCCTCGAAGATCTCCTGGCGTCGGGGAGCTCGTTCCTGCTGCACCCGGAGTCCTTCGTGTTCTCTCCGGGCGACAGCCGGAGCGCCCCGATCCGTCGCGCCCAGACGGGGACGGACGTGGACCGGGAGTTTCTGGAGGAGCACCTCGAGCAGGGGGTCCTCTTCAGCGACCAGTCGCCGGAGGCCCACGTCAAGCAGCTCGTCCTCCTCGATCGGAAGGGGCGCGAGAGTTTCGAGGAGGGGGGCGCCCACACCATCTATCTGGCCCTCGGTCTGCTCCGCTGGTTCGAGGCTCCCAGCAGCGAGTTGGCGCGCTTCGCGCCGCTCTTGCTCGTTCCGGTCCGGTTGCGGCGCGGCACGGCGCGAGATCCCTGGTCCCTGGAGCCGAGCGACGAAGCGCCCGTGTTCAACCCGTCCTTGATTCAAAAGCTTCAGGCGGAGTTCGGGCTCGATCTCTCCGCGTTCGCCGAGGAGCTCCCGGGAGACGACGCGGGCCTCGACGTGCGGCAGGTCTTCACGACCGTGCGCTCCGTCATCCGCGGGCTCGCGCGCTGGGAGCTGCTCGAGGAGGCGCACCTCGCCCATTTCTCCTTCACCAAGCTGATGATGTGGCGAGACCTGGAGCTGTTACGGACGGAGGTGGTCGCGAGCCCGCTGCTCCGCGCCCTCGCCCGCAAAGGACGGGAGCGGTTCCCGAGCCAGGGGGGCGTGCCGCAGGAGCAGGAGCTCGACGCTCGCTTCACGCCGGCCGATATCTTCTGTCCCCTCGACGCGGACTCGAGCCAGCTGGCGGCAGTGCTCGGCGCAGCCCACGGGGAGAGCTTCGTGCTGCAGGGGCCGCCCGGTACCGGCAAGAGCCAGACGATCACCAACCTCATCACCCACTGTCTGGCGTCCGGGAAGACGGTGCTGTTCGTCTCCGCCAAGATGGCGGCCCTCGAGGTGGTGCATCGACGCCTGGAGCGCGTCGGCATGGGGCCGTTCTGTCTCGAGCTCCACTCCCACTCCGCCAACAAGAAGGCGGTCCTCGAACAGCTGAGCCAGGCGCTCCACGCCGCGGGCGAGACGCCGGCGGAGTGGCGGCCCACGGCCGCACGCTTGGCCGGAGTTCGAGCGCAGCTGAACGGCTACGTGGAGGCGCTCCATCGCCCGCGGTCTCAAGGAGCTACCCTCCGCGAGGGCATGGCGACGCTGTGTCAGCTGAGGGACGCGCCGCGGTCCGTGGCGCTCGACCTCGGGGATCCTCGCGCCCTGTCTCGAGAAGATCTGCAGGAGCGCCGCGCTCGGTTGCGCAGCGTCGTCACCCTGGCGCGTCGGCTCGGACCGCCCCGAGAGCACGGCTTGTGGGGGGCGCGCCTGACGTCGTGGACGCCCGCCGTTCAGGACGACGTGGCGCGCAACCTGGACGCCGCTCGCGCGGCATTGCTCCGCTTGGAGGAAGCGAGCTCGTCCCTGAGCAAGGACCTCGGCTTCGACGTCGGCGCGACCTGCCTCGATGATCTCGAGGCGCTCGGCGGGGTGGCGGCCCTCCTCGAAGGGGAACCAGCGCTCCACGCAGGACTCCTCGAGAGCTCACGGCCGCGGGAGCAGCGGGAGGAGCTCCTCGCCTGCCTCGATCTGGGAGCAGATCGTGACGAGCTCAGGCAGCGCCTCGAACGAGACTATACGGAGGACCTGTATCGGCTCGATCTGACGCAGCTCGCCCAGAAGCTGCGGGTGTGGGGCACGGCGTTCTTCCTGGTGGCCTTCTTCATGCTCTGGAGCGTCCGGCGCATCCTCCGCTCGACGCGGCGCGGTGGCCCTCTGCCCCGCAACGACGTGCTGTTGGCGGACGTCGAGGGTGCGCGACGCGTCGGGGAGTTGGAGGAGCGTATGCGGGCGGTCCCGGGCGAGATCCGGAGCTCCCTGATGACGACGACGGGGACGCCCCGTGCCCCTTGGAACGAGCTTCGAGAGCAAGTCGAGCGGTCCTGGGAGCTGCGGCGTACCCTGGATGCGCTCTCGGCGCGCCCGAGCCTGGCGTCGGCGGCGCAGGGGCTCTCCGCGCGGCTGGCGGCGGAGGCGACCGCCGGGAGAGCGCACGCGCCTCTCGCCGCGGGGAGAGAGCTCCAAGGCGCGCTCGCGGCGACTCGGGCCGCCCTGAGCGCCCTCGCCCAGCGCCTCCAGCTCGACGTGGAGCTGCGCTGGGGAGGCCCGCGGGTCACCCTGCCGGAGCTGAGTCACTCCCTCGGGCGACTCTCGGCGGCTCAGGGAGAGCTGCGGGACTGGAGTCACTACCAGGAGCTGCGCCAGGAGCTCGCCACGCGCCCGGAGGGGCCGCTGCTGGACGCGCTCGAGCGAGGTGAGATCACGCCGGACCAGCTCGAGCCAGCGTTCCGTCGTGCCTACGAGCAGGCCTGGGTGACCCACGAGTACGAGGGGGAACCTTTGCTGCGGTCCTTCGATGGCGCCGTGCATGAGGCGACCATCGACGCGTTCCGCGACGCGGACCGCACCTTCTGCGAGCTCGCGGCTGCCCAGGCGCGCAGCGTGCTCGTGGGGGCAATCCCTCGAGGTGGGGAGGGGGAGATGGCCGTCCTGCATCGGGAGCTCCGTAAGCAGCGCCGACATCTGCCCGTTCGCAGGCTCTTCGCCGAGATCCCCAACGTGCGCCGTCGCCTCAAGCCATGCCTGCTCATGAGCCCCCTGTCGGTCGCCCAGTACCTCAGCCCCAGCGAGCGCTTCGACGTCGTCGTCTTCGACGAGGCCTCTCAGCTGCCCACGGCGGACGCCATCGGCGCCGTCGCGCGCGGGCGGCAGCTCATCGTGGTCGGTGACTCGAAGCAGCTGCCTCCCACCACGTTCTTCTCCCAGTCCCTCGACGACGACGCGGGGGAGGACGAGCACGCGGCGGACGAGGTGGAGAGCATCCTCGACGAGTGCATGGCGTCCCAGCTCCAGGAGCTGCCTCTGCGTTGGCACTATCGGAGTCAGCACGAGCACCTCATCGCCTTCAGCAATCACTACTACTACGACGACCGCCTGTTCACGTTCGCCGCCGCTGACGATCGGGGGCGCCGCTTGGGGCTTCACTTCGTGCCCGTGCCCCACGGCCATTACGACAAGGGGCGCTCTCGCACGAACCGCGCGGAGGCCGAGGCGCTCGTCGCGGAGGTGGTGCGGCGCCTCCGTGACCCCGAGGAGAGCCGGCGATCCCTCGGGGTCGTCACCTTCTCGGTAGCGCAGCAGACCCTGGTCCAGGATCTCTTGGAGCTCGAGCGTGCCCGCCATCCCGACCTCGAGCGCTTCTTCGGCGACGGCGTCGTCGAGCCGGTGTTCGTCAAAAACTTGGAGAACGTCCAGGGCGACGAACGCGATGTCATCCTGTTCAGCATCTGCTACGGCCCGGACGCGCAGGGCCGGGTCTCCATGAACTTCGGCCCACTGAACAAGGAGGGCGGTGAGCGTCGCCTGAACGTCGCCGTCACTCGCGCGCGCCAGCAGCTCGTCGTCTTCAGCACCCTCCGCGCCGACCAGATCGATCTGCGTCGGACGCGCGCCGTCGGCGTGAAGCACCTGCGCCGCTTCCTCGAGTACGCAGCCCGGGGTCCCGCTGCCATCGCGGAGGCGATCGAGGTCGGGGACGCGCCGCGCTTCGACTCTCCCTTCGAGGAGGAGGTGTACCGCGCGCTGCGCGCTCGCGGTCACGAGCTCGTCACGCAGGTGGGCTGCTCGGGGTACCGCATCGATCTGGCGGTGGTCGATCCGGAGGCGCCCGGGCGGTTCCTGCTCGGCATCGAGTGCGATGGCGCTGCCTATCACAGCGCGCGCACGGCGCGGGACCGCGATCGACTCCGCGCGGACGTGCTGCGTTCCCTCGGCTGGCGCCTGCACCGCGTCTGGTCGACGGACTGGTGGACGCAGCCGGAGCGGGTCCTCGCCGACGTCGAGCGGGCCATCACGGAGGCGGCCGCCGCCGGGCCTCTGGCGAGCCTGCCCGGCGCCAACGCCGCGTCGCCAGCGCCCCCGTCGGAGGCAGCCGCGGCTCCGCGGCGCTCGGAGGATCCGGGAAACATCACCCCGCCGCCGCTCCCGGTGCAGGAGCTCGGGGAGGAGTATGTGGTGGCGCGGCTGCCCGAGGGACCTGTGCCTTACGATCTCGAGGATCTCGGGGCGCAGAGCTTGCTTGCGGCGGACGTACAGCGGGTGGTCGAAGCCGAGGCGCCGGTCCATCTCCGGCTCATCGGCGTGCGGCTGTCGTCCCGTTGGGGGATCACCCGGCTCACCCAGCGCGTGCTCCGGGCCATCGAGAACGTCGTCCGTGCTCGCCGCCTCGGGGTCGTGCGAGGGGAGATCGTGTGGCGAGCCGATCAGGACCCAGCGACCTACACGACCGTGCGTCGCCCGGGCCAGGACCCGGACTCCGAGCGTCGCGTCGAGGACCTGCCCCCAGAAGAGCTCCTCGCGGCGGCACGGCAGCTGCTGGAACGGAACCTCTCGATACGGGAAGAGGAGTTCCAGCGCGCTGTGGCGCGGGCCTTCGGGTACCGTCGCAGCGGCGCCCGCGTCGCGGAGCGAGCGCAGGAGGCGATCGAGACTCTGATCGCCGTGTCAATCGCGGAACGCCAGGACGGGTTCGTCGTGCTGGCGAAGCGCTCCTGAGCGGTCTGTGAGGCTCTAATTCCCGTCGGCCCAGATCTGATCGGCGGGCAGGGGGATCCCTCCGGGGCCGGTGTTGCCGACGATCTCGGCGGCGTCGATCGACGCGGCGGTGCCATGGATGACGGGGTTGTCCGTGTATTGCTCGAAGCGACACTCGAGGATGCGCAGGGGCGTCACGGGGCCGTGCCCCCCTTGGCCCAGCTTGAAGTGTGAGTAGCCGCCCCCCTCGAACCAGACCCGCTCCACGGTGACGTCCGCGACGGGCCCGATGCTCCCAGGGGAGATGATGATCCCGAAGCTCCCGGCGTGGACGCCATCCTGGGTGCGGGCAGCGGGGCCCGCGCCGACGCGGATCACGCTGCCCCGGATGAGGTGCCCGGAGCCGCCGATGATCTGGATCGCGTCGCTGTGCGAGCCGTCCGATTGTCGCGGGTCGTCGGCATACCAGAGGATGCGGTCCAGCAAGCCGCCGTACACCCGGATCGGGCCGGTGTTCGTGTTCACCTGGATGGCGTCGACGCAGTCCCGCACGGAGACGTCGTAGGCTTCGTAGTTGGAGCCGAGGATGCCGTAGGTGTCGACGCTCGGGTGAGTCGGGGCGATCTCGACGTTCCGGAAGGTGGAGGGGCGCCCATAGTTCCAGATGCCTGCCTGGGTCGGTGGGTCCCACTTCTCGCGCAGCGCGGACCCGACGCGGATGCGGACGTTCTCGAGCGTGACGCCGTCCGCCTGGATATCGACCCACCCGGCGACGTCGAGGTCGCGGTAGGTGTGCCCGGGGATGTCCGCGATGAGGTTCCCCTCGTGCGGCACCAGCGCGTCGGGATCGGAGAGGCCCGCGCGGGCCAGGGTGGCCGCCTTGTCGACCCCGTAGACGAACTCGGGCTCCTCCCCCGTGTCGCCGGCGCTGCCCCCGGAGCCCGTGTCGCCGCCAGGAGCTGCCCCCGCCGCGCCAGCGCTGGGGATCCCTGGATCGTTCTCCTCGACGCAGCCCGCACCGCAAACGACGGGCCCACCGCAGGGATCCTCGAAGGAACAGGCGCAGCCCTCGGCGTCACACCCGGTGTTCCCTCCCGCTCCCCGGTCTTCGTCGCGGTCGCTCCCGGTCCCGTCCCCTCCGTTGCACGCCGCCGCGACGACCAACGCTACGACCACCGCGACGAGCACCGTGCTCCAACGGCCACCTCCTCCGTCCCTGCCAAACTTCATGGCCACTTAGGATCTCAAGGTGTGGGGGGCATCGCAACCCTCGAGAACTCCCCAGGGCCTGCGCACCCGGTGCGAACGCGTAGGGCGTTGTAGCGCGCGGCGCAGTATGACGTTACCATGCCTCGGTGATCGGGCGGTGGACGCGGAACGAGCCGGCGGCGGGCGAGAGATGCGAACGATCCGCCGTGCTCTGATCCTGGGGGTTTCCCATCTCTGCGTCTTCGTTGGAGGCGTCGCGGGCGCTCTGCTCGTGGGAGAGCCGGACATCGATCCGCTCGCCGGGGTCGCGCTGTCCTGGGGGGCGGTGGACCTACGGCAAGACGGGGCCCGGGAATCACTGGAAGAGCGCCTGCGAGCCCATGATACGTACGTGAGCCAGCTCCTGAGCTCAGAAAGCGAAGATGTTCTGCTTCTCGCACGGCTCGTCGCTTCTTCCACGCTGGCGGCGCTGTCCGATGGTCCCGACCGCGATGTCTACCTGAGCCAGTCGGAGCAAGCTTGTCTCCGGCTCGAATGGGAGGACTGCACGGAGGGTGTCTTCATCGAACTCGGGGAGAAGCAGCTCAGGAGCAAGGAGCCATGACTCCAACCGCCGCGAGCACGCGGAGCAAGGGTGCCGCTCTCGTCGGCAGTCACCTGCTGGGAGCTGCGCTCGGGGCGATCGCGGGAGCGTACATGTTGGACGCTCCTCTTTGGGCTGCAGAGGTCATGTTGCCGATGGAGGTCGGGCCGATGGTCCGCCTGCAGCACTCTCACGCCCCTGCCGCGTCGGCGACCAAGCGCGTCCTCGAGCAGTATATCGGGAGGCTCGAACGTAGCTCGCTGGACACATCGACGGTGGCGAATGGCAGCAATCTGATGCAAGTGTTGGTGAAGCTGGCGTGCGTCGAGGCAGCGCGCGGTAACGCCGAGTTGGCCAGAACGGCGCTTGACCGTGCGGAGGGCGTCTGCGCCACGATCGAGAAGCCTGATGGTCAGCCGTTCTTCAGTGACTGTCGGCTCGAGAAGCCCGTGTGTTGTGGACGGTCTGATTCCGCCGATTCCCGGAAACCTGATGGTTGCAAGCCATGAGCGGATGCCCCGTGGGGAGCGGCGCGCGCGCGGCCGCCTCGGAGGGCCTGAGATGACTTCGAGGTCATGTGTAGAGCGGGAGCGAAAGAGGTTCGTGGCTCGCGGCAGAGGTGGCTCTCCGGCTTTCGCAGTGGTCGTCCTGTTCTTGGCCTGTGGTGCGGTGTACAAAGTCGGGACTTTGGTTGAAGCAAAGCTCCATCAACGCGCGTAAACGGGGCAGGCCATGACCGAGGCTGGAACGACAGGGGGAGCGAACAGTCGGGAGGTGTGGCAGCACGCCGTGTTTCCGACGATCACGATGATCGCGGTGTCTCCCTTCGCCATCTGGCACGTCCTGGAGGTCGGAGCCTTCGAGGGGATGTGGGGCGCGTTCGTTCCGTTCTTCGGTTCACTGCTCGCAGCGCCAGGATTTCTCTGGCGGTGCCATCTGCTGGCTCTTAGCCGGAGTCGGCCGGGGTGGGCCTGGGCGTTGACGAGTTCCGTGTTCGGAGCGTTGTGTGCGGCAGCGGGGGCGATCTTCGGCGCGTTCACGATCATGTTCGGTGTGCTGGGCACCTTGTCGTGCATCTCGGCTGTCGGCGTCACTCGGCGGCTGTGGCGTTCGCGGCGAAGAAGCGGATTCATGCATGAAACGCATGGCTGAGAGCGGAGGTATGCGTGCAACGCATTGGTCCTGCCTGGATGCTCCTGACGGGTGCCGACTTGCCTTCGTGGTCGCGGGTAGTGTGGCGGTTCGTGACAGCGGTCATTCTCCTGGAGTGCCTGTCGTTCGGGATGGGCCTTCTGCCCGACGCCGTGGCTCATTGGCTGCTTCTCAGAACGAGGGTCCTCGTCTTGCTAGGTCCTCCGCTCGGGTTCTCGTCGTTCGGGATGCTTTCGTTCGTCATCGGAATGGTGGGTTCGCTCGCTTTCTTGGTGGCTCTTCGCAAGTCGCTTGGTGCTCGGCGCAGGGGAGCCGTGGGGTGGGCAGCGGCGAGTCTGGGGTTATGGCTGGTACTTGGGCTAGCTGCAGCGGCGCCGCTGGTGTAGGTCGGGAGGCAAGATGCTAGAGCTGACTCGTGTCGGTGTGGTCATTAGAAAGAGAGCTTGTTTACGGTGACCTTAGAAAAGAAGTGGGACGGAGCGCGCTGCCTCTTTCGGATCGAAGTAAAGGCGGGAGATGGTGCCTCTATCGTCGAGGATCGTCTAACTCTCGTCGAGGCGCTTGAATTCGACGAAGCGACGGCGTGCGCAGAGGCCGAAGCGCGTGCATGCGAGACGTTTCGTCGGGTGAACGCGGATGGTCAACAAGTAGGGGTGCGATACTTGGGGGCGTGTGACCTCTACGAAATGGGAGAGAAGCCTGGACACGGAGTCGAGGTTCACCCTACAAGGGTCTTCGTAGACCCCCGCGGTCTCGGACGATGATGTCGAAGACAGATTCTTGGGGTCGGAGCAGGAGCTCCAAGCGGCATCTCAGCGGGCCTTCCTGCCGGACCTCGAGCAAACCGCGCAGCTCATCAGTCGAGGTGAGACAAGGACAGGGAACACTAGGTGGCACCCTCTTCGCATGTTGGAGCGGCCGTCTTGGAGCTGTAGCTTCGTGGCGACGAGCGAGACGGTGTTCGACGCGGTGAGTGCGCAGGGCGTCGTGTTCGGGTACGACAACGATCTGCTGCTCACCTGCGCGTTGCCGACGAGCTGCTCGCGGCGGAGCACACGCCGGTGGCGACTGCGCTGCGAGCTGTATGGCTGCGGTCAATGGCGATGGGTTGATTGCGTCACCTGGTCCTGAGAGCGGTTACCTCCCTGTGTTCTGATATGGTCGGGCTTGGCGTGCGACATTGGGTGCTCTTTGTGGCTGTGCTGGTCGTGGGGGTCGTGTTGTGGGTTCCGTTGCTTCATCGGATTGAAATAGTTAACCAATCGGGGAGAAAGATCGTTGGTCTTGAGGTTCGGTCGCGACGTGGGCACGTGGTTGTTGGGGATCTGGCAAGCGGCGAAAGTGACAATGTCTGGTTCTTTGACGGGAGCGAGACGGGGTACGTATTCTTCGAGAGGGTCGGAGCGCGTCGGGTCGAGCTTGGTCGCTGCTGGTACTCCTCGTTTCCGCGTTTAACTCCTCAATCAGTCATTGTGCACATTGGCGAACGCGGCATCGATGAGTCCAGCTGTCAAAGGAAGCCGTGAGCTGAGGAGGCGAGGGAGCTGCTCACCGGTTTCCGCGGGTGCGCTGCGGCTCACGCGGAGCGCGCAGCATGGGATGGTGGTCATCCCAGGAGGCGGCCAGCTGAAGACGAGCGAGTCGTGGAGCGGGGCCGTGGCGGGCGACGTGGTGTGGGGCTACAATGCGGACTTCGTGGCGACGAGCGAGACGGTGTTCGACGCGGCCGGAGCGCAGAGCGTCGTGTTCGGGTACGACAACGACCTGCTGCTCACCTGCGCGTCGCCGACGAGCTGCTCGCCGCTGTCCGCCGACGCGCTGCGCGTGACGCGCCACTCCCAGCACGGGATGGTGACGCAGCTGGTGCAAGGGAGCATCACGGAGAACTGGACCTACAACACGTTCGGGGAGCTGTCCTCGCAGGTGGTCACGGCGAGCGGCTCGCCGCTGATAGCCTTCCAGTACAACGCGGCATCGGCGCCGCGCGATGCACTCGGGCGCATCACGGAGAAGGCAGAGACCTTCGACGGCACGACGAAGCGCATCGGGTACACCTACGACGTGATGGGGCGCCTGACGGACGTCACGATCGACGACGTGTTCACGGAGCACTACGAGTACGACCTGAACGGCAACCGTCTGCTGGGACAGACCGCGGATGGGAGCTTCATCGGCCAGTACGACGCGCAGGATCGGTTGCTGTCCTACGGGGACTTCACCTACACCTACGGCGCGAACGGCGAGCTGTTCACGAAGACGGACACGTCGACGAGCGAGACGACGGCGTACACCTACGACGCCTTCGGCAATCTCATCGCCGTCGAGCTCCCGGACGCCACGCTCATCGAGTACGTCACCGACGGCAAACACCGGCGGGTTGGTAAGAAGGTCGACGGAGTGCTCGTCAAGCAGTGGCTCTACCGTGACCAGCTGAACCCCGTGGCAGAGCTGGACGGCGCTGGCAACCTGGTGGCGCAGTTCGTGTACGGGTCGCGCGGGCACGTGCCGGACTTCATGGTCCGCAACGGCGCGGTATACCGCATCGTGAGCGACCAGATCGGCAGCGTGCGGCTCGTGGTGAACGCGGACGACGTCTCGGACGTGCTCTTCCGGGCGGAGTACACGGCGTTTGGTGAGATGACGGTGCTGGAGGGGGACGTCGAGGCGACGCCGTTCG
>JAAZAA010000147.1 GCA_012514535.1 Myxococcales bacterium | reverse complement strand
CGGCGGCGACTGCTGCGACGACGGCGGCAACCTCGAGCTCGCTGCGCTCATCCACCCAGGGCAAACGGAGTACTTCGACTCCCCCGCGAACATCTGCGGGATCGCCTGGGACTATGACTGCAATGGGCAATTGGGGTTCGGTGGGTACACCTGCAGCAATACAAACGACGGTGAGGCCTGCGCAAATCCGGAGATGCGCAACTACGAAACCTCCTCCGCGAAAGCGACCACGCGGCCGACTGGCTGCGCTGCAAATGGATTGTCTTGCGACACCGGTTGCATGTCCCAGTCCGTCGATCTCCAGGAAAGTGACTGTGGCTCTCACTATGCTCTCATCGGATGTGCTTGCATAAACTCGAGCTGCTCGACGACGGGAGGAGGCACCCGTCGTGTCGTCCAGTGCCGCTGAGACGTCAGTCAAGCGGGCTCAGCCCCTTGAAACGCCGCTGGCTTCAGGGCGTGTGCCCTTCGTTCCCCGTTTGATGACCTGGTCATCCGCTCGGCTCCAAGCAAGTGAGGGGCCGAGCATTGCCGGTACTTTGCTTGGCCAGGGACGTCCGCCGATCTCGGGGTTGGGTTTCGCCCCGCTTTGGGGAAGGGCGTGTCCGGTTCTCAGGTGCCGCCATCGACAACCGGGTCGAGATCCGGGCGTTGGAGAGTCGGGGCTCGTGGCGAGGAGACTCCCAGCATGACCCCAGCTCGTCGAAGCAGCGGAGGCGGAAGGCCACGCTGATGAGCATGACTTTCTCCACCGGTCCCGCCGTTGCCTCCCCCCACTATCGCACGCTCGCGCCACCGGGGGAGGCATCCATGCTGGGCGCACCAAAGCAAAGAGCCGCGCCCGAGGGCGCGGCTCTTCGTAACGAACCTTGGACGACGCCTTACTGAACGGTGGCGCCGGTGATGCAGAAGTTGGAGATCGTCAACGGAGCCTCGTAGCTGCCCAGGATCTGGACGCTGACCTTCGAGATTGCGGCCCCGGCGGGGAGAGGCGTGTTAGCGCCCCCCTCCCAGCACTCGTTCTGGAACGAGCTCCAGGGGATCGCCGTGCCGGAGGCAGCATCAGCGCAGTATTCCTTACCACCAGACTCGACGACCACGCGGGTGCCGCTCTCCGTTCCTCCGCTCGCCGTGAACGTGTAGTTCACCGTCAGGCCCGAACCCGTCGTCGGGAAGGTGCTGGCCGGCTTCTCGGTCTTGTGCTCCGCGACGTTGAAGCCGAGGACCACACCCGTGTGAACGCCGGGCTCGGCGGCAGAAACCCATTCCTCGCCCTGGGGGACCTCCGCGCTCGCGCAGAACTCGGTAGCTGCCTCGAAGCACGTTCCCGATCCACAGGGAGGATCAATGGTCTCGCCCTGCCCGAAGGTCGCCGTCCAGCCGTAGCCGCACAAGGTACCCGTATCGACGTACCCATTCGCGAACGTGAATCCAGCTCCCGTGCACTCGATGGTCACATCGCCCGTACCGCCAGCGCCGGGCACACCGCCCGTCGCGCCCGGAGCGCCACCCGTCGCGCCCGGAGCACCACCCGTCGCGCCGGGAACACCCGGTCCACCGCCGGTGTCGCCAGACACCAGCCCGCCGGT
>JAAZAA010000024.1 GCA_012514535.1 Myxococcales bacterium | reverse complement strand
GACGAGGGGCTTGTCGCCAACCGCGTCGCTGGTGGTATAGAGGCGCCGGTGACCGAGCAGGAGAAACAAACGCGTCGCGCCCGCCGCACCCGCGAGCAGGCACGTCAAGCACTCCCCACGTCGAACGCGGCCAAGGCGGAGGCGGAAGGATCCGCCGAGCCGCGCGGAGGCGAAGCGATCAAGGATCGCAACAAGCGACTCCGCGACGAGGCAGCGCGCAAGCGCGCCTCGAAGCGGCGTAACCGCGCCGTCGAGGCGACGGAGGGGCTCGATGCGAGCGAGCGAGTCGACGACGCCCTGACGCGCTCGGCGCATGCCGCGACCAACTTCGTGAAGAAGAACGCCTCCTGGCTCCAGTGGGTGTTCCTCGCGGGCGCGGCCGGGAGCATCGCTTATCTCATCGTCGACTACCGCGCGGGGCTCGGCATCGAGAAGGAGAGCCACGTCCTCATGGAGGCGGTCGCCGCGCAGCAAGGGCGCATCGCCGACAACGATTTCTGGCGGAGCCCCGATCCGAACCTCATCGATCCGCGACCGGAGTTCGCCTCGGAGGAGGCGCGCCTCGATGCGGCGGAGCAGCGCTTCCGAGCGGCGATCGACGGCACCACGAAGAAGGGGCCTCAGCTGTTCGCGCACCTCGGTCTGGCGGGTGTCCTCTTCGATCGGGGCAAGTACGCCGACGCGCGCGCCGCGTATGACGATGCGGCGCGCCTCGCGGAGACGGCGGCGCTGCCGGAGGCGCGAGGACGGGCGATCGAGGGCAGCGCCCTGAGCCTGGAAGCGGAAGGCAAGCGGGACGAGGCCTTGAAGCGGTTCGCCGACCTGGCGGAGGTCCAGGGGTTCGGTCACCTCGGCCGTTATCACCAGGCGCGCCTCTGGCATGCCCAGGGCGAGTCCCAGAAGGCGCTCGAGACCCTCACGAAGGTGCGCGAGGCGCTGGTGAAGGACGCGGGCCCCCAGGGGCGCCCGGGCTTCCTGCAGGCGTCCGTCGAGGAGCTGATGCGGACCATCGATCCCAGCGCCGTGCCGGCGCCCGGCGGCCAGGGGATCACCCCGGAGCAGCTGGAGCAGCTCCAGCGGCAGCTCGAGGAGTTCCAGCGTCGGCAACAGGAGCTGCCCCCAGCGCCGGCCCCCGAAGACGCGGTGCCCGAGGACGCGGTGCCCGAGGACACCACGCCGTCCGACGCAGCCCCCGAAGGCGCCAGCGAGGACGATGGCAGCGCTCCGCCGGCGGAGGAGGCACCCCAGGGTGCGGCCCCGCCGCCCGCAGCGCCTCCGGTGAAGGCGCCCCCGGCGAAGACCTCGGCGCCCGCTCGCCAGGCTCCTCCGCCCCAGGCTCCTCCCGCGCAACCCGCAGCGCCTCCGGCCGCACCGGAGCCGCCCGCAGCGCCCGCACCGACGGCTCCCAGCCCGGCGGCCCCGGAAGGACCCCCCGCCGAAGGGACCCCTTGAGGCCCCACCGGGCGCCCACCATCATGACGAGCCCCCAGGAGCAGCGCCTGCGCCCCTCGGTCGATCCTTCGATGGCTCCAGCCATCGGGCCACGGCGTGACGCCGAGCCCACGCCAGCAAGGGCGGAGCTCCGCGGGGCGCGTCCTGCCACCGGGACGGCGCTCCTTGCGGGGCTCCTGGCGGCGATGAGCGCGGCCTGTGACGGCGGGAAGGGTGGCGCCGCACCGGAAGCGCCGCCTTGGCGCCACCGCGCCGCCTGGGTGATCGACGTCGACTACTCGCGTCCGCTCGTCGCGCAGACGCGGCGCGAGGGGGAGCCCTACGAGCGGGGGCAGCCGGAGATCGACCCGAAGGGCATGCGGGTGTTCGTGGGCTCCAGCGATCGGGGGCTCTACGCCCTGAGCGCCGGCAGCGGAGAAATCCTGTGGCGTTTCGAGACCTTGGGAGTGGTGCAGGGAGCGCCCCTGTACGATCCGGGCGAGGACGTCGTGTACTTCGGCTCGAACGACGGAGCCCTCTACAAGCTGCGCGCCGACTCCGGACGGCTGCTGTGGCGCCTGATGACCAACGCCGAGGTGGCGCGGCGCCCCGTGCTGAACGGCGACGTGCTCTACGCGGCGAACGCCAACGACACGCTGATCGCCGTCCACCGCGACACGGGCAAGATCCTGTGGACCCAGCACCGCACCCCGGCGATGGGGATGGAAGTGGCCGGGTACTCGGGGCCGCTCCTGTCCGGCGGGCGCATCTACATGGGCTTCAGCGACGGCACCGCGACCGCCTTCGACGCCGCCAGCGGCGACGAGGTGTGGCAGCCCGTCGACCTCGCCGCGGAGGCGGAGCAGTCCCTCGGTGACATCCCGACGTATCTGGACGTGGACACGACGCCCGTCGCCACCCGAATCGCCGCCGGCGACGTGGTCATCTTCGGGAGCTACGAGGGCGGGGTGTTCGCCCTGGAGGCGGAGACGGGGCTCCAGGTCTGGGCCCACACGGGCGTGCTGGGCGTGTCGGATTTCGAGCTCTGGGAGCAGCCTGCGACGGTCCGTGAGGACGCCCGCTACGACGCCCGGCGGCTCCTGCTCGTGGCGACCGGCACGACGGGCCTCTGGGCCCTCGATCCCGAGAACGGCCGGGAGGTTTGGCGGCGCGATCTGCCGACCGGCGGCGTCTCGCGGCCGCTGCCCATCGCCGGGGCCGTCCTCGTGAACGCCACCCGGATGGGGACGTTCCTGCTCTCGCCGATCGACGGCAGCCTCATCGACGGCATCCACTTCGCCGACGGCGCCTACTCGACCCCCGCGGTGTACGGGACGCGGGCCTTCGTCCTGAGCAACAACGGGACCTTCATGGGCCTGACCGTGCGCCCGCCTCGACCGAGCGCCCTCGGGCAGGCTCAGGCTCCCGGCCAGGCCGCGTTGCCCTGAGGGACGGCGAACTAACGGCGGAGCCCGCGACGCCGAGAAGCGACCGGGCGACACGGCCGAGGGCGGTCGAGTTTCTGCGAGCCGCCAAGCGTTGGGGGTTCGGTCGATGTCCGGGCCCGCGGCACCTTGGGTCGGTCGGTTCCGCTGAACTGGAGCGGGCCCGCGTCCGCGTCCGTGCGGCTGGCGGCGGCGCTTCCGGCGAGCGCCGGGATCCGAGCTCCCGGAGCGACGGCTGCGCCGCGGGTGTACCCAGGATGGCCTCGGATTCATCTGGGCCGCGTTGCGGTCTGCGACCGAAGAACGACGTTGCGGTGCGCTCCGGGAGTCTTTCGCCGCGTTCTCCAGGCCCCCTCCGCGCCCCACGTCGAAAGTTGACATAATGTATCTTATGCGCGTTTCAAAGGGGGGTCAGGGGGGAGCCCCTTTCGCGCGCCGCGAGCCGTCCGCGCGGCACCGGGCACTGCGGCGCCTCAACCGGGCGCTGAGCGAGCGCTGAGACGCGCGGCTGCGCCGTTCGGCGGGCGTGGCGTACGAGGACGCCCGGAGCTGGACCGCGGGAGCGGACGGACGGCAGGCCCAGCGTCGAGAGAAACCCAGGCGCGATTGGTGGCTCGCCGGGCGTCGGAAACCGGTGCTGGAGTTCAGGGAGCGAATCGACGAGCTGCTGGGCCGGGCGCGGCATCGACAGAATGCCTCGTCGCTGGGTTCGAGAACCGCCGGGATGGTTCGTGGCGTTCTGGGGGCGGACCGACGGAGTGCTGGCAGCTGCTCTCCGGGGTTTCGGGGGGCGATCGCGGTGGTGGTTGGGTGGCGGCGGGGCTGGTTTTCGGGTACGGCGGTGCGGCCGAGGTCCCCCCATGAAGCCCGCTCTGATCGTCCTCATCGGCGCCGTCGGCGCCGCCGCGCTGATCGCCTCCACCTTCGCTGGCTCGTCGCAGCCCAGCGCCGCCGGGCGCGGCCAGGAGCTCGTGGAGGGCCCCGTCGCCGGCCCCGTCGCCGAGCCGGATGGCCGGTCCGCGGAGGGTGCGTCGCCGGAGGGTCGCCCCGCGGATCCCTCCGGGAGCCAGCCGGGCGCGCCTTCCGGGCCGCCCCCGACCCTCAGCGGGACCGTCCAGGAGGTGCTCCAGGTCCCGGGCTACACCTACCTCGCCGTCGCCTCCGAGGGCGCCACGCGCTGGGCCGCCGTCAAGACCACGGACCTGGCCGTGGGGAGCCCCGTCGAGGTCCGCATCGACACGGTCCTGCAGAACTTTCGCAGCGAGACCCTCGGCCGGACCTTCGACAGCATCGTCTTCGGTAACCTGCCGAGCGGCAGCCTCGCGGCCGCTCCCGCGCCGGGCGACGCCACGGGCGCGCTGGCAAATGGGAGCGCGCCGAACGGGAGCGACACACCGGGGAGCGCGGCGGTCGATCCACGGGACGTGCCGCCGGCGGAGGGTGGTCATCGCATCGCGGACCTGTTCGCGGCGCGGGCGAGCCTCGCCGGGACGACCGTGCGCGTGCGCGGCGTGGTCACGAAGTCCCTCCCGGGCATCCTGAACAGGACGTTCGTGCGCCTCGAGGACGGCTCCGGCGTTCGCGAAGCGCGGACCCACGAGCTGACCGTCACCACCACGGAGGTCCCCACCGTCGGCGCTCGGATCCTCGTCGAGGGCACCGTCGTGGTCGACCGGGATTTCGGCTCCGGGTACACCTACGACCTCCTGCTCGAGGACGCCCGGATCCTCGAGTGAGCCGCCGGGGGTGACCCTCGGGCTCCGCCGCCGCGGAGCGAGTCGTCGCGGCCCGGTGACCCGGTAACGGACCGTCACCCGGCATTTCGCGACGAGGCCTCGGAACGAGGCCAGCGACGGGCGCCCTCCCCGCGTCTCCCCCCCCAATGCAGACGCGCGCTGCGATCCCCCTGGGGGCACCGCAGCGCGCGCTGACGTGGGGGCTCTCCGGGCTCAACCCATCGGGAAGCCGCCCATGCCGCCCATGCCGCCCATTCCACCCATGCCGCCCATGCCGCCGCCCGCGGGGGCGTCCGCGGCGGGCTTCGGCGCCTCGGTGATGGCCGCCTCGGTGGTCAGGAGCAGCCCGGCGATGCTCGCGGCGTTCTCCAGCGCCGTGCGCACCACCTTGACGGGATCGATGATCCCCGCCGCCTCCAGGTCGCCGTACTGCTCCGCGCGCGCGTCGTAGCCGAACGACCCCTCGCCCGCGCGCACCTTCTCCACGACCACCCGGGCCTCGTCGCCGGCGTTGGCCGCGATCTGCAGCATCGGCGCCTCCGCCGCGCGGGCCAACAGCCTGGCGCCGACGCGCTGATCGGACGACTCGAAGCTCAGCTTCTCCACCGCCGCGGCGGCGCGGAGCAGCGCCACGCCACCGCCGGCGACGTAGCCCTCCTCGACGGCGGCGCGGGTGGCGTTCAGGGCGTCCTCGACGCGATCCTTGCGCTCCTTGACCTCGATCTCGGAGTGGCCGCCGACCTTGATGACGGCGACGCCGCCGCTCAGCTTCGCGAGGCGCTCCTGGAGCTTCTCCTTGTCGTACTCGCTGTTCGTCTCCTCGATGGCGCGACGGATCTGCTCGACGCGGGCCTTCACGTCCGCGGGTGCCCCCTGCCCGTCCACGAGCGTGGTGTTCTCCTTGTCGACCAGGGCCCGCTTGACGCGGCCGAGATCCGCGAGGGTCGCGCTGTCCAGCTTGCGGCCGAGGGCTTCCATGAAGGGCGTGGCCCCCGTGAGCGCGGCGATGTCCTTGAGCATCTCCGTGCGGCGATCGCCGAAGCCCGGCGCCTTCACCGCGCAGACCTTGAGCACGCCCCGCAGCTTGTTCACCACCAACGTCGCGAGCGCCTCCGCCTCGACGTCCTCGGCGATGATGAGCAGCGGCGCGCCCGCCTGAGCCACGGCCTCGAGGGTCGGGATCAGATCCGCCATCGCGCTGATCTTCTTCTCGGAGACGAGCACGTAGCAGTCCTCGAGCTCGACCTTCATCCCCTCGGGATCGGTGACGAAGTACGGCGAGAGGTACCCGCGGTCGAACTGCATGCCCTCGACGATGTCGACGGTCGTCTCCAGACCCTGGGCCTGCTCCACGGTGATCACGCCGTCGCGCCCCACCTTGTCCATGGCGTCCGCGATGTAGTCCGCGACCACCTCGTCCCCGTTCGCGCTCACGAGCGCGATGTGGCGGATCTCCTGGCGCCCCTGGACCGCCTTGGCCTGGGCGCGGAGCGACTCGACCATGGCCGTCGTGGCGCCGTCGATGCCGCGCTTGAGGTCCATCACCCCGATGCCCGCCTCCACCAGCTTGAGGCCGTCACGGTAAATCGCCTGCGCCAGCACGGTCGCCGTCGTCGTGCCGTCCCCCGTGTCGTCGTTCGTCCGCGAGGCCACCTCGCGCACCATCTGGGCGCCCAGGTTCTCGAGCTTGTCCTCGAGCTCGATGTCCTTGGCGACGGTCACGCCGTCCTTGGTGACGTTCGGCGCACCCCAGCTCTTTTCCATGGCGACGTTGCGCCCCCGCGGTCCCAGGGTGACCTTCACGGTGTTGGCCAGGGCGTTCACCCCGGCGAGCATCTTGCGGCGGGCCTCACGACGAAAAGCGATGTCCTTGCTCATGCTGCTTCCTTCTGCGTCCGAATCTGCGCAGCGCCTTAGCTCCTGGGAGCCCCTTGGGGGGTCGCCCGCTGTGCGCCCGGTGTCCGCCGGCCCTGTGCCGGCTGGCTCGCCGCGCGCCCGACCCGCTGCGTCATCCGAAGTGGCCGCAACTTAGGCACCCCCAGCGGGGGGTCAACCCCCAACCCGGCGTCTTTCTGGGGGGGCGTGACAAACATCTTCACTGAACCCTTGCACGACGCATCGGTTGGAGATAGGAAGCCGCCCCAACGAACACGGGCACTTGCCCGAGCGGCTCGAACCGCACACGCTTAGGCGTACCAGCCAAGAGGGCACCTCACGGGCTACGTCAAGAAATCCGACAGGTCAGCGAGCTGACCCCCTGGCAACCCATTGGGGAATCGTCTAACGGCAGGACGCAAGATTCTGGTTCTTGTTATCTAGGTTCGAATCCTAGTTCCCCAGCTACTGGGAGGGGTACTCCCCCGAAACTCCCCTCCCCGCTCCCGAGTCCGCACCGCACGCGGCGCAGATTCACGAGGAGCACCCCGGCCCCATCGTCTAGTGGTTAGGACATCGGCCTCTCACGCCGGTAACACGAGTTCGAATCTCGTTGGGGTCACCACACACACCAAAGCCGCAGCCGAACCCGGGCGCCCCTCGAGGCCTCCGGGTTCGGCGCTTTGTGGCGCCCCCGCCGAGAAAGTGCCGCGAATCGAGGAGCTGCGCGGGTCGGAAGGCGCCGGACGCCTCGTTCGAGAGGGAGCTCCGCGCTGACCGGCGCGGTGCGGTCGCTCCCGCGGGGCGGCGCCGCGCGGCGCCGGCCGGCTCCAGACGCCCGGCGCTGGCATTCACAAAAGAGACCGATCGGTCGCTTTTGTCACCGGCGCGGCCGTCGCGAGCAACATGGGCCCGTCGCTCCAGTTCACGAATTTCCTTCCCCGCGAGGGAGCTGCAGCGAGCACCGGCCGCGCCGAGCCACGTTGGTCACGCAAAAAGAGACCGAACGGTCGCATTTTTGAAGTCGCCGCAATCGGCGATCCACGGGAGAGGAACCGCTCCGGCTTTCGAGGACTTCACCGGCCTCGCCCGTCATCACCTCTTGCCAAGCCTCCGAGGGATCGCCCCCGGCTCCCCCCAGGCCCCTTCCACCGCGTGGCCCAGTGAACGCAGCATCGTGCAGCTTGCGCCGCCACCGCCAGATATCCTCGCGCCCACAGCTCGTCCGTGTCGGGCAGCTCGGGGGAGAGGAGTCCGCGAGACGCGGGGGCGACGCGTTAGCGTCGAAGGGTCTCGTCTTCGGCCTTGCGCATATCAATCTCAACGTACGGATATGCGGCTCGCAAGGCGCGCAGGTCCTGAGGCTGGAGAAGATGCGGACTGATGCCGAGCCTGCTTAGCTTCTGCGGCGCGGACTCCAATGCCCGGACATCGGCGAGGGGCACCCCATGAAGGATGAGCGTGCGCAGGGCTCCCATCCGGTCGAGGCGCGGGACGGTCCTCACCCGAGTCTCGCTGGCGTCGAGTTCCTCGAGCGCTTCCAATTGCATGAGTGGGCCCAAGTCTTCGACGGGAGTGTGGCTCACGCTGAGCCACCGAAGCCGGGTGAGATTCCTGAGTGGCGCGAGATCTTCGACGTGCGTCCCAGAGAGATCGAGCTTTTCGACGTGAGTGAGTCCGGCGAGGGCGTCGAGATTCTTCACCTTGTTGTTCGACAGATCGACCTCCTGCAGGTGTTCGAATCCAGCCAACGGAGAGAGGTCGGTGAGCTCGGTTCCGCGCACGACGAGACGCCGGAGGTTCGTGGCTGTCCGAAAGGGGGAGAGATCCTGGAAGGATGCGGACTCGATCTTCAAGGTCTCCAGCTCTCGCAGATCCTGTTCTCGCGAGAGCCCGGTAAACGAATTGCCCTGGAATCCCATGTGCTTCAAACGACCCAAACAAACGGCCTGCGCCGGGTCGAGGTGGGAGCCGTCGCGACATTCCAGATAACTTGCATCGACATCAAGCCACTTTCCGCAAGGGGCCACCGGCTCGGCGCAATGGACGGCAAGCGGGGCCTCTTCGGCGGCGGCGCTCTGCGATCGATCATCGGGCAGTCCGCCGAGGATCTGCTCCAGTCGGCCCTCGACGATCAGAGGAGTACAGAAACTCTCCGGCACGACTCGGCCGTCGACCAGACAACGGTAGGCGGAGCTCGCGTCGGAGCCCTGCGCGCCGAAGAGCTCCAGCTCACCCGTAGGGTACTGGACGACTGCCCGTCGCCCCTGCGTGAAGACCTCCGCGACCTTTTCGCCAGCGAAGTCATAGAGGGTGGTCCCTATAGCCACGACTCGCGAGTTGACTTCCAGGGTCGGCGCCTCTGCGCCACGCTCGAACTGGATGTGCGCGACGGGCTCGGGTCCGGAAACCGAGTACCACGACACCGAAGCCGGTATGCGGGCGATGTGGCCGTCCGGCATTTTCTCGAGATACGAATCTTGTATGGCGACGAGTTCGTCGCCGGAGAAGGACAGAGCGAACTGATACCCGACATCAGTGAACTCTCGTGTCTTTCTGAAGGTTTCGAGCGAGTAGATGACGACACCACCTCCCTCGGTCGCGGCCAAGCGCTTGCCGTTGCCGGAGAGGGCGAAGTCCTGCGGGAGCTGCAGAGGTATCGACGTCGCGGTGAAGGCATCCATGTCGACGAGGAACGAGCAGTCCGACGTCCCAGCGGGTCGTACGACCAACGTGGCAGCGCTCGGGGCTGCCGCCATGCTCGCGGAGCTGTACCGGTCGAACGGATCGGCCTTGCAGGTGGGCGCCGCATCGAGCCTGATGCGCTCCTGCACCCTGCCGGAGTCGGTCGAGAAGGCCAGGAGGTGTCCGGAAACCGTCAGGACCCACGCCAGCTGACCTGCTTCATCGAACAGCGCCCCGGCGACCTTCGGCCCGTCCCCTTGCCCGTCCAGGAGCTCGGAGGGCCACTGTAGCGGGAAGACCGCGCGCCGCGCCGTGTCGACGATCTCGTTGGAGGTCAGCCGGAGACCGCGCGCGACATGAACTCGTCCCATGTATGCCCCGGGATTCTCTCCGGCCTTCGAGTACTGGACCTCATCGCGGAAGACGAGACGGTTTTTCGAGAAGAAGCAACGTCGAGCGAGGCAGAGCGCGTTCTGGTGCAGGACGAGCGGAGGCTGCTCTCCGATACGTACGGGTAGGCGGTCCCCCGTGAAAACGTCCCATACGCCATGCTCCCGAGAACGGTACAGGTGGAGGAAACGTCCCGCATAGAGGGCCTCGACGGAGTATCCGTCAGGCAAGTGCATCACGACAGGGCGCTCCCTCCCTTGTATCTCGATCGTATACCGATTGTTGTCGACATGAACGGGCGGACGGTCCTGCCCGCGAGGTGCCCTGGAGGCAACCCAGGCGGCCTCCCATGCCACAGGATCGTTGATATCGGGATGAGAGAGGACCTTCCCCGTGGCAGACTCGATGCGCACGGGCGGCCCAAATAGCTCGTCGTCGGCCCGCAGGGGCCGCGCGAGGTGCAGGAACGGGAGACTGACATTCAGGCGGGAGCCATCTGCAGAGAACTCGCAGCGACTGCGGCGTTCCCCCTGGCGGCCGAGGATCATTCGCTCGAAGTCCACTTTCGTCGACCACAGGTGGCGACCGTCCTTGCCGGAGTAGAGGCGAACCTCGCCGGAACCGAACGTCAGCGCCACCCGATCCTTCTGGGGCGAAATGCATGCGCCGCCGATACCGTTCGCATTCTCCGCGGGGAGTGACATCCTCCAGAGAGGCGCGCGAGCCTTCGTGTTCCAGGCGAGCAGGCGCGTGCCCTGTCGAGCGACGAGCATACTCTCATCCTCAGCGTAGGCGAGGGGTTCACCCCACGAGTGCTTCGTACAAGTGTCGAGATCCAGAATCGTATTTTCCTGAAGATGTGCGTACTTCCCCTGAGGGGAGAGGTTCCATGAGTCGATCGGACAACGCCGGGTTTCTCGCAGGCCGTCAGCGGTGAACGTGGACGTCCCCGCTCCGTGACTGACGACGAAGCGATCCGGCGGCTGAAACTGGACATACTGGACATCGGAGACCCAGGCGGGCACGAGCTCGATGCGCTTTCCCTGCGCGCGCGCCGCATGGAAGGAACGGTCGACCACACTTTGTGCTTCGGCGTCCTGGCCGTCTCGTCGGAGGAGCTCGGCGCGACGGACGGCTACCTCGGGCGGGAGCGCTGGCTCTTCCAAGGAGGCACGCACCTCTTCCTCCAGTGCATTGCGCGCAGCGTTGGAGGGGCAGCGGATTTCCGCGGAGCTCTTTGTCGTATGCACCATCGCCCACGCGGCCAAGAGCTGGCCCGCCTCCAGCAACTTCCGAACAGGACTTTCGGGGCAAGGTGCGGGCGCCGCGGAAGGGGGCGAAGCTGGCCTCCCACACGAAGCGAGGAGCAATGCGCAGGATAAGGCGAGGCAGCCAAGCCAGGATCCGCCAGCACGTCGGCAATCGGCACTACGACTCATGTTCCCTTGAATGTCACACGCGACGGTTACTCGATGGAAGCCCCAGGGAAGCCCCTCCCCTGCTGCCGCACTTCTTCTCCGGAGCTCCCGCCGATGCCGGTTCATTCCGGGGACACGTCGCAGGATCGGCGGGCTCTCGCCCGATCCCGGTCATTGCTTGTCAGAGCAGGTGCAAGATCCCCCTCCCCTTGGGGCGCCCTCCTTGCTACTTTCCCACGTCGACATGTTTGGGAATGGACACCAGGGAGCGATCGGCCTCGGGCGCTTGGAAGTGATCGCGGACCCGTCGAAGGTCCGCGTCCTCCTCGAAGATTGGTTGGAGTGGTGTGAACAGTTCCACGTCGCCGTCGAGGCGCCGCGGGGGGAGGATGACGGCGAGCTCTGGAAGCTCGTCTTCGAGAACGCCGACTGCCTCGGCGCCATCCACGCGAGCCGCCTCCAGGACGCGGAGCCCGCCCTCGTGCGGGTGCTCCAAGAGTCGGGACGGCTGCGCGTCTTCGCGGATCCAGCCGAGGCCCGCGGGAACCTCCTGTGGTTCGTGCGCGGCGTGGAGACCCGGGTGGCCTGGCCCGGCGGGGCCGTCGACGACGAGCTCCTGAGCAGCTCGCGCGCGCCGTGGGTGTTCTTGGGCGGGGCCACGGCGGAGCTGCCGGCTGGCATGGCCCAGGTCCTCGCGGCCCTGCGCTCCGACGCCCGGCGCCCGACGGACGAGGAGTTGGAGGAGGTGTTCGCGCGCAAGGAGGCGCGGCCCGTCTTCCAGCGCGAGGTGCAGAGCGTCCGGGACGTGTTGCCCGTCACCTCGGGCGACGCGACCTTCGTCGACCTCGACGAAGAGGCGCGCGAGCTCGCCCTCTGGAGCACCCTCGTCGGCGAGGGCACCCTGGATCTGGAGCGCGCCATTCGCCTCGCCGCCGAGCGCCTCCGCGCTCAGGGCTGGCTCGAGTACCAGCAGCTGCGCCAAGCGAGCGAAAACTACCGCACCATCGAGGAGTGCCTGCTGTCCGCTCGCCGCCGGGGCGCTCGCTTCGACCGCCCACGCAGCGGCCACATCCGCGCCATCGCCGCCGACGTGACGGCCCTCACCGCCGCCGACTGGCGTGACTGCGTGATGGGGGGCATCGCCGGCGAGGAGCGGATCCATCGCAGCCAGGCGATCCGCCAGGCGTTCCAGTACGCCCAGGAGGTCTACGGGCTCCGCATGCAGCGGCTCCGCACCGAAGGCCGCCCCGAGCGGGCGATCAAGAGCGCGATCAACAGCTGCGTCCGACAAGGGTACCTCCAGCGCGATGGCGCCGCGTACCTCATCCGGCGCGCGGAGCACGGGAAGCCCCTCCTGCGGGGAGTCATCGACGTCACGGAGCGCGACGTCCCCACCCCGAGCGAAGCGTCACCCGACGCGCGCGCCGTCGAGGCCCCTGCAGCGGCGGAGCCGCAGCACGAGCACGCTCCCGTCACGGTGGAGTCCGTGGCGCCGTCCACGGCGCCGGCCGAGGGGGCGGCCGAGGGGGCGGCCACGAGCGAGACGACCGCGCCGTCCGAGGTCACGGCCGCGGTCACGGCCGCGGTCACGGCAGAGCCGCCTTCCGAGACGACGGCCGTGGCTGCGCCCGAGGGCCCCGAGGAGGAGTCCGGGCAGCAGCGCGCCGCGTTGCTCGATCGCAAGCTGTTCGAGCTCGAGTTTCCGACCCGCACGCTGAACTGGGCCGAGCGCAAGGGCATCACCACCATCGCGGAGCTCGTCGCGTTCGATCCGGACGCCTTCGCCCAGGAACGGAACGTCGGGCGGCTGACGGTGCGGCAGACCCGCGCCGCCCTCGAGGAGGCCCTGGGCACGACCTGGGAGCGCGCCCGGGCCGCGCTGGCGAGCGGCGCCCCTGCCGGCGACGAACCGGAGCCTCCGTCCTCCGAGGGGAGCGTCGAAGAGGAGACGGCCACCGTCGGCGGCGCGGCGGGCTGGGCGAGCTGCGCGCGGACCCTCGGCGATCGGCTCCGGGAGGTGCCCCTCGAGGAGCTCGAGCTCCCCGCGCGGATGCGCACCTTCGCGGCGGAGCAGGGCCTCACGACCGTCGGTCAGCTCCTCGCCTTCGGCTACGAGGATCTGCGCGCGCGCCCGAACCTCGGCCGCAAGTCCCTCAGCGACACCCTGGACGCGATCCAGGACTACCTGAGCCAGCGGGAGGCCCCCGCCCAGTACGCGACCTTCCTCGACTCCTGGCGAGCGCAGCTCACGAACCTCAAGCCGGTGCATCGGCTCGTGGTGAGTCGCCGCGCCGGCGCCCACGGCCCCCGCGAGACCCTCGAGGAGATCGCGGGCATGCTCGGTCTCACCCGGGAGCGGGTGCGCCAGATCGAAGGGCGCGTCGTCGAGCGGCTCCAGCAGAAGGCCCGCTGGCGCTCGGCGCTCCTGCGACGGCTCGGCGCCGCCTTCGGCGGCGCCCGCGCCCTGCCCCTCACCCTGCTCGCCGAGGAGCCCTGGTGGCAGGGCATCGACCAGCAGGTGGCGCTCCTCGGCTACGTGCTACGGCACGTGCTCCGCGGTGACTACCAGCTCTTCGAAGCGCCGTCGGGGGCCACCTACGTCGCCCTCTTCTCCCGGGACGCCTTCGACGCCGCCCTCGCCAGCGCCAAGACGCGCATCGAACACCTGGAGTTCCCCGTCGCCTACGACGCCGTGCTCGACATCCTCCGGGACGAGTGCGACGCCCTCGATCCGTCCCTCCTCGACGAGATGGAGGGCGCCTTGCAGGAGCTCTTGCTCCTCGATGAACGGGATCCGACGCAGGTCAACGGCTTCGGACGCTATCGGGACGCCGCCGTCATCGCCTTCCTGAACGCCCAGGACGAGCCGGTGCCCGTGAGCCTCCTCGAGGAGAAGGTCGGCCGCGGAGGCCTCCCCGACGAGGTCCTGTACTTCAAGCGGGGCGTCGTCGGCCTGAAGAAGCACTTCCCTGATTTCGACGACTGGGCGGAGCGGCTCGTGCCCGCCGTGGTCGACGTGATGAACCAGCTCCCCGCGGGCCGGCAGTGGCTCGTGCCCGAGCTCCACGAAGAGCTCAGGGCGCGGGAGCTGCTCCCGGACTGGATGGGCCACTGGCACCTGGCGAGCCTGCTGCGTTCGAGCGGGCGGGTCGAGTACCTCGGGCGGCTGCGGGTCGCGCTGCGCGGCGGCGGACAGCAGCAGGAGCGGCTGCGCTTCGAGGATCTGTTCCTCGAGCTCCTCGAGGACGCCGGGAGCCCCCTCCCCTTCGACGAGCTGCTGCGTCAGGCGCGGACCCGCAGCGACGTCCGCGAAGAGACCGCCAAGATCCTCCTGAACCAGGCGCCCTTCGTCCGGCTCGACGAGGCGCGGATCGGGCTCGTCGAGCGGGACATCCCCGGAGGCCCCGAGGCGGTCGCCGTGGCCGTGGACGCGGTGGCGGCGCACCTCGCGCAGACGCAGCGAGGCCTCACGCCCCACCAGGCGACCCTGCTCGTGCAGCGTTTGTCGGAGGTGCACGCGGGCTGGAGCCGTCAGCTGGTGGTCTCCCTGCTGCGGAGCGAGGCGTCGCTGCGCATCGATCGCAGCAAGAACATCGGCCTCGACGAGTGGGACGACTCCCGCTGCCCGACCCGCGCGGAGTTCCTGCGCCGGGAGGTCGCCCGCGCGGGCGGCCAGCTCGCCATCGACCAGGCGCAAGCCCGCATGGCGGAGCTGTATGGCCGCGCCCCCGATCGCGGCCAGCTCGGCGCCCTGGCGGCGGAGGTCGGGCTCCAGCTGACGGGGACGGAGCTCACCCACTCACCCGACGCTGCGCCCGCCACGACGCCGCCCGTCGCCGCGCCGCCCACGGATGCACCGCCTGCCGCGGCCCAGCCCGTCGCCGCGCCGCCCGCGGACGCCCAGCCCGTCACGGCCCAGCCCGCCACGACGCCGCCCGTCGCTGCGGCCCCCACGGATGCACCGCCTGCCG